>CALCTH010000497.1 GCA_937893795.1 uncultured Myxococcales bacterium | reverse complement strand
CAGGAGTAAGACGGGCAGCGCGTCCGGCGCGAGCCGCACGCCGCGCACGAAGTAGGGCGGCCCTTCGATGGCCACGTACGCCCAGTTGATGTCGTTCCGGAGGCACCAGCGGCCGTCCGCGGCGCGCTCGATCCACCCGTCGAAGGAGCGCGCGACGCCGGGATGCTCGATGCGCTCCTCGCCATTGAACCAGCGACCGCGCCGGTCCCGGCGGATCGCCGTCTCCCGCGTGTAGCCCCGGCGGAGCATCTCGGCCGCGTCCATGACGCCGATTCTGGCGCCCCCGCCCCGCGCCGCAACGCGCCGCATTTGCTACACCAGGCCCGTGGCGACCATCGACAAACGCGACGCCTGGCGCCGGGCCAGCGCCGCCGTCGAAACGGGCCGGCCGGAGGAAGCGCTCGGGCCGCTCTGGAGCCTGGTCGACCGGGCGCACCTCGTGGACGAAGAGCTCGTCGGCTACCTGCGGCTGATGGGCCGGGCGTATCAGGCCCTCGAGCGCGACCGCGCGAACGCCACGATCCTGCTCTTCCTGGGCCAGGTCGAAGCCGCGCTTCGCGCCAGTGACGCGCCCACGGACCGGGCGCGCGCACACATCGTGCTCGGTCGCCGCGGAGAGGCGGCCAAGGCCTACGGCGAGGCCGGCTGGCTCGGGCACGCGGCCATCGAGCTCGAGGAGGCCGGCGACGACCGCGGCGCGCGGGTGCTCTGGGAGCGTCTGGCGCGCGCGCCGCGGCTCCGGGACGCGCTCTACGAGCGCGGCCTCGTGATGTTCAACGTGGGCCGGGCCTGCGAGCGTCTCGGCGACGCCAGCGCCGCGCGCCGCGCGATCATCGACAGCATGCACCTGCTCGAGGCCGCGGCGGACGGCTTCGAGACGCGGGGCCTCCGCGAGCGCGCCTTCGACTGCTACCAGGTGCTGCTCACGCTCGGGAAGGACGGCGCCTTCGAGAACCTCGCCGAGGGCTACCTGAACTGCATCCGCATCCTCAAGGAGGACAACCTCAAGTACTACGTCCTCCAGTATTACGAGGACTTCCAGGAGCTCGCGCTCCGGCGGGAGGAGTTCCACGCCGCGGCCACGCTCTTCCGGGAGGCCGCCGACTTCAGCCGCCGCTACAACCTCCCCTACGAACGGCACTACCGGGAGCGTGCCGCCGCGGCGCAGGTCGCCGCCGCCGAGAAGCTGATGAGCGCCGGCGCCCCCGAGGAGATGGCCGAGAACGCCTACGCCTCGGCCATCGACGCCTACAACGACGTCGGCAGCTACTCCCGGGTGCGCGAGGTCTACGGCAAGCTCGCGAAGCTCGAGCTCGGCGAGAAGCGCCAGGCCCGCTACGCCCGGCTGCAGGCGCGCCTCGGCGGCGTCGAAGACGAGGACGGCCAGTCCGTGCCCTTCCCGGACTACCTCCGCATGGACACGGCGTACCCGGAGATCTGGCGCCTCGACGTCGTCGAATGGGAGCAGGGCGGCGACGCGGCCGAGACCATGGGCGAGGTGCTCCTCGACGCGAAGTGGCCCGACTACACGAAGCGCCGGGCGCTCCTCTGCCGGCTCTTCCAGCTCGGCGCCCTCGAGAGCCCACCCTCGCCGGCAACGCTCGTCGGCCTCTGCGAGCACCTCGGGCGCGTCGAGATCTACGCCTCGCTGGCGCCCCTCGAGCACATCTACGGGCACGAGGACGGCCGGGTCCGCGCCGCGGCGCTCCGGGCCGTGCGCCAGCTCTTCTTCAAGCGGAGCTACGTGCTCATCATGCAGGGCCTCCAGGACGAGGAGCCGGCGGCGCGGCAGGAAGCGCTCGAGGCCGTGGGGGCCCTGCACTTCACGCACGCCTACGACCCGCTCCAGCGCATCTACCGAAGCTCGCCGGAAGCCACCGTGCGCCACCGGGCGCTGAAGAGCATCGGCAAGATCCCGAGCCTCGAGGCCGCGGAGCTGCTCGTCGACGTGCTCCGCCAGGGCGACCAGCGCGAGCGCGAGATCGTGCGCGAGCTGCTGAAGCGCAACGACCAGCCCGAGGTCGACGGGCTGCTCCGGCGTGCCGTCGCCGCGGAGAGCGGCGTCGCGCGGACCCGGCTCGAGGACGTGCTCCGGAGCCGCAACTACTGAGCGGGAGGCGGCCGGGCGCGCTACTGCACGTGGTAGCGGAAGCTGAAGAGCAGCTCGCTCCGCCGGGTTCCGTCGCCGCCGATGTCCTGGCGGAGCGCGAGGTCCGCGCCAAGCTGCCGCTCGACGTAGCCGAGGGCCGCCGTGATCTGGTCGAGGCCGCGACCGTCGTCCCGCCGGTAACCCACGCGAAGCGGGACCTTCTCGCCGAGGAGGATCTCGGCGCCGACGCCAAAGATGACCCGCGTGTCGTCGAAGGTGGTCAGGTCGGCGAAGGCATCGCCGGCGAGCGTGACCACCTCCCGGATCGTGTAGCTCACGCCGCCGCCGAGCTGGAGCGGCGCCAGCGGCGAGTCGGTCTTGATGAGGTTGTAGCCGATGGCGGAGATGTGGAGCCCCTCGGCGGGTGTCACGCGCGCTGCCGCGTCCAGCGTGAAGGCGCGGAGGTTCGTGGAGCCGACACGCTCGCCCGCCGCGTTGCGAGCGCGCGAGCGGAACTGCAGGTAGCGACCGCTCAGGCCGATGGCGATGCGGTCGGAGAGCGGGAAGCCGAGCGAGAGGCGCCCGTCGTAGCCGCGGTAGTTCTGCGACTCGTCGTCGCCGTCGCTGCCCCCGAAGATGCCGCGCGCCGAGATGCCCGCCGCCAGGCGGTTCGTGATCGAGTCGGCCACCGCCGAGCCGAAGGAGATCGTGCCCGAGCCGGGGAAATACGCCGCGTAGCCCTCCAGGTGATAGAGCGGCACGAGCGGCAGGTTCGCCGGGTTGTAGGCCACCGCGTTGATGCCCGTGGCGCCGGCGCGGCCGCCCATGCCCATGCCCAGGCCGCGCGCGGTCTCGTAGGTGTCTTCCCGCGGCGCGACGCCGGGCGGTGCCAGGGTCGTGTCGGGGCCCGGCGGGAGCACCGTCTGGGCGGCCGCCGGCGAGGTGAGCGCAACGAGCGCGAGCGCGCACGTGGCGAGGAGCGCGCGGGCGCGACGGGCCATCCCCCTGCTCGACGCGCTTCCCATGGACCTGCTGCCTCGCCGCCTCATACCGCCTCGCTCCCGCGCCTCGTCCCGCGCCGGGGCACGCTAGCGAACGGCCGAGCACCCTCCAAGAATCCCGCGGCGTGTAGATCCCCGGGATCACGAACGAATCACGACTGATCTCCCCAATCGCGAGTGCGGCAGACCGCCGCGCACGCGCGTCGCCGGCTAAAGCCTCACGATTTCGGGTGGTTGTGAGACGCGCGGAAGACGACGCGTCGCGCCATCGGGCCTGCGCAGAGGGAGTGGGAAGGAGAATCCACCGTGATCACGGACGCTTCCATTCTGGCCTCGCGGGTGTCGTAGACGTGACGGATCGAGCCTGCTAGCTTCGCCAACCTCATCTGAAGGGAGGCTCGGGGCCCGGCGAATGCCGCCCGTGTCGTGGGTGCGCCGCCCAACCGCCGCGCACTCGGGACGTGGCCTCGGTGTACGGGGAGGATGAACGCGTAACGTCTGTTTTTGGAAGCTGGCGCGGCCTGACTACGTGGCCCGAGCTTCCCCGTCGTTTCGCGGTTTTCCACTCGTTTCCGGGCAGAGCCCCCAGAGACTATCCCCAGGCTGTGGAAAGCCTGGGGAGCCGGACGATTGCGCCGTAAAATCCGGGGAGAGAGCGAATGACCGAACTGTGGGACCGCGCCATGACCACCCTCCGGGGTCGGCTTTCGGCGGAGAACTTCGAGACGTGGCTCGCGCCGGTGGCGTGCGAGGCGGTCGAGGGGGATGCGGTGGTCCTACGGATTCCCAATCGCTTCTATGCGGACTGGATCAACAATCACTACGCGACGCTGGTCCTCGACGCTCTCGAAGAGGCCGCGGAAGGCCGGCGTCCCGCGCAGCTTCGCTTCACCGTGGACGAGAACCTGCAGGAGCGCGTTCCCCCTGCGCCGTCGGGGTCTACCGCCCCTCCGCCCTCGACGCTGGCCCGCCCGCGGGCCCGCGCACGCACCACGCATACGCCGGCGCCGACGCCGGTGCGCGGGAGTGACCTCAACCCGAAGTATCGCTTCGACAACTACGTGGTGGGGCCCTCGAACCAGCTCGCCCACGCCGCCTCCATCGCGGTCGGCTCGTCCCCGGGGAAGCGCTACAACCCCATGTTCATCTACGGCGGCGTCGGCCTCGGCAAGACGCACCTGATGAACGCCATGGGTCATACGATCCTCGGCGACTCTCCCGACGCGGTCATCTATTACCTGAGCGCCGAGCGTTTCACGAACGAGTTCATCTGGTCTCTCCAGAACCACCGCATCGATGAGTTCCGCCGCCGGTATCGCGAAAACTGCGACGTCCTTCTCATGGATGACATCCAGTTCTTGGCGGGTCGCGACCAGACGCAGGAAGAGTTCTTCCATACCTTCAACGCGCTGTATCACTCCGACAAACAGATCGTCGTTACCTCGGACGTATACCCGCAGAACATTCCGGAGATGGAGGAACGGCTCCTCAGCCGTTTCCAGTCCGGGATGGTCGCCGACATCCAGCCTCCCGAGGTGGACACCCGCGTCGCCATCTTGCGGAAGAAAGCGGAAGCCGAGCGCATCGCGCTGAGCGACGACGTGGCGCACTTCATCGCGCAGGTGGTGAAGAGCAACGTGCGTGAGCTCGAGGGGACGCTGCTCCGCATCGCGGTGAAGGGCGAGCTCCTGGGTCGCTCCATCGACCTCGACCTGGCCAAGGAATCTCTCCGCGCGCACATCCCGGTGCAGGAGCAGGCACTCACCGTCGAGGACATCCAGAAGGCGGTCTGCGCCTACTTCGGGCTCAAGCTCACGGAGCTGAAGTCGAAGCGTCGGCACCGCGCCGTCAGCTATCCGCGGCAGGTGGCCATGTACCTCTGCCGGCAGCGCCTCGGCACGAGCTATCCGGAGCTCGGCGGCCGCTTCGGCGGCAAGGACCATACGACGGTGATCAGCGCGGTCCGGAAGATCACCGGCCTCCTCGAGAGCGACGACGAAAAGACCGTCTCGGTGGTGCAGGCCATCGACCGCAAGCTCGGTTGACGGAAGCGGCGCGACCAAGTCGGGCGGCTTACTCTACTCGGCGGGCGCCGGCGCGGGCGTGTCGCTGGCGCCCACCGTCGCGCGCACGGCGGGCAGGCGCATCTTCCAGAGGAAGCCGTCGAAGTAGAAGTGGACCATCGACTGGTACACCGTCCAGTAGCCCACCCAACGCGCCGTGGTGAGACCCGCGACCTCCGGCTGGGACTCGGCGCGGAAGATCCAGCGGCCGTAGTACTTGAGGTAGAGGAAGGCGAGGCCGAGCACCACGGCGGTCCCCACGTAGGTCACGAGCGGCCAGCGCAAGAAGCGCTCGATGACGGGCCGGTGCTCGAGCGGCGTCGCGTAGCGCCTGCGCTGGAAGGCCCAGACGAAGACCATGTACTCGATGGCGTGGCTGAAGGCGTAGGCCAGGTAGGCCTTCAGCGGATGGAGATAGAGGAACGTCGTGGAGAGGAGCGTGGTGCCGAGGGCCATGGTGAGCCGCGCCCGGTTGCGGAGCCCATTCGCCTTGAGCTCCCAGCGAAGGAAGTTGCCCACGGCGAAGACGACGAGCGCGATGGAGGGCCAGAGCATCACGCCGGCGAGCGCCTCGAAGGCGTCGAAGACGGGCGTGAGGATCTGCCGGCCGCGGCTGAAGAGGCGGAAGACCTCGTCGCGGTAGAGCGGCCCGACGTAGAAGAGGTAGAGCGGCAGCCAGCAGACGATGAGCAGCCGGTCGACCCAGCCCGGCACCTTGTCCGGTACCCCGCTCTTCGCGTTGTACATGCGGAAGATGCCGTACTTCTGCATGTAGACGTGCCAGATGTTCCAGAGCCCGGCGAAGACCGCGGCCCCGTTGAGCACCTGGCCGAGGCGGACGGAGCGCTGACCCACCTCGGGGAACGCGGCGACGAGGGCGACGAGGGCGACGAGCACCGGCGCGACGAAGCGCACGCGGCGGGCCTCGGGGCGCTCACGGAGCGTGACCGCGTCGAGCACGAGCGTGAAGGCGAAGAGGCCGGCGAGCACTGCCCAGTTGCGCTCGATGCGGTCGAAGGCGTCGGCGGGCGTGAAGAGCGCCTTCTGAAGCCCGGCGACGAGAAGGGCGACGCCGAAGCAAGCCGCGAGCGCGACGCCATGGGCGCGGCCGCTCGGGCGCTGGTCGCTCCGGTCCCGGCTGATGACCTGCACGAGCGCGACGACCGCGGCGAGGCCCGTCATCAGCCCGACCCCGCTCACGAAGAAGGGCTGCGCCGCGAGCGTCGGGCTGAGCAGGAAGAGCACCAGCATCAGGCCCGGGAAGACCGTGAAGCGGAGCGGATGGCGCTGGAAGATCTGCCCGTCGAGGTAGACGTAGGGATAGCCGTAGTGCCGGTGCACGTCGGTGAAGGCCAGAATGACCAGGTACACGGGCAGGTAGTCGAGGCGGTGCGAATCCCCGACGAGCATCATGGGGATGAGCACGGGCAGCCAGCTGAAGGCGTAGGCCCAGGTGTCGACGAGCGGCGACACGTGCCAGTGCGCACGCCGGCTCGCCGCGTCCGCGGAGCCCCGAAAGCCAAAGAGCGACGCCACCGCCATGCGGGCGTTCTAGCGGCACCCTGGGCCGGGCACCACCACGAGGCGACGGCTAGCTTGCGACGGCGGCGTGTGCGGCGCTGCTCTCCGGGCCCTCGACCACGACCTCCACGAGCGCGTCCACCCAGCGGCGCGCGGGGGTGGCCGTCGCGAGCCAGATGAGCTCGTAGGTGAGGAGCGGCATGCCCGCGAGGGGGCGCAGCGCCACGCCGGGGTAGGAGAAGCCCGCGGAGAAGGGCGCGACGCCCACGAAGCCACCGCCGCTGACCAGCGCGAGGGTCTGCGGGATGGTGTCGATGTCGACCGCGGGCCGGAGCGCGAAACCGGCCTGACGGCAGAGCTCCGTGAAGCGCTCGAAGACCAGCGGGCTCGTCGCCCGGGAGGGCACGACGAGGTCCCGCGACGCGAGCTGCGCGAGCGCGATGGTGTCCTCGGCGGCGAGGGGATCGGTCTCGGGCACGGCCGCGTAGAGCGCGACCTGCCCCACCGGGACGCGACGGCAGGCGGCCGGCACCGAATCGTCCCAGGCGACACAGGCGTCGACGCGCCCCTCCGCGAGGATCGTCCCGAGGCGCGCCTCCGTGACCCGATGCAGGCTCAGCTCCACGCCGGGATGCCGCTGGCGAAAGCGCGTCAGCGCCGCGCCGATGCCCGGCTGCGCGGCGCCGCTCGCCATGCCGAGGCGCACGCGGCCGTAGTCGTCGGCGCTCCCCACCCGCGCCGCCCGCAACGCGTCCTCGGCCCGGTCGAGGCTCGCCTGAGCGTGCACGAGGAACGCCTCGCCCGCGGGCGTCATGGCGACGCGGCGGGAGCTCCGCCGCAGGAGCGGGACCCCGACGTGCTCCTCGAGACCCTGAAGCGTGCGACTCAGCGCGGGCTGCACCACGCCGAGTCGCTTGGCGGCGCGCCCGAAGTGCAGCTCCTCGGCGAGCACGACGAAGGACCGAAGATGGCGGAGCTCCATGAGTCATTGATGCCATTAAGGCATCGTCCAGTCACCGAGATAGCATTTCTACTCCGGTGATGGCGGCCCCAATACTGCTTCAGCAAGCTTCTCAACGATGCGTGAGCTGCATCATTTATCCACGTTCGGGGACGCGCCAGCAGGCCTCGGGTCCAGCCCGTGCCACGGAGTCGGAATCGTGAACGCCACCAAACCTGACAGGTTCCGTCAGTTCCCCGGCCTATCGCTCGGGCGATCCCGGGAGGGGCGTGCAAAGCGAGCAGCGCCCGGCGCCTTTCCGCGTCTGTGTTGCGGCGGACCTTCGCCCGCGACTCTCCGAGCCCCGCGCCTCGCCGTGCGCCCCGCCCCCTCGCTCCCGAGCTTCCAGATGCCCTTCTCTTTTCTCACGTCGCTCCGCGTCGCCCTCGTGGGCTCGGTCCTCGTCGCGGCCGGCCCCGTCGCCGAGGCCCAGCCGCCTCGCTTCGACCCGGACGCATTGACGCCCGCCATGGCGTCGCAGCGGGCCGTGGACACCTCGCCGGAGCTCGCGGCGCTCCGGGCCGAAGCCGAGAGCGCACACCTCGGGTCGGACGGCGCGGTGATCGGCCTGGTGCCGCGCCTGACGCTCAGCGCGGGCTACCGGCGGCTGAGCCCCATCACCAACCCGCCCTTCGGCGGGCCGCCCCTGGACGCGACGGACCCTGGCGTCGCCGGCGAGCTCGCGGCCGTGAACGACCCGGCATCCGCGGCGCTCTTCGATCGGCTCACGCGCGGCAACGCCGACCAGGCCGCCTTTCCCGTCTTTCTGAACGACTACGAGCTCCGCGCGCGCCTCGACTACTCCCTCACCGCGGCGGTGCTCCGCGAGCTGCCGCGGCGCCGGGCGGCCCAGCTCCAGGCCACGGTCGCCGACCTCACGGTGGAAGACGGCGCGCGGCAGGTCGCGCTCGCGGCCCAGCGCGTCTACTTCGCCGCCGCCTCCGCGCGGGCCGCGGACGAGGTCGCGCGGGAGACGCTCCGCCGGGCGCAGGCGGACCTCGCCCTCGTGCAGGCGCGCCTCGAGGGCGGTGACGCGACGCCGGCGGAAGGGCTCTCCGCCGAGTCGGCGGTCGCCATCGCGGAGGCCGAGGTGGCCCGCACGGAGACCGAGGTGGCGGTGACGACCGCGCAGCTCGCCCAGGTGCTCCATGTGGACGACGCGGCGCCGCTTCAGCTCGCGCTACCGCCGACGCCATCCGGAAGCGCGCTGCCCACGGCCGATGCGTTGCTGCCGAACGCGCTCGCGCAGCGACCGGAGCTCCAGGGGCTCCGGGCCTCGGAGGCCGCGCAGCAGGAGACGCGCTCCGCGGCCCGCGCGGGCCAGCTCCCGGATCTCAGCGTGTACGGCGACATCGTCAGCGCGAACCCCAACCAGCGCATCTTCCCGCCGAGCCAGCGCTTCGACACGACGTGGGAGATCGGGGTGACGCTCGCGTGGTCGCCAAACGACCTGCTGACCTCGGGCACGGCCGTCGATCAGGCCGACGCCGCGCTCGCCGCGACCCAGGCCACGCTCCGGCAGGCGGAAGAGGCCGTGGCCCTCGCGCTCCGCGTCGCGCGCGCCCGGCTTCTCGCCACGGACCGCGAGATCGCGCGGCGGCAGGCCGCGCTCAGCGCCGCCGAGGCCTCGCAACGGCTCCGCGTCGCCGAGCTCGAAGCCGGCGCCACCACCGCCGCCGAGGTGCTCCGCGCCTCCGTCGCCGTGGACGCGGCGCGCATCGCTCTCCGCCGCGCCGAAATCGACGCGCGCTCCCTGGCCGCGGAGCTCGACTTCGCTGCCGCGACCCAGACCTGGTCCCCAGCCGAGGCTTCCCGATGAGCAACGACGACGACACCCGCGAGAGCGGCGAGAACCCGACCGTGGACGCCGCGGTGGACGGCGAGACGACCGCGGAAAGCGAGCCGCTGACGGACGCGAACGCACCCCGCCCGAGCCGGGCCCGGCAGGCCCTCACCTATGCGGCCATCGCGCTCAGCGTGGCGCTGGTGCTCGGCAGCATCGTGGGCGCCAAGGCCGATCAGATCGGCGCGATGATCGAGGACGGCGAGAACTTCGAGCTCCCGCCGGTCGCCATCACGCAAGCCATCGCGACCCGCCGCACCTGGGCCGCAACCTCGGAGGCCGTCGGCTCCATCGTCGCGCGGCGCACGGTGCCCCTCGCGGCCGAGGTGGGCGGCAAGGTCACGCGCGTCGGCTTCGAGTCCGGCGACGACGTGCGCCGAGGCCAGCTGCTCCTCACCCTCGACGCGGCGCTCCCGCGGGCGGAGCTGGCCCAGGCCGAGGCGCGGCTCCGGCTGGCAGAGCTCGAGCTCTCCCGCGTGGAGACGCTCCGCGCCCGCGGCGCCCGCACGGACGCCGACTTCGAGCGCGCCGAAGCCGACCGCGACCTGGCGAAGGCCGCGCGAGATGCCGCCGCCGCCGCCGTCCGGATGCGCGTGGTGAAGGCGCCCTTCGCCGGCCGCATCGGCATCCGGGACGTGGAGCCCGGTCAGATCGTGCAGGCGGGTACCGTGGTCGCGTCGCTGCAGACGGCCGAGGCGCCGGAGGTGCAGTTCCACGTGGGCGAGGACGAGGTCGCGGGCCTCGCGCCGGGGCTTCGTGTCGAGGTGCGGGCCTCGGGTCACGACGCCGCGCTCACCGGCACGGTCCGCGCCCTGGACAACGCCGTGCGCGAAGGCAGCCGGAGCCTCCGGGTGCGTGCGACGCTCGACGTCCGCCCGGGCAGGCGCACGCCGGTGCCCGGCACCTACGCGACCGTCGTCCTGAGCCGGGCCCAGGAGCGCGAGGTGCTCGCCATTCCCGAGACCGCCGTGAGCTACGCGGCCTACGGCACCTCGGTCTTCCTGATCGATGACCGCGACGCCGAAGGGTCGTCGCGGCCGCTGCTCGTGCAGCAGGCCTTCGTACGTCTCGGCGAACGCCGCGGGGACCTGGTCGAGGTGCTGGACGGCGTCGAGGACGGCGCCCGCGTGGCGGCTTCCGGCGTCTTCAAGCTGCAGGACGGCTTCCGCGTCATCCTCGACGCCGACGCCGACGCGGCCGACGCCGACGCGCCCGAGGACGAGGACTGAGCCGTGGCCATCACCGACCTCTTCATCAAGCGGCCCGTCGTCGCCGTGGTGGTCAACGTGACCATCCTGCTCGCCGGGCTCTACGCGGCGACGACGCTCACGGTCCGCCAGTTCCCGCGGAACGACAACGCGACGGTGGTCATCACGACGCCCTACGTGGGCGCCGACCCCGAGCTCGTCGCGGGCTTCATCACGACGAGCATCGAGCGTGCCGTCTCTTCGGCCGACGGCGTCGACTACATCGAGTCCCAGAGCGGGCGCGGCGTGTCCATCGTCTCGGCCCGGCTCCAGCTCGGCTACGACGCGAACCGCGCGCTCGCGGACATCAGCGCCAAGGTCGACGAGGTGCGGGGCGATCTGCCGGCCGAGGCCGAGGTCCCCATCCTCCAGGTGCAGTCCGCGGACAGTCAGTTTGCCGCGGCCTACCTGAGCTTCGGCTCCGACGTGCTCGCGCCGAACCAGGTCACCGACTACCTCGTGCGCGTCGTGCAGCCGCGCCTCGCGTCGGTGCCCGGCGTGCAGTCGGCGAACATCCTCGGCGCGCGCACCTTCGCCATGCGCGCCTGGCTACGCAGCGAGGACCTGGCGGCCTTCGGCCTCGACGCGACGGCCGTGGCGAACGCGCTCCGTGCCAACAACGTGCGCGCCGCTGCGGGCTCGGTGGAAACGGACGCGCTCGACATTCAGCTCTCCACCAACACGGGCCTCGAGACCGTCGAGGACTTCGAGCGGCTGGTCGTGGCGGACACGGGCGAGCGGCTCGTGCGCCTTCGGGACGTCGCGAACGTCGAGCTCGGGAGCGAGTCGGAGGACCAGGAGGTCCGCTTCAGCGGCCAAAACTCGGTCTTCTTCGAGATCAAGGCGCTCCCGGACGCCAACAGCCTCGACGTGATCCGCGGCGTCCGCGCCGAGCTCGCGTCCATCCAGGAGGACCTGCCGCCGCAGATCGAGGCGACCTTCGCCTACGACGCCACCGAGTACATCGAGGCCGCGCTCGAAGAGGTCGTGAAGACACTCGTCGAGACGCTGCTCATCGTCACGCTCGTCATCCTCGCCTTCCTCGGGTCCTTCCGCTCGGTCCTCATCCCGGTGGCGGCGATCCCCGTGTCGCTCATCGGCGCCATCTTCCTGATTCAGCTCTTCGGCTTCACGCTGAACCTGCTGACCATCCTGGCCATCGTGCTGGCGGTGGGGCTCGTCGTGGACGACGCCATCGTGGTCGTCGAGAACGTCGAGCGGCGCATCCGCGAGGGCATGTCGCGGGTCCAGGCGGCAGCGCTCGGGTCCCGGGAGCTGGTCGGCCCGGTCATCTCCATGACCATCACGCTCGCGGCCGTGTATGCGCCCATCGCCTTCCAGGGCGGGCTCACGGGCTCGGTCTTCAAGGAGTTCGCGCTGACCCTCGCCGGCGCCGTGACCATCAGCGGCGTGGTGGCGCTGACGCTCTCGCCGGTGATGGCGCAGCGGCTCCTGCCCGACGCGGACGCGAAGGAGACCGCCGTGAGCCGCGCCGGCAGCCAGGCCCTCGCCTGGCTGCAGCGGAACTACCTCCGGGCGCTCCGGGGCACGCTCCGCTACCGGCCCGCCATCTACGCGACGTGGCTCCTGCTCTTCGTGGCGACCTTCGGCCTCTTCGCCATGTCGCCGCGGGAGCTGGCGCCGGCGGAGGACCAGGGCGTCGTCTTCGGGCTGCTCAACACGCCCGGGAACGCGACCATCGCGGACCTGGCGCCGGATACGGCGCGCATCGATCGCATGCTCCGCGGCCTCGACGAAGGCGCCTACACCTTCCAGATCACGGGCCCCGACGGCGGCTTCTGGGGCGTGGCGCTCGATCCCTGGGAGGAGCGCGACCGCTCGGCCGCCGAGGTGGGCTTCGAGGTGCAGCAGCTCGTGGGCGGCATCGCCGGCGTGGAGGCCTTCCCCATCACGCTCCCGGCGCTCCCGGGCGGCGGCAACTTCCCCGTCGAGATCGTGATGATGTCGACGGACGGCCACGACGTGATGCTCGAGCACGCGGCCAAGCTCCAGCAGGCCGCGGCGGTGAGCGGGCTCTTCGCCTTCCCGCCGCTCATCGACGTGAAGTACGACCGCGTCTCGTCTCGCATCGTGCTCGACCGGGACAAGGTGCTCGCGAGCGGCCTCACCATGGCGGACGTCGGCGCGGCGCTGGCCTCGAGCCTGAGCGAAGGGCGCATCGACCGCTTCAGCCGCTACGGCCGGAGCTACGAGGTGATCCCGCTCCTGGGCGATGCGGACCGGGCGCACCCGGAGCAGCTCGCGAACCTCCGGCTCCGGACGCCGGGCGGCGAGCTCGTGCCGCTCAGTACGCTCGCCCGCTTCGAAACGGAGACCGTGCCGCGCACGCTGAACCGCTTCGACCAGCTCAACGCGGTGAAGCTGAGCGGCGTGCCGACGCGGACCATCGCCGACGCCGTCGGCTTCCTCGAGCAGCAGGCCGCGGCGACGCTGCCCCGGAGCTACACGCTCAGCTACACGGGCGAGGCGCGGCAGCTGAAGGCCGAGGGCAACAGCTTCGAGGTCAGCTTCGCCGTGGCGCTGGTGCTGGTCTTCCTGGTGCTGGCCGTGCAGTTCAACAGCTTCCGGGACCCGCTCGTGGTGCTCGCGGGCTCGGTGCCGCTCGCCATGTTCGGCGCGGCGATCTTCACGTTCCTGAAGATGCCGAACCCGATGCTGCCGCACTTCACGGACGGCTGGACGACCACGATGAACATCTACTCGCAGGTGGGCCTCGTGACGCTGGTCGGCCTGGTCGCGAAGAACGGCATCCTCATCGTCGAGTTCGCGAACGAAAAGCAGCGCGAGGGGCTCTCGAAGATCGACGCCGTGCTCGAGGCGGCGCGGACCCGGCTTCGGCCGATCCTGATGACGACGACGGCCACGATCCTCGGCCACTTCCCGCTCATCCTGGTGACCGGCGCGGGCGCGGCAGCGCGCAACAGCATCGGCGTGGTGCTGGTGGCCGGCATGGCCATCGGCAGCTTCTTCACGCTCTTCTTCGTCCCGGCGCTCTACCTGCTCTTCGCGACGCGCCACGAGGCGGAGGTCGAGATCCCCGAGGCGTCGGGGGAGGGGGCGGCGCTGGCGCCCATCGCGGCCGAGTAGGTTCGGCCTCGTGTCCTGAGTGCTGGGAGTCCGGTGGAAGTCAGGCCTCGCCGAGCGGGGTCGATGGTGTTCTCCCTCCGGAGGCTCCGGCACGGCGGCGGCGAGAACCGGAGCGGCGCCTCTCGCCTGTGCGTCACGGCGCAGTACTGCGAGCCGCACCTCCCCACCCAGAAGAACTCCTCCCTCTCGGTGTCGCCGGAAAGCGCACGCGGCCGAAGCGAGCCCATGCTCCGCTTGCTCGGCTACAGCATTCGCCCGCCCTTCATGGGCATGGTGGACGGCAAGCTCCCGAAGCGAGTGCTCGAGCGGGGGCGAGGCCTCGCGGGCAGGCTTGCGCTGCCCCAGCGGCCATGACGAGACTGGGGCTCGCTCGCCAAAGGAGGTGACCTTGCCTTGCCGTCCGAATCCAGCGCGCGAGCGGTCGAGGACCGCGTTGCTCGCCCTGCTTCTCGCGCTCGCGGGGTGCGGCAGCGCGAAGAAGGACGTCCTCGACTTGCGCGGCGACGCCGGCCCTGGGGCGGACGATGCAGGGGAAAACAGTACCGATGCCGGTCCGCATGGCCTCCCCGACATGGGCGGTCAGGGTGTGGAGTGCCCGCCCGTCGGCGCAGGGACACCCATAGCCTCCGTCGGCGCCTGCCCCTTCGGGCCCGCCATCCCGAGTGCCGAGGGGCTCGCGCTGCCGTGCTGCCACCGCGCGAGCAACGCAGCGCGACCGGACGGCGTCGAGCTGCGCATCACGTCGCTGCGCTTCGACGCGCCGCGCTCGGTGGCCGCGACGACCCGCCCGCTGATCACGGGTCTCTTTCAGAACGCCATCGACGAGGAGCGCTTCAACTGGGTCGTGCAGGTCACGGGAGGCTGCGGTGCCGTCGGCGTGCGCATGGGCGGGGCACTCCGGGCGACGTCGGGCGCGCTCTCGCTCCTCACGGGCCGCGCCCCCGCGCTCTCCACGTCGAACCCGCTGCTCGCGGATACGGCCCGCTGGGACCCCATCGACGTCCTCGGCACGCTCGACGACGAGGTCCTCGCAACGGAACCCATCGCGCGTGTCGTGGTGCCCGTCTTCGACGCCGCGGGTGCGCTCATCGTCGAAGCCCCTTTCCGTGATCTCGTCCTCGAAGACTGGAGGCTTCATGAGGACCGCACCTGCGTGGGGGCCCGGGACACGAGCGTGCCCCTCAACGAGTTCGCCGAAGGCGGAACGCTGCGTGGCTTCGTCGCCCTCGAGGACGTCCTCGGCATCTACCTCGACCAGGGACCCCTGGACGATTTCCTCTGCCGCTTTCTGGCCGACGCCCCGGATGGCAGCGTGGACTGCGTGCCCTCGGAGCGAAGTCGCTGGCGCGTGCTTCCCGACGCGCGCTGCGAAGCCGAGGGATGCACGGCCGGTTCCTGCGCACCGGAGACCACCTGCAACGCCTGGAGCTTTGCGGGTGCCATCAGCGCTGCGGGGGCCGAAGTGATCTGAGCTACCCGCGGAACCAGAGCTGCTGCATGCGGATGGGGTTGCCGTTCATGGTGCGACCGTCGAGCGCGTCGCGGCGGATGAGCTCGAGGGTGTCGAAGAGCGCTTCGAAGTGACCCTCGGCGTGGTGCCGGCAGACGCCGCCGTCGCCCATCGTGAAGGCGCCGTGGGGAAAGCCCGGCGCGCCGCGCGCGTAGCGGGCCCGATTCCGCGCGTCGTCCTGGAGCGGCAGGTCGCTGACGAAGACCACGCCGCCGGGGGCCAGCACGCGCATCGCCTCGGTGGCGAGGGCGCGCTGCACGTCGGCGGCGGGCGCCGAGGTGAACGTCGCGGCGAAAAGCACGGCATCGAAGGCGCCGTCATCGAAGGGCAGCTCGCGCCCTTCGCAGAGAGCGAGCGTCGCGTCCGGGACCGCTCGCCGGGCGCGCTCGAGCATGCGGGGCGCGATGTCGACGCCGTGGAGCCGCCGATGGCCGGCGGCTTGCAGCACCTCGAGGAGCCGGCCCTCGCCGCACCCGACGTCGAGCACCCGCAGCGGCGCCGGCGCCAGCGCCTCGAGACGCGCGACGTCGAGCGGGTGGCCGAAGGTCTTCGTGCCCGCGACGCGGTCCCAGTAGGCGGCGGGGTTCACGCGCTCAGCTCTGCCGCGCCCGGTGCACCAGCGCGACGAGCGCCTTCCGCGCCTCGACCGGCGTCGTGACCTCGTCATCGAAGGCGATGCGCGCCGGGCGCGGCCCCTTCTCCGTCGCGACCGAGAGCTCGAAACCGTAGCGGTCGACGCCGACCATGGTGGCCTCGGGCGCCTCCTTCGCCCGCGTGAAGGCGCGCGCGTAGGCCACGCAAGCGTCGGCGTGGTCCTCGTTCATGTGGCTGACGATGCCCGCCGCGTGCTCGGCCAGCGGGTCCGGCTCGGCGCCCTTCCAGTCCTCGAGCGGCACCCAGGACATGCGCCCGTAGCCGCCGATGTAGCGGCGCTCCGCCACGGCCAGCGACCAGAAGGAGAAGTCTCCGAAGTCGGCGTAGTAGGCCGCCTGCGGGTGCGCGGCGAGAAACGCGTCGCGCGCCGGGCCGGGGTCCTCGAGGCGGCGCGCGTCGCCGAGCAGCGTCACGCGTCCGTTCGCGAGCGGGTCCGCGTGCTCGTCCTCGAAGACGAGCAGCGACGCCCGCGGGTTCTTCATGAGGTGCTTCGTGTGCGTCGCCAGCGTGCTGACGAGGAAGACCGGGTCGCCCTCGTGGAGCGCGAAAGTGACGAAGGAGCCGTGCGGGTAGCCGGCCGGCGACACCGTCGAGAGCGCGCCGGTGGTCTTGCCCAGGAGCAGCGTTCGCGCGCGCTCGCCGTGCGTGGGCGCCCTCGTGTCGGCGGGCGTGAGCGGTTCTTCGGGCGTCGTCCGGGCGTGCGCGTCCATGGGAGGGTCATCACTCCCGAGGGGCCGGAGATCAAGCGCCGCGCGCTCAGCCGGCGGGCGGAGCGGCCTCCGCGGCCGACGGGGCGAGCGCCGCGAGCTCGCCCTTCAGCTTCGTCGCCCAGGCCACGAGGCGCTCTTCGGTGAGGTGCGCTTCGTTGTCGTTGTCGAGGGGCAGGCCCAGGAAGTGCGTCCGGTCCTCGGTGAGCGAGGCCGAGTCGGCGAAGCGATAGCCCTCCGTGGGCCAGAGCCCGACGAGCATGGCGCCCTTGTCCTTGATCCGCTCCCAGATGAGACCGAAGGCGTCCACGAAGGTGTCGTCGTACGTGAGCCCGTCGCCGGTGCCGAAGAAGGCCACGTGCCGCCCCGACCAGTCGAGCTCCTCCAGCTCCGGGAGACGGTCCTCCCAGTCGTATTGGAGCTCGCCGATGTCCCAGGTCGACGCTCCGATGATGACGACGTCGTAGCCGAGGATCTCCTCCGGGGAGGCCCGCGACACGTCGAGGCTCGTCTCGAGGGAGAGAAGCTCCTTCAGCCGACCTGCTGCCTCTTCGGTCTGCCCCGTGTTGCTGCCCCACACGATCGCCACGCGCATGTTCGCTCCTTCATGCCGTCGGCGCCTCGCGCCGCTCCATCGGATGGAGCTTGTTGATATTGATAATCATAGTCAATATTGTAGAGGCGTGCCGCATGCGCTTTCCCAGACCGACGCGCCGACCGAACCCGCCGCGGCGCAGGCCCATCGGCGCATGGTCGTGGCCGTCCTGCTGGTGATTCTCGCAGCGGCCCCGGGGACCCTCGGGGAGACCACCCGGGCGATGATGGTCGACGCCTTCCTGGGCGTGAGCAGCTTCGTCGCAGCGG
>CALCTH010000496.1 GCA_937893795.1 uncultured Myxococcales bacterium | reverse complement strand
CGAGCAGCAGGTCCGTCAGCGCCTCGCGCACCTCGCGCGCGCTCCCCGGCCGGTCGTCGGGTCGTGCCGAAAGCAGGCGATCGACGAGGCTCTGGAAGACGACGGGCACGCTCGCGTCCCCGCTCACCTCGCTCAGCCGCGGCGTCTGCCGCATCGAGAGCTGGCGCCGGACGATGTCCGAGAGCTGATCCTCGTCGAAGAGGGCGACCCCCGTGGTCATCTCGTAGAGCAGGATGCCCAGCGCGTAGAGGTCCGCCCGGGCGTCGAGGTTCTCCCCGAGCGCCTGCTCCGGCGCCATGTAGCCCGGCGTACCGACGACCGTGCCCTCCATC
Organism: uncultured Myxococcales bacterium; assembly: GCA_937893795.1. GTDB lineage: Bacteria > Myxococcota_A > Polyangia > Polyangiales > Houyiibacteriaceae > CALCTH01. The sequence continues at coordinate 3,664 of CALCTH010000496.1, read as the reverse complement.
GTCAGCCCCCTCACGTGGGCGTCGATGGGCGCGAGCACCTCCGGCATGCGCGCCACCCCGAAGTCGAGCACGCGGGCGTGCTCCGCGCCGTCCCGGTCCTCGAGGAGGACGTTCTCGGGCTTGAGGTCGCGGTGCACGATGCCTTCGTCCGCCGCCGCCGCGAGCGCGTCGGCGATCTGGGCGCCGATGGACGCGGCGCGCACCCAGCCGAGCCCGCCCTTCGTCTCGAGGACCTGCTGGACCGAGGGGCCGCGCACCAGCTGCATGACGAGGTAGGCGCCGCCGGCTTCGAAGGTGCCGTAGTCCATCGCGCTCGCGATGTGCGGGTGCTCGAGGCGGCCCGCGGCCATGGCCTCGCGGCTGAAGCGCTCGCTCACCGTCGCCTCGTCGGCGAAGCGCGCGTGGATCGTCTTCAGCGCCACGAGCTTGCCGAGCTTGAGGTGCTCGGCGACGTAGACGGCGCCCATGCCGCCCTCGCCGAGACGCTCCGTGATCAGGTAGCGACCATCGATGGTCTGACCGAGGTAGGGGTCGGCGGCGCGAAGGCGCTCCGAGGTGCCCTCGCCTTCGACGACGATGTCACTCTCCGTGAGGCGCTTGAAGACCTTGGGCTCGGAGGTCACGGGGATCCCCCGGGACCGTAGCCCACGGCCCTGAGGAGCGCCTGGAGAGCGCCTACCTGGCCGAGCGAGAGGGCGCCGAAGCGCGCCCCGAAGCCGGCCCGGGCGGCGCCCTCGAGCCTCGCGCCGTGGGCCGCCCAGCGGACGTCGGCGGGGACGACGAGGGGATCCCACGCCGTCGGCGCGTCCAGCTCGAGGCGAACGTCCGTCCCCGGAGCGGGCGGCACCCGCGTCTCGACGAAGGCTCCTCCCATGCTCAGATCTGTCGTCTTGGCCTCGTGAGTCGTGTCGCTGCCCTCGATGCGGAACCGTACGCGGAGCGCCACGGGGCGGCGCGTGCCGCTCCGAAAGTGTGGCGCAGAGGTCACGGCGCGAGCCTACAGGACCGAGGCCACTCCGCGCGCGTTTCCGCGCCGACGCGGCGGGCCGCATGGGGCGCGCCTCGCGCCTCGTCCCTTCCGTGTCAGGATGGCGCCGTGCCGCAGGCCCAGCGACGCCCCGAAGACGATGCGCCGACCCCTTCGCAGGCGCCTCCTGGCGGCACGAGGATCGCGGACAGGCGCTCCCGCGAGGCGCGCCTGGAGCGGCGCCTGGCGCGGGATCTTGGACGGTGCATCCGCGACTTCGGCCTCGTCGAGGCCGGCGATCGGGTCATGGTCTGCGTCAGCGGCGGCAAGGACAGCTACACGCTGCTCGAGCTCCTGGCCCGGGCGCGTCGCCGGGCGCCGGTACCCTTCGAGCTCGTCGCCGTGCACCTCGATCAGGGACACCCCGGCTACGACGGCGAGCCGCTGCGGGCATGGCTCGACGCCGAGGGCCACGCCCACCACGTCCTCCGGGAGGACACGTACTCCATCGTCACGGAGCGGGTCCCCGAGGGGAAGACCACCTGTTCCCTGTGCTCGCGGCTCCGCCGGGGCGTCCTCTATCGGGTCGCGGACGAGCTCGGGTGCACGAAGATCGCGCTCGGCCATCATCGGGACGATGCCCTCGAGACGCTCCTGCTGAACCTCTTCTTCGCCGGAAGCCTCGGCGCCATGCCGCCGAAGCTCGTCAGCAACGATGGGCGCCACGTGGTGATTCGGCCGCTGCTCTATGCCGCCGAGTCGGACATCGCCGCCTACGCCGCGCTGCGTAGCTTCCCCCTGCTCCCCTGCGACCTCTGCGGCTCGCAGCCGGATCTCTGGCGTCAGCAAATGAAGGAGCTCCTCACGGACCTCGAGGAGCGCATCCCGGAGCTGCGAAGCAGCATGCTGGCGGCGCTCGGGCACGTGCGGCCTCGGCACCTCCTCGACGCGGAGCTCGCGGCGGCGCGCCCCCCGGCGCGAGGAGACCTCGAGGGCTTCGCCGCTGCCGTGGCGTCGCGGCCGTCCGCGTCACGCCGCAGGCTCCCGCTCGCGGAGAGCGACGGCAAATGAGCCGCCGAGTCCGCGTCGCTCGGCGCGCCGTCGGCGCGCTCGCCCTGCTGGTGCTCATCGGCTCCGCGACGCCAGCCTCGGCCCAACGCCGCGTCTCCCTTTCGCGCTTTCGCCCCACGCTCGACGACGAGGGCTTCCTCGCCGTGCAGGGCACCATCATGCCCGGGCCGGGGAACTTCCAGCTCGCGCTCATGAGCACCTATCAGCGCGGCCTCCTCGTCGCCGCGGACGCGACCGGTGAAGGTGACGTCATCCGGCATCGCCTCGGCGCCGACCTGAGCGCCCAGGTGGGTCTCGGCGGCCGGGCGGCGCTGGCGCTCTCGCTCCCCTTCGTGCTCCATCAGACGGAGGACACGCGCCGGCTGGCGGATGGCGGACCGACCATCGACGGGAGCGCCTTCGGCGATCCGCGGCTCGCGCTGCGGGTGCGGGTCTTCGGCGATCCCCGGGGCCGCCTCGATCCCCGGAGCGACGGTCCGGGCATCGCGCTCCTCGTCGCGACGACGCTCCCGCTCACCTCCGAGGCGGCGGCGAACGCCTTCGCGTCCGAAGACCAGGTCACCGTGGACGCGCAGGCGCTCGGCGACTTCCATCTCCTCGGCCTCGGGGTCGGGGTGATGCTCGGCTACCGGGTGCGCCCCCATGCGCGCGCCGTGGGTGGCGTGGTCCTCGACGATGAGCTGCTCTGGGGCGCGGCGCTCAAGGTCCCCCTGCCCTGGGTGCCGGGTCTCGACGTACGAGTCGAGGTGCGGGGCCATCACCCTACGCAACCCTTTGGAAGCGGCGGGGTTACCGAAGTCGCCGGGGACTTCGGGTTCCGCTACCGCCGCCGGGGCGTCTCCCTCTTCGGCGCCGTGGGGACGGGCTTCGGAGGCGGCGTCGGCTCTCCCGACGTGCGCGCCCTCCTCGGCGTGCTCTGGACGCCGGAGGTGAAGGACGCGGACGGGGACGGGATCCCCGACGACCGCGACGAGTGCGCTCAGCTCCCCGAGGACCTCGACGGCTTCGAGGACGAAGACGGCTGCGACGACCCCGATAACGACATGGACTTCATCCCGGACGCGGACGATCGCTGCCCCAACGAAGCCGCGGAAGAGGACCGAGATCTCGACGAAGACGGGTGCACCGATCCCTGATGCGGGTGTCCTGTGGGCGCACGGGGCTTGCGCCCCTACACGGCTCCCGAGGATCCTGTAGGCGCTCGATGGGATCGCGGGAGATGCAGGCGGCGCTTCGCCGCGGAGTGCGCATGGCCGTGCTCACCATGCTCTTCGTGGGCCCCGGCAGCGCCGCGGCGCAGGCGCAGCCGCCGCTCGTGTCCGCTCTGCTCGAGGCGCGGGACTTCAGGCTGCGCGTACAGGCCGCCTTCGCCATGGGTGACTCGCAGGATCCGGCCTACCGGGCGCCGCTCGAGCGTGCGCTCCGCGACGACGCCCCGGCGGTGAGGGCCGCCGCGGCCACGGCGCTCGGTCGCCTCGGCGATCGGCGAGCGCTGCCGGCCTTGCTGGCGCTGCAGAGCGACTCGTCCGCGGCGGTGCGGCTTCAGGCCGAGCGCTCCGTGGCCCGGCTCGCGGCGCTGCCGCCGCGGGAAAAGGGCATTAAAAAAAAGAGCGCGAAGCCGCACCG
>CALCTH010000495.1 GCA_937893795.1 uncultured Myxococcales bacterium | reverse complement strand
GGAAAACCGGCGCGGTGACGACGATCGGCGACACGCCGCCGCCCGACCGCCCGGCGCGGCCCGATAAGCCGGAATTGCTGCCGCCGAACGCGATGCCGAAGCGCAACGCCCGCGGCGGCGAAGCGGCGCGGGTCGTCGAGGACGAGAAAGCTCCGGCCCACCTGCACCACCAGCCGCGCGTGCTTTCCGCCGGGTGCGTCCCGGAGCGCGAGGCGACCGCTCATGCCGAGGTGAAGCCACCAGTGCACGGCGCCCTCGAGCTCGGCCACCAGGTGCTTGCCGTGGCGGCTCGTCGCCATGACCCGGCGCCCCCGAAGCGCCGCGCCGAAGGCCTCCGCGGCGTCGTCGCCGCCCATGCGCCGGAGGAGGCGCGCGTCCACGTGGACGACGCCGCGGAGCGGCTCCCGGTCGGTGGTGACGGCCAGGATGCGCCGCGCGACTTCGGCCTCGGGCAACTCCGGCACGCCCCGGTGCTACGGCCCGCCCCCTACGCGCGCCAGCACAGCGCCCGCGGGCATCGCTCTGCGGGGCCTCACGCTGGCGCGGCCCGACGCCAAAGCGGGCGGGGAGTTCTGGTAGTACGTCGCGCATGGCGGTGCTCTTTCACCGGCTCTTCGTAGCCAACCGAGGCGAGGTCGCGGCGCGCATCGCGCGCAGCTGCGACCGCCTCGGCATCACGCCGGTCTTCGGGGTCAGCGAGGCGGACCGCGACGCCCCCTACACCGAGGGCCGGGAGGTCGTCGTGCTCGGCCCCGGGCGCTCGGACCAGAGCTATCTCGACCCGGTGCGCCTCGTGCAGGCCGCGCGGCAGAGCCGGTGCACGGCGCTGCACCCCGGGTGGGGTTTTCTGGCCGAAAACCCCGCCTTCGCGACACTGGCCGAGACCCACGGCGTGACCTTCCTCGGCCCGCCCGCTCACGTGATGCACTTGATGGGCAAGAAGACGCCCGCGAAGCGCGCCATGGGCGAGGCCGGGCTCCGGCTCATCGAAGGCTCGGACGGAATCCTGACCGGTCCCGAGGAGGCGCGCGCCGTCGCCGACGAGGTCGGCTACCCCGTCCTGCTCAAGGCCGAGAGCGGTGGCGGAGGCCGGGGCATGCGCATCGCCCGCAGCGCCGGCGAGGTCGTGGCGGCCTACGCGGAAGCGCAGGCCGAGAGCCTCGCCGCCTTCGCCGACGATCGCCTCTACCTCGAGCGGCTGATCACGGGCGGCCGCCACGTGGAGATCCAGCTCCTCGCCGATCGCTACGGCCACGTGGTGCACCTCGGCGAACGCGACTGCACCGTGCAGCGAAACCACCAGAAGCTCATCGAGGAGTCGCCGGCACCGGGCCTCGACCCCGAGGAGCGCGCGGCGACGCTGGCGGCCGCCGTCTCGGCGACGCGGGCCATCGGCTACGTGGGCGCCGGGACCATGGAGTTCCTTCTCGACCGGGACGGCAAGCTCCGCTTCATGGAGATGAACACGCGGCTCCAGGTCGAGCATTGCGTGACCGAGGAGCGCGCCCGCGTACGGACCGAGCAGGGGCTCGTCCCCCTCGACCTGGTCGAGCAGCAGATCCTGGTGGGCGCCGGTCATCGCCTCGCCTTCACGCAGGACGACGTGGTGCTCGAGGGGCACGCCATCGAAGCGCGCGTCAACGCGGAGGATCCGCGGAAGGGCTTTCAGCCGGCGCCGGGACGCATCGAACGCTGGCACGTCCCCGCGGGCGAGGGCATCCGCGTCGACACGCACGTGGCGGACGGCTACCGCGTTCCGCCCTTCTACGACTCGCTCCTGGCCAAGGTCATCGCGCGCGGGGCGACCCGCGACGAGGCCGCGGAGCGCCTCGCCGCCGCCCTCGAAGGCCTCGTCTGCGACGGGCTCCCGACGACGGCGCCCATGCACGTCGCCATCCTTCGCAACGCGGACTTCCGCGCCAACGCCTACGACACGCGCGCCATCCCCGGGTGGCCGCCGGCGGAGGCGGGCTGATGGCGCACGTACCGATCAAACCCGTCGGCGCCCCGCGGGAGCGGGTCGTCGACGACGCGACCTTCGGCCGTCAGCGCGAGGCCCTCGGCGAGCTCGAAGCGCGCCTCGACGTGCGCCGCGAGGAGGTACGCGCGGGCTGGGGCGAGAAATACGTCGGGCGCGTGCACGCGAAGGGGAAGCTGACCGCGCGCGAGCGGCTGGCGCGCCTCATCGACCCGGGCACGACGCCGCGCGAGGTCGGCACCTTCGTCAACTACGGCGAGACCTTCGGCAGGCTCCGGAGCCCCGCGGCCGGCGTCGTGACGGCCTTCGCCCGTATCGCCGGTCGCTGGTGCATGGTCATCGCCAACGACAACACGGTGGCGAGCGGCGCCTGGTGGCCGCGCACGCCGGAGAAGATCCAGCGCGCGCAGGAGATGGCGCGGCGGCTCCGGCTCCCGACGATCTACCTGGTCGACTGCTCCGGCCTGTTCTTGCCCGAGCAGCGGCGCTCCTTCGGCGGCGCGCGCGGGGCCGGGCACATCTTCAAGATGAACGCGCTCCTGAGCGCCGAGGGCGTACCGCAGATCGCCGGCGTCTTCGGCGACTGCATCGCGGGCGGCGGCTACATGCCGATCATCAGCGATCGCGTCTACATGACCGAGCAGGCCTACATGGTCATCGCGGGCGCGGCGCTCATCAAAGGCGCCAAGAGCCAGAAGATGACCTCGCTCGGCATCGGCGGGCCGGAGGTGCACGTGCACCGCTCCGGGTGCGCCGACGTCCGCGTGCCCGACGACGATACGCTGCTCGCCTGCATCCGCCGGGAGGTGGAGCGCCTGCCCTCGAGCGCGGCGCCCTACTACCGCGGCGACGCCGGGCCCGTGGAGCCGATGCAGCCGCCGCGCGAGCTCGCGGGTCTGATGCCGCGCGACCACCGGGAGGCCTACGACGCCGAGCAGGTGCTCGCGCGCCTCGTCGACCAGAGCCTCTTCTGGGAGGTGCTGCCGGACGTCGGCCGCGAGATGATCACCGGCGTGGGCCGCGTCGGCGGGCTCTGGGCCGGCTTCGTCATCAACCGGCAGGGCCTCGTGGACGACCCGGAGCACCCGGGGAAGAAGAAGCCCGCGGGGTCGCTCTACCGCGGGGGCATCGCGAAGCTCGCGGCCTTCAGCCGCGCCTGCAACGACGACGGCCTCCCGCTGCTCTGGCTCCAGGACATCAGCGGCTTCGACATCGGGGCCGAGGCCGAGGCGCAGGGCCTGCTCGCCTACGGCTCGAGCCTCATCTACGCGAACTCGACCAACACGACGCCGATGTTCACGGTGCTGCTGCGCAAGGCGAGCGGCGCCGGCTACTACGCCATGGCGGGCCTCCCCTACGACCCGGTGATCCAGCTCTCGACGGTGCTCAGCCGCCAGAGCGTGATGGAGGGACGCACGCTCGCCATCGCGACCTACAACACGAAGCTCGACGACGACTTCGAGATCCTCTCGGACGACCCCGAGGAGCGCGCGACCATCGCCCAGGGCATGAAGGACACGGAGGCGCGCATCGAGGCCGACATGGATCCCTTCGTGGCCGCACAGCGCCTCGATACGGACGAGATCGTCCGCTTCGGCGAGCTCCGCAGCTGGCTCGAGCTCTGCGTCGAGGCGAGCTACCAGGGCATCGGGCATCGCCGCGTGAAGAACCCGCGCATCTGGTCGCTCCACGACCTCGACGTGCTCGTGGAGGCGGTGCGATGAGCGCGCCCGATCCGCTGGTGGCGCGCCGCGTCGGTCGCGGCGACGGGACGGTGGCGCTGCTCGCGCCGACGGGCGGCCTCTGGCGCGAGGGGCCACCCTTGGGAGCGCTCGTCACGCCGGGCGCCGCGCTCGGGCGCCTCGAGGTGCTCGGCGAGCTGCGGCCTCTCGTCGCGCCCCCCGGTGCCGCCGGGCTGGTCGTCGCCCGCGACGAGAGCGGCCTCGCGCGCGCGCCCGTCGACTACGAGAGCGTGCTCGTGGTCCTCGACCCGGACGCGGCGGGGAGCGTCGCCGCCGACGTGGTCGCGGGCACGGAGGCGATGGCCGCCGAAGGCCTCGTCTTCCGCGCGCCGCTCGCGGGGCGCTTCTATGCGCGCCCGTCGCCCGACGAGCCGCCCTTCATCGAAGCGGGCCAGGAGATCACCGCGGGCGCCACGGTCTGCCTCCTCGAGGTCATGAAGACCTTCCACCGCGTGAGCTACGGCGGCGCCGGCCTGCCGGAGCGCGGGAGGGTGGCGCGGGTCATCGCCCAGGACGGGGACGACCTCGACGAGGGCGCGCCGATACTCGCTCTGGAGAGCTGAGCCACCGTCCGGCACGCGGGCGCCCGCCATGGCCGCTAGAATGGTATCTCTAGGCCCGTGAGCCTGTCTTCGACGTGCGGTTTCGAGCGCCGCGCGGTCCTCCGCCTCCTCCTTGGTCTGGGCGCGATCTTCCTCGCCCTTCCCGATGTCGCCGACGCGCAGTCGATTCGCGCGGCTCAGGAGGCCGAGCTGCGGCTGCGCGAGGCCGCCATCACGGGTCGCTTCGGCGACACGGTCGCCCTCTCCGGCGACGGGCAGCGCGCCATCGTGGGTGTGCCCGGAAACACCGCCGGTTCCTTCTCGGAGACGTTGGAGATCGGCGCGGCGCTCTTCTACGTCCGCGTCGGCGGGGACTGGGAGCTCGAGGACACGGTCCTCAGCCCGACCTTCTTCTCCGACGAGTTCGGCAGTCGCGTGAGCATGGACGCGACCGGGACCCGGGCCGTGGTGACGACGCCCCCCTTTCTCGACGAGTACCTCGCCGTCTACGTGCGGACCGGGTCGAGCTGGTCTCTGGAGCAACGGTTCCCCTTCAGCGGTTGCCACGGCGAGTTTGCCGAGAGCCTCGAGATGAGCGGCGACGGGACGCGCATCGTCGTCGGCTGTCCCGGCTTCGACGACGTCTCGAGCTTCGCCAGCGACGAACGCGGAGCGGCCTACGTCTACGTCCGCCTGGGGACGACCTGGGCCGAGGAGGCCGTGATTACCCTGGGCGCGGGCTCGGAGATCACCGATCGCTTCGGGAGCGGCGTGTCCATCGACGACACCGGCTCCCGCATCGCCATCGGCGCCGAGAACGACCGCCGGACCGTCACCACGTTTCGTAGCGGGGTCGTGCGCATCTACGTAAGGAGCGGCTCGTCCTGGACCGAAGAGCAGGTCCTGGAGGGTGATGCGCCGGCGGGTGGCGACGAGTTCGGGGAACGCGTCGCGCTCTCGGGGGATGGAACGCGCCTCGTCGTCGGCGCTCCCGGAGACGATTTCGGCACGAGTACGGATGCCGGCAGCGCCACCGTCTTCCGCCGGAGCGGTACGACGTGGACCCGGGAGACCACGCTCACCTTCTCCACCCTTCGGCGCTTCGGTGGCGTCGTGACGATGGACGAGGGCGGCACACGGCTCGCGGTAGGCTCTCGCGACCTCTCGGGGAGCTCCGCTCGGGTGTATCGCCGGAGCGGGACCACGTGGTCGCTCGAGGCGTCGCTCTCGGGAGCGAGCGGGAGCCGTTTCGGGTGGGCGATGTCGCTCGACGATAGCGGCGAGCGGCTTCTCGTCGGCGAGCCGCGGGCGTCCACGGCCGCGGCGTTGCAGGGCGGCCAGGCGGCGTTCTACTCGCGAGCTGGGACCACGTGGACCGTCGAAGAGCGTGTCTTCGTCGACGGGGCTGGCCGCGACGACGAGTTCGGGCGCTCCGTGGCCATCGATGGCGATGGGGATCGCGTGCTCGTGGGGAGCGATGGAGAACGAAGCCGCTTCGGCGACAGCGCGGGGGAGGCGCGCGTCTACCTTCGCTCGAGCGCGGGAAGCTGGACGCTCGAGCGGGCGTTCTCGCCGAGCCTCGCTTCATTTTCCGAGTTCGGCGCGGCCGTTGCCCTTTCCGAGGCCGGTGACCGCGCCTTCGTCGGAGCACCCGGGGATCGGAGCCGTTCCGGGAGCGTCCGCGTCTACCGACGCACGGGCACGACGTGGGCAACCGAGGCGACCTTGGCCAACGGCACGGGCTTCCGGCCCCGCTTTGGCGCCACGGTGGCGGCGAGCGCCGACGGGGACCGATTCGTCGTCGCGGCTCCCGACGAGGACGACGGCCGGTTCGCCGACACGGGGTCGGTGCGCGTCTATCGCCGCACGGGTACGTCTTGGGCTCTCGAGCAACGCCTCACGTCGTCGAGCGCCCCCGCGACCCGGGACCGCTTCGGAACCAGCCTCGCCATGGACGATGACGGCCTTCGGATGATCGTTGGCAGCCCCGACGCCGCGTCGGCTCGCGGGCGAGTCGAGATTTTTCGCCGCGCCGCGACGGCAACGACCTGGACGTCCGAGCAGACCCTCGAGGGGGTCGCGCGCTTCGACGGGTTCGGCACGGCGGTCGCGCTCAGCGACGATGGCACGCGCGCTTTCGTTTCGGCGCCGGGCGCGCCCGAGGCGGCCATCTCCAGCGTCGGCGCGGTTCGCGTGTACGCGCGGGTCGGGACCGTCTGGACCCTCGAGGCGACGTTGCGCCCGACGGGGAGCGCAGCGCAGACGAATCTGGGCGAAGGCGACATCGCCGTGAACGACGCCGGCGACCGGCTGGTCGTGGGCACCGACGACGAACCCGCGTCTCCGACCTCGTCGAACGACGCGGGCACCGGCCGCGTTTTCGTCCGCACCGGAACGACCTGGACCCAGGACGATCGCTTCACCGAGCTCGGCGGCCTCACCGACGGCAGTGATCGCGAGTCCTTCGGTAACGCGGTCGCCATCGACTCCGAAGGCGACCGCGCCATCTTCGGTGCGTTCCGCGCGAGCCTCGAGGTACCCGGGGGCGATCCGCTCGATGGGGCGGGACGCGCGGTCGTCATCGTGCTGCAGGAAGATCTCGGCGAGACCTGCACGACCGACGCGGACTGTGGCGGATCGTCGGTCTGCGTGGACGGCGTCTGCTGCGCGACGGCCTGCGCGGGGCAATGCGAGGCGTGCGACGTGCCCGACTTCGAGGGCGCTTGCGTCGCGGTCGCCGGTGCGCCGCGAGGCACGCGGGCGGCCTGCAGCGGCAGCGGGGCCTGCGGTGGTGCCTGCGACGGAACGACGCGGAGCGCCTGCAGCTTCCCCGGCAGCGAGACGGTGTGCGGAGCCGGCTCGTGCACGGCCGGGACGGAGACGCCGGTCGTGACCTGCGACGGCGCGGGGGCCTGCCCGCCACAGGTACCCATCGCCTGCACGCCCTACTTCTGCGCGGGCACCGTCTGCGGCGACCGGTGCAGCACGGACGGCGAATGCGTGACGGGCAATCGCTGCATCGACGACGAGTGCCAGGTGCCCTTTGCGCTGGGGGAGGCGTGCTCGCTCGACACGGATTGCGCCTCGAACTTCTGCGTCGACGGGGTGTGCTGCGGCGGCCTCTGCGATGCGCAATGCGAAGGCTGCGCGGAGCTCGGCAGCGAGGGTACCTGCGTGGCCGTCGTGGGTGCGCCGCGGGGCACACGCGCGGCCTGCGCCGGCGACGGCAGCGCGTGCAACGCCGCCTGCGACGGCGTGGGACGGGCGGCCTGCGCCTTCCCCGGGTCCGAGGTGACGTGCCGGGATCCCTCGTGCACGGACGGCGTGGGAACGCTGGCGACGGTTTGCGACGGCTCGGGCGCGTGCCCGGCGGCCGTGGACGTGGCGTGCGCGCCCTTCCTGTGCGGTACGGACGCCTGCGTGACGAGCTGCGCGGCGGACACCGAGTGCGCGCTCGGGAACTATTGCGGCGGCGCGAGCCTCTGCGTCGCGCAGCTCGTGACCGGGACGGCGTGCGGCCGAGACGGCGAATGCGCGAGCGGCCTCTGCGTGGACGGGTTCTGCTGCGACGGCGCCTGCGGCGGCCAGTGCGAGGCCTGTGACGTGGCGGGCAGCGAGGGCATCTGCACGCCGGTGGTGGGCGACCCGCGCGGCGGGCGCCCGGCCTGTGCGACGGACGGCGGCGTCTGCGGCGGGACCTGCGACGGCTCGCGGGGCGACGCCTGTGCGTTCCCGGGGAGCGAGGTCTCCTGCCGGGAGGCGGAGTGCACTGACGGCGTCGTCACGCTGGCGCAGGGCTGCGGGGGCGGCGGGTCGTGCCCGCCGCCGACGACGCGGGAGTGCGCGCCCTTCCTCTGCGGGGTCGATGCCTGCGAGGGCGACTGCGACATGGACGAGGACTGCGCGGAGGGGAACTTCTGCGGCGGCGGCGTGTGCCGTGCACTGCGGGGCCTCGGGATCCCCTGCGGCCGTGATGGTCAGTGCGAGACGGGGATGTGCGTGGACGGCGTGTGCTGCGGCTCGGCGTGCACGGACCAGTGCGAGACCTGCAACCGGCCCGGGGTGGAGGGGCTCTGCACGGCGGCCCCGGCGGGCCCGCCGGTCGGTGGCCGTCCGGCATGCGCGACCGATGGGACGTCCTGCGGCGGAAGCTGCGACGGGCGCCGCCGGGACCGCTGCATCTTCCCCGGGACCGACTCCACCTGCTCGCCGGCGTCCTGCTCCGGGCCGCTGGCGCAGGCGGCGGGGAGCTGCGACGCCGCGGGGCGCTGCGAGACGCCGGCTCCGGAGAGCTGCGGGGACTTCGCCTGCGTCGCGGGACGCTGCCTGACGAGCTGCAGCAACCGCGGCGACTGCGCGCCGGGCACTGCCTGCTTCGGCGGCGTCTGCCAGGCCGTCGCCTTCGACGACCTGAGCTTCACCGACGACGTCGCCCCGCCTGGCGAGGGTGGCTGCCGCGCCGCGGGATCGGGGTCCTCGCCCTGGGCGCTCGTCGTCGTCCTCGCGCTCCTGAGACTGAGGTGGCGCACGCCCGCCCGTCCTGCCCCGGGGACATGAAGCCCCCCGACGGGCTACTCCTGTCGATGCGCGATCCGTCGCGCAGAGAGGGGTGTGCGCGATGAGTCCCAAGGACATCGGAGAGAAGCTCGTGGCCTTCTGCCGCGACGGGAACAACCAGGAGTCCATCCGGACGCTCTACGCCGACGACGTCGTCAGCGTGGAGGCCATGGCCATGGGCGAGCAGGGCCCGGAGACGCACGGCAAGGAGGCCGTGCTCGGCAAGAACCAGTGGTGGCAGGACAACCACGAGGTCCACGAAGCCAGCGTCGAGGGGCCCTTTCCCCACGGCGACGACCGCTTCGCCGTCATCTTCAAGTACGACGTGACCAGCAAGCCCATGGGCGGGCGCCGCATGAAGTTCGACGAGGTGGGCGTCTTCCACGTCTCGGACGGGAAGATCACGCGCGAGGAGTTCTACTACTCCATGTGAGACGCGCGGCCGCGGCCCGCTCGCTCAGCGGCTGAGCGCGAAGGCGGCAGCGCCCGCCGCGGCGAGAACGACGAAGGCGAGGCCCAGCCATGCCGCCTTGGGTCCCCCGCCGGCGGCCGCCGGCGCGGCCGAGTCGGCGGGCGCGCGGTCGCGCCCGCTGCCTCGGTTTCGCTCGCCCAGGCGCTCCGGGAAGCTCGCGCGGACCCGCTCCGCGACCGCGTCGCGTGGAGCGAGGGG
>CALCTH010000494.1 GCA_937893795.1 uncultured Myxococcales bacterium | reverse complement strand
GACGCCGCCTCCCGCCGTGGCCCCGCCGGGCGGAGTCGCGGCGCCTCCCTTCGCGCAGCCTGCCGCGCAGCCGGCCCCGCCTTCGGCCGACCCCTTCGCGGCGGCTCAGCCGGCGGCAGCCCAGGAGGTGCGCCTGGTCATCGACGACAAGACCGAGGTCGACGACGCGGAGATTGGGCGGAAGAACCGGAGCAAGAACTTCATCCTCGTGGCACTCGGTCTCATCGTCGGCGGCCTCGTGGGCACGCTCCTCGGCACCACCGTCGGGCAGAACCAGCTCGAGGCCCAGTCGATTCAGCACGGCAAGCAGATCTTCGACTCGGTGCAGACCGCGTCGAGCGTGGTCGCCGACGCGCAGCGTCTCGTGGACCAGGCCGTGACGGCCGCGCGGGGTGGGCCCGGCAAGAAGGCGGCCGTGGACTACGAGGCCCTCGAGCAGCTCAAGGCCCTCGAGAAGCCCTTCCAGGGAAACGACTTCGCCCGCAAGAACTACAGCGTCTTCGACGTCCACATCGTCGACTCGCTCTTCACCTACTACAACGACGTGCAGCGCGCGTGGACGCGCATCGACCGCATCGGCAACCTCACGACGGGCGAGTCCCGCCGCGCCGAGCTCGACGCCGCCACGGAGGCCATGGAGGGCATGGCCGAGCCCACGGGCTGCATCCCGACCATCGCCGACGACCGCATCATGTGTAACCTCGCCTACGTCCGCGTGGACGGCGAGACGCTCCACGTGCGCGGCTCCCGGCGCGCGCGGCGGGAGGCCGAGAAGGCCATCTACACGGGTCAGGATCTGACCGACGACCCGAGCCAGTACGTGATCCTGATCAACACGCCCCAGTCGACGGGCGTGCTCGGAGAGCAGGCCTCGCTCTTCGCCGAATACGTGCGCGACATCGGCGCGCTCAAGGCCCTCCTCGACGGCATCGTCGAGACGCAGGGTCGCCTCGAGCAGCAGCTCGGTCCCATCGCCAGCCGCGCCGGCGAGTAGGGCCTCAGCCGCCGTTCGTGGGGCGACGCCTCCGGGGAAGCGCGACGCGAAAGGTCGCCCCTCCTCCGGGCGTCTCGTCGACCACGACGCTCCCTTCGTGCGCCTCGACGATCTGCTTCACGAGCGCGAGGCCGAGGCCGATGCCGTGGGAGCGGCCGGAGTAGAACATGTCGAAGAGCCGCTCCCGGAGCGCTTCTTCGACACCCTCGCCGCGGTCCGCGACCTCGATGCGCACCCGTGCGTCGTCGCCGGAAAGCCCCAGCGTCACGACGCCTCCCTCCGGCGAGGCCTGGATGGCGTTCTTGAGCAGGTTCCAGATCACCTGGCGAAGCTGCCCGGCGTCCGCCTCGGCCTCGAGCTCACCCTGGGTGTGTCCCACCAGCGCGAGCGTCACGCCCTGACGCGCCGCTTCGGCCTGCGCGACGCGGAGCAGGTCCTCGCCCATGGCCGCCAGATCGACCCACGCCGTGCGCGGCCGCGTCGGCCGGCCGACGTCGAGCATGGTCGAGACGAGCTCGTTCAGGCGCTCGACCTCGTCGAGCACGATGCCCATCAGCGCCCGGTCCTCCTCGCCGAGCCCCTCGGCTTCGCGGAGCATCTCGACCGATCCGCGAATCGATCCGAGGGGGTTTCGGATCTCGTGGGCCAGCCCCTGGGCGAGGCGGCCGAGCACGGCGAGCCGCTCGGCGCGCTCGGCGGCGGCGCGCAGCCGGCGGACTTCCGTGAGGTCCTGGAAGATCACCAGCGCCTCGCCGCGATGGCCGAGGAGCGGCGCCAAGGTGAAGCCCACGGGGAAGGACGGCGCGCCGGCGGGTGTCGCCTCTCCCTCGCCACGCACGTCGATGGCGCTCGGCCGGCGCGGGACCGGCAGGAGATCGCTCAGCGGCACGCCCTCCAGCGCTCGCGCCGCGCCCCCGAGGAGCCGCGCGGCGAGCGGGTTCACGCTGCGGATGGCGCCGCTACCGTCCACCGTCACCACGCCGGAGGGGATCGAGCGCACGATGCTCTCGTTGAGCTCCGCCAGCGATGCGGTCTCACGCTCCGCCTCGCGGATGCGGCCGCCGGCGAGGCGGAGCCGGAGCGCGAGGGAGGCGGCGAGACCCGTGACGAGGGAGAGCCCGAGGGCCGTCGCGGCTACGTTGAGGCCGAGCTCGGCGGGGCCCGGGAAGTAGCTGGCCGCGTTCGCGTCGGGGGGCACGGGGATCCAACCGGCCCCCGTCGCGGCCACCAGGCTCACGAAGAAGAGGAAGGCGAGGGCGCCCGCGATGACCGTGGTCCGCGCGCCCAGGGAAAGCGCGGCGTGCACGATGGCGATGCCGTAGAGGAAGGGGAAGCCGCTGCTCCCGCCGCCGCTCAGGTAGACCAGCGCCGTCACGAGGATGAGGTCCCACCCGAGGAGCGCGCGGGCGCTCCGGACGAGCGTGTCCCGGCGTCGGGAGCGAAGCGACGCGGCGGCGAAGGCGCTCAGGAGATAGGTCGCGACGATGAGCAGCGTCAGCGCGCGCGGCGTGAAGGCCGTGAGCGGCCGGCCGGCGAGGAGCGAGAGGCCGAGCGTGCCGCCGAGAAGGAGCGTGGCGACCGCGAGGCGCACGATGAGCTGGCCCGCGAGGCGCCGCTGAAGGCGCTCGACGGCCTCCTCCTCCGTCGCCAGGTAGGCGCCGGAGGGCGTGGGCGGCGCGTCGGGAAGCGCGAACCAGGAAGGCGGGGTGGTGTCGCTCATGGACCGGCCCTGTCAGCCGGCCTGGACCTTCCCGGCGATGTCGAAGATCGGCATGTACATGGCGATCAGGATGAAGCCGACGATGCCGCCGATGAAGACCATCATGAAGGGCTCGAGGAGCGACGTGAGCGCGGCGACGGCGACGTCGACCTCCTCCTCGTAGAAGTCGGCGATCTTGTTCAGCATCGTGTCGAGGGCACCGGTCTCCTCGCCCACGGCGATCATCTGCACGACCATGGAGGGGAAGACGCGGGTGGCCTGGAGCGGCGCCGACATGGGGCGCCCCTCGCGGAGGCGGGCGGCGGTCACGTTGATGGCGTCCTCGAGTAGGACGTTGCCCGCCGAGCGGCCGACGATGGCCATGGCGTCGAGGATGGGGACGCCGGAGCTGAGCAGCGTGCCGAGCGTGCGCGTGAAGCGGCTCACGGCGATCTTGCGCATCACGGGCCCGATGATCGGGCCCTTCAGGAAGACCGTGTGCCAGAAGCGCTTCCCGCGCTCCGTCCGCATCGAGTAGCTGATGCCCGAGACCGTCCCGAACATGATCAGGAGCACCCAGATGATGTTGTCGCGGAACCACTCCGACATGGTGATGACCACCTGGGTCACCGGAGGCAGCTCGCCGGAGCCGCCGAACTCGGCGAACATCTCTTCGAAGGCGGGGATCACCCACGTGAGCATCACGAAGATGACCACGATGGCGATGACGAAGACGCTGAGCGGGTAGACGAGGGCGCCGCGGACCTGGCGCCGGAGCTTCACGCGCTTCTCGATGTAGATCGCGAGGCGCGTCAGGATCTGGTCGAGAATACCGCCGAGCTCACCCGCCTGGATGAGGTTCACGAAGAGCGTGTCGAAGACCTTCGGGTGCCGGCGCAGGCCCTCGCTGAAGGTGCCCCCCTGCTCGACGAAGCTCTTGATATCCTTGAGGATGACGTTGAATTGCTCGTTCTCGCCCTGCGAGCTGAGGATCTCCAGGCACTGCACGAGGGGCAGACCCGCGTCGATCATCGTGGCGAACTGGCGCACGAAGACGACCAGGTCCTTCTCCGTGACCGGCGACCCGAAGGTGATGTTGATGTCCCGGGACTTCTTCTTGACCTTGACGGGACTCAACTGCTGCGCGCGCAAGCGCGACTGCACCAGGTCGGCGGACTCCGCCTCCATCACTCCCTTTCGGGTCTCGCCAGTGCGCGAACGCGCTTCCCATGTCCACTCGGCCATTCGTCCTCCGGACCGCGCGCGATCCTAGCGGTGCCACGACGAGAGGGTCAAAGTTGCCGCCTTTCGTGAAACGGCCGCCGCCTCGGGAGGGGTACGGTCGAGGCGCCAGGTCTTCCAGCGGAACTGAACGCCTGCTCAGGTGCCCGGCTCAGCGCGAGCGCCGCTGCCCGCCGCTCACCGGCGAGCGCTTCTCGATCATGCTCTGGAGCTCCGTCGGCTCCGGCGAACGGCCGATGGCCTCGTCCATGCCCAGCACGCCCTGCACCAGGAGACGGTAGAGCGCCTGGTTCATGGTCTGCATGCCGGTCTGGCCCTGGCCCGTCTGCATGAGGCCGTAGATCTGGTGCACCTTGTTCTCGCGGATGAGGTTCCGAATCGCGTAGTTCGGGATCATCACCTCGGCGGCCAGGCAGCGGCCCGGTCCGTCGTTCCGCGGCAGCAGCATCTGCGTGATCACCGCCTGGAGCACGAAGCTCAACTGCGCGCGGATTTGCTCCTGCTGGTGGGGCGGGAAGACGTCGATGACGCGGTTGAGGCTCTGCACAGCGCTGTTCGTGTGCAGCGTCGCGAAGACGAGGTGGCCCGTCTCGGCGATGGTCATGGCCGCCTCGATGGTCTCGAGGTCGCGCATCTCGCCGACGAGCACGACGTCCGGATCCTGCCGGAGCACGTATTTGAGCGCGCCCTTGAAGCTCGAGGTGTCGGCGCCCACCTCGCGCTGATTGACGACGCAGAGCTTGTTCGAATGGAGGTACTCGATGGGGTCCTCCACGGTCATGATGTGCTGCCGCGTCTGCGAGTTGATCTTGTCGATCATCGACGCGAGCGTCGTGCTCTTGCCCGAGCCCGGGGGGCCCGTGACCAGGTCGCGGCCGCGGGGGAGGTCGCAGAGATCGCCCACGACGGGGGGAAGCCCGAGCTCCGGCAGCGCGCGGATCTTGAAGGGGATGGCGCGGAAGGCGCCGCCGACGGCGCCTCGCTGCATGAAGACGTTGGCGCGGAAGCGCGAGAGCCCTTTGACGCCGAAGGAGAAGTCGAGCTCGTTGTCGCGCTCGAAGGTGATCTTCTGCTCTTCGGTCATGACCTCGTAGCAGATGTACTTGGTCTCCACGGGGCCGAGGGGCGCCGTGCGGAGCGGGACCAAGGAGCCGTCGATGCGGAGCTGCGGGGGCGTGCCCGTCGTCACGTGAAGATCCGACGCTCCCCGCTGGATCATGACCTGGAGGAGCTGTCGCAGGCTCAGCCGAGGCCGCTCTTCGTCGTCCATCATGTCGCTAGCCTACACGGCGCTTCGCACCGGAGCTGTACGGGCGCGCGTCAAAGCGTTGGCTTCGCGAAGCGCGCCGGTCGCCGGAGAAAGGCGCGCCGCCGGTCGCCGCGGTCGACGAGCCGCGCAGCGCTCCAGGCCGTGAGAAAGGCGCCTTCCTCACCGAGGCCGGGCGCGGCGTGCGGGCCCGCCAGGAGGAGCCCGCGGAGCGGCGTCCGGAGCGGGAGCCCCGCGACGCCGAGGGCCCCCGTCGCCGGGGTGGCGTATTGGGCCTCCATGGTGTCCGGGCCTCGGCTCCAGGGATCGCTCGCGGGGCGCTCCACGGCCGCGCGCGGGTCGTCCACGCCGCGGCCGTCGTGGGGCGAGTCGACGAGGATCAAGTGCTCGTCGAGGAAGGGCAGCAGTCGCCGAAGCTTCGCGAGCACGCGCTCTCGGAGGCGCCCGAGAGCCGCCGGCTCCCGCCCCAGCCGTGCGGGGAGCAGCACCTCGACGCTGAGGCGCCGGACCGGCTCGCCCTCGTGGCGCTCGTCCTCGGGCCCGAGCTGCAGACGCAGGCGCCCGAGCACCTCGCCGGGCGCCTCGCCCACGAGGAAGGCGTCGGGGGCCAGGCCCTCGGGCACAGCCTCGGGCCGGAGCAGCACGTGGAGCACGTAGCGCAGGCGGCGCGGCGTCGGCTCTCCCTGCCGCGCGAAGAGCTCCCCGAGCTCCGCGCCGCGATGGGGAAGCAACGTCTGCAAGCCTTCCACGGATCCCGTCTCGACGAGGTGGCGACACCCGACGCGCTCGCCCGTGCGCGCCAGCTCGAGCCCCTGCACGGCGCCCCGGCGGATCTCGAGGCTCTCGGCGCGCTGTGACGCGCGGACCTCCCCGTTGGCGGCCCGGATCTTCGCGATGAGCGCGCCCTCGAGCCAGCCGTAGCCTCCTTCGAGGCGCGTCGCGCCGAGCCACCAGGACCCGTAGGCGCGGAGCAGACCGAGCGTCGAGAGCGACGCCGGATCGAGGTCGACGGAGAAGGCCGCCGGCGTCGCCACCACCTCGCGGAAGGGATGCTCCCGCGAGAGCTCGCCGAGCGGGTCGGGCCCCTGCCCGTCCCGGCCCGTCCGACGGCCCGCCACGGCCCGGGCGAGCTCGCGGCGCTCGAAGAAGGTCTCTGGCGGTACGACCAGGGGTCGAGCGAGAGCGCGGTCGAGGGCGGCCATCTCCCGCCGGGTCAGGGCGTGGAAGTCCTCGAGGGCGCGCTTCACGGTCGGAAACTCGCGGTCGAGCTCGCTGGCCAGGAAGGCCGGCTCCGTCGTCACGTCGAGGCGCTGGCTCGGGAGGATGACCTGGAAGCTCGGCTCGAGCGGCTGGCTCCGGCGCCGGAGCTCCTGGTGGAGCGCGATGTCCGCGAGCACGCGCTGCGCGATGGGGCTCCTGGCGGCCACGAAGCGATAGGGTCGCCGTGGCCATCGTCGGCCGCCGGCCTCGTAGTCGGCGGAGGGATGCCCCTGGCCGAGCACGAGCACGCGGAAGCCCCGCTTTGCCACGAGCGCCCCGGCGAGCAGCCCGCGGAGACCCGTCCCGAGGACGACCACGTCGTAGTAGCGCTGGATCATCGGGTCCCCAGGTCCGGCGAGCGGAGGACGCCGGCGGCGACGGGGGCGGCGACCCAGCGGGGGCCCGTCGTCGTGAGCGAGAGCGCGCCCCGAGCGATCGCGTCCACGACGCCCGGTAGCAGCGCGTGCTCCTCCCGCTGGATGCGCGCGTGAAGCGTGGCCTCGTCGTCGCCGGGGAGCACGGGCACCGCGGCCTGCGCCAGGATCGCGCCGCTGTCCACTCCGCCGTCCACGAGGTGCACGGTGCAGCCGGCCAGCCGCACTCCGGCGGCCAGGGTCTGCGCGGGCGCGGAGAG
Source organism: uncultured Myxococcales bacterium (assembly GCA_937893795.1). Lineage (GTDB taxonomy): Bacteria > Myxococcota_A > Polyangia > Polyangiales > Houyiibacteriaceae > CALCTH01. The sequence goes on along the minus strand of CALCTH010000494.1, from coordinate 2,388 downwards.
GCCCGGGAAGGCGGGAAGCAGCGAGGGGTGCACGTTGAGGACGCGGCCCGTGAAGCGGTCGAGGAACGCGGGGCCGAGCAGGCGCATGAAGCCCGCGAGCACGACGAGCTCGGGCTCGGCCTCGGCGACGGCCTCGGCGAGCTCCGTGTCCCATGCTCCCCGCGCGGCGCGTCGAAAGGGGACGCAGTGCGTCGCGATCCCGCGCTGCCGGGCGAGCTCGAGGGCGTGGGCTTCCGGCTTGTCGCCGGCGACGGCGACGACCGCCGCGTGGCAGCGACCCGCGTCGATGGCGCGGAGGAGCGCCTCCAGGTTCGAGCCGCGCCCGGAGGCGAGCACCACCACCCGCAGCACGCCGCCGGAACCTGCGCTCACGCGTCGCCCACGTAGCGCACGCGAGCCTCCCCCGTGGCGGAGCTCGCCTCCACGTGTCCGATGGCGTGGACGGTCTCCCCGGCGGCCTCGAGGGTCTTCCGAAGCGTCTCGGCTTCACCCGCGGCGACCGCCAGGATCATGCCGAGGCCGAGGTTGAAGGTCCGGCGCATCTCCACCTCGGCGACGGCGCCGGCGCGCTGCACCAGGTCGAAGACCGGCGGACGCGGCCACGTCGACGGGTCCACCGCGGCGCCCGTCCCCGCGGGCAAGACCCGGGGGAGGTTCCCAGGCAGGCCGCCGCCCGTGACGTGGCAGATGGCGTGCACGGCCTCGGGTGCGGCGGTGAGGGCCGCGGCCACCGCGCGCGCGTAGATGCGCGTCGGCGTCAGCAGCGTCTCGCCGAGCGTGGCGCCGGGGATGCCTTCGGCCGGCTGGTCCAGCGGCAGCCCGGCTTCGTCGAGGAGCGCGCGTCGCGCCAGGGAGAAGCCGTTCGAGTGAAGGCCCGAGGCCGGGAGCCCGAGGAGCACGTCGCCGGGCGCGGCGCGGCTGCCGTCGAGGAGGCGGCGACGCTCGGCGACGCCCACGGCGAAGCCCGCCAGGTCGTATTCGCCCGCGGCATACATGCCGGGCATCTCCGCCGTCTCGCCCCCGAGGAGCGCGCAACCGGCCTGCCGGCACCCTTCGGCGATGCCGCGCACGACGGCCTCGCCGACGTCGACGTCGAGGGCGCCGGTCGCGAAATAGTCGAGGAAGAAGAGGGGCCGGGCGCCGACGGTGAGCACGTCGTTGACGCACATGGCGACCAGGTCGATGCCCACGCTGTCGTGGATCCCCGTGGCGAAGGCGAGCTTGAGCTTGGTGCCCACGCCGTCGGTGCCGCTCACGAGCACGGGCTCGTCGAGGTCGCTCGGCACCTTGCAGAGCCCCGCGAAACCGCCGACCCCGCCCAGGATGTCCGCCGTCCGGGTCGCAGCGGCGAGGGGCTTGATGCGATCCACGAGTCGCTCGCCGGCGTCGATGTCGACGCCCGCATCGCGGTAGGTCAGGCCGGCCATGGGCGGTCCATACCCCATCGCTGCCAGGGGCGCAGCGCTCGGCCCCCGCGGCCGCGTCAGTCGTCCCGAGGAAAGAGCTCGTGGAGCCGATCGTCCCACTCATCGGCGATCGCGGTGACCTTGTCGAGGAGGTCGGCGAATTCCTCGTAGTCGAGGCCTCCGAGGCGGCGGTGCGCTCGGAGGTAGATCGCGTCTCGATCCTTGTCGATGGCGAAGGCGGCGTCGCTCGTGACCAGGAAGTTCAGCTCGAGGAGGCGCCGGTAGAGGGTCTCCCGGGCGTCCTTGGGGACGTCCATGATCCGCGAGAGCAAGAGGAGCGTGTTGTGCTCTTCGAGGACGTTCACGCCCACCTGCGCGGAGCCGCGGAGCACTTCGGTGTAACCGTCCTCGTCCAGGGGCTCGAAGCTCACCGCGAGCTCCTGTCCCAAGCGCCGGAGGTAGTCGTTGACCATCGTGGCCGCGTCGAGGTACTGGCGGCTGCTGTTGCGGTCCTCGTATACCCGGGAGCCTCGGCTCAGCCGCGGGGCATCCGTGAGCGGCTTCAGGCCCTCGCCGGTGGGCGGGGTCAACGACGCTTTGCCGGACGGGCGGCTGGACGCGGGGCGGCCCGAGGGGGGGCGACTCGTGGGCCTCTCGTCCGGCGCAGGGCTCTCGCTCGGGCGTGGCGGCGGTCGGCTCGGTATCGTGCGCGGCTGGTCGAAGCCCGGGCCCGGTGGGAGCGCGGCGCGACCGGAGGGGGCCGTCGTCCCCGTGGTTGCGGCGCCGTCCACCGGCTCCTCGCCGTCGCTCTCCACTCCCCCGTCGCCGTGCACGCTCGCGCTCCTTCCGCCGGGCCGGCGCTCGACGCCCGCCCGGCACGCTACGCAGCGTCGGCGGCGCGGGTCAATGCGTCGGCTGCGCGTCGCCGGCCTCGCGCTCGTGCTCGCCTGCGACGCCCCGGCTCCGCCGACCGAAGCGGAGC
>CALCTH010000493.1 GCA_937893795.1 uncultured Myxococcales bacterium | reverse complement strand
GCCGACCGCCGCGATGAAGACCGTGCCCACGGGTCCGCCGAGCGCGCGCCGGGCGCGCTGCGTGGCGACGCGTGCCGCCTCCGTGGGCGTCGCGCCAGTCCCTCGCCCCGTCACGGCGCGCCCCATGCGGCCAGCCTACAGCAGCCACTCGCTCGCGGGCGCGCTATGTTGGGGACGGGGGATGCATGGAACGGAGTGACGGGGGAAGTGCGCGCCCCGCGCGGAGACGACTGCTCGTGATCGATGACGAGCCCTTCCTGTGCGCCACGCTCCGCATCAGCCTGTCGGAGCGCTTCGAGGTGTGCTGCGCGCATGACGTGAGCGACGCGCTCCGACAGCTCGAGGACGCTTCCCCCTTCGCCGCCGTGCTCTGCGACGTGCGCCTCCCGGGAACCTCGGGCCTCGATCTGAGGACCGCGCTCGTCGCGCGCGGCGCCCCCATCGCCGACCGCTTCGTCTTCATGACGGGCGGCGTGACCACGGCCGCGACGGCCCTGCTGCTCGCGGAGGGCGGGGTCCCGGTCCTGCAAAAGCCCTTCGACGTCGAGACCCTCGTGGCGACCCTCGAGGCCGTCACGGCGCCGGAGTGATCGGCTTCCCCACGAAACGCACCACGAGCACGATCACGACCGCCCCGAGGGCCAGGCCCACGTAGGGCGGATAGAGGCCGAGGCCCGTGCCCAGCTCGCCGAAGACGAGCGCGACGAAGCCGACGGTCAGCGCGTAAGGCAGCTGCGTGCGCACGTGGTCCACGTGGTCACAGCTCGACGCCATGGAGCTCATGATGGTGGTGTCGCTGATGGGGCTGCAGTGATCGCCCCACACGGACCCGGCCAGGATGGAGCTGATGCCGCCGAGGAGGATCGCCTCGTCCCCGGGCGCGAGACCCGCCGCCAGAGGCACGACGAGCGGGAAGAGGATGGCCATGGTCCCCCAGCTCGTCCCCGTCGCGAAGCTCACGAGGGCCGCCACCACGAAGACGAGGGCCGGGAGCAGGCCGGGCGCGAGGCCATCTCCGATGGTCTGGATGACCACCTCGGCGGTTCCGAGCTCGCGGCAGAGGGCCCCGAGGCTCCACGCCAAGACCAGGATCACGCAGGCGAGGAGCATCGAGCGAAGGCCCGCCAGCCAGGCCTCGAGGGCGCCGCGGGTCCCGAGCGTGCGCCGCCCGAGGGCCACGGCCACGAAGCCACCGGTCGCGCTGCCCCAGAGAAGCGCGCTCGTGCTGCTCGCGGCCCCGAAGATGGCCCGCGCCGTGAGCTCGCCGCCCTCGGCGAGCACCTTGGCGCGGCCGTCGAGGACCATGCCTACGAGCACGACGAGGACCACGGTGATCACCGGGACGAGCGCGTTGGCGCCGCGCGGCGGCACGGAGTCGTCGAGGCCCTCGCTCTCCGCGAAGTCCGAAGCGGGACGCGCACCGTCCCGGAGCAGCTTGCCCTCCAGCCGCGCGCGGCGCTCGGCGGCGCCCATGGGCCCGAAGTCACGCCCGAAGAGCACGAGGACCAGGCCGAAGAGGAGCATCAACCAGGGGTAGAAGCGGTAGGGGAGCGTGCGGAGAAACGCGACGTAGGCGTCGAGGTCGACGCCGGCGCTCTCGAGCTCGTCGCCGATGTAGGCGACCTCCACGCCCACCCACGAGGACACGAGGGCGAGGCTCGCGACCGGGGCCGCCGTGGCGTCGACGAGGAAGGCGAGCTTCTCGCGGCTGATGCGGAGCCGGTCCGTGATGGGGCGCATGGAGGCGCCCACGAGGAGCGAGTTGGCGTAGTCGTCGAAGAAGATGAGCAGCCCGAGGCCCCAGGTGGCCAGCTGCCCACGCTTGGCGTCCGTGGCCCGGCGGGTCACCCAACCGGCCAGTCCGGCGGCGCCCCCGGAGCGCGTGACCACGCCCGCCATGCCCCCGAGGAGGAGGCTGAAGACGAGGATGGCCGCGTGGTCGGAATCCGCGACGGCGCCGACCGCGTAGGTGTCCACGGATCGCAGCGCGCCCGCGAGCGGATTGCCGCCGGCGGCCAGCGTCGCGCCGACGAGCACGCCGGCGAAGAGGGCGACGATGACCTCGCGCAGTACGAGCGCCAGGCCGATGGCCAGGAGCGGCGGCAGTAGCGCGAGCCAGTCCGGAAAGTGCGCGGGCACGGGCCGGGTGTACAGCACGAGGCGCCCGAGACCGAAATGGCATCGCGCCGGGGCACCTCGCGGGGATCCGCCCTGCGCCACGCTCGAAGGAGCTTCGGGCGGTACGATGGACGCGACCGCGCCGAAAGGGCCCGGCCTGGCGTTCCACACGCCCCTGGTTGGCCCCGCGTCGCCGTCGCTGGCACGGTTTGGCTCGGGATGCCGGCAGGTCGCCGGGCATCGAAATTGCTGAGCTACGAGCCATGTGCCGCCACGCCTCGCCGCCGATCCGTCTTCTGCTGGCCCTCGGGCTCATGATCACCGTCGTCGGCTGCGGGAGCCGTACGAGCTTGAAGTCCGACGGGGGGCTCGACGGGAGCGTGGACCTCGGACCGCCCGAGCTCACGCTCGACTGCGGACGACGCGCGCAGGCCGTTCCGCTCGGGCAGCCGCTCGAGCTCTTCGCGCAGGCCCAGGACGGCGCCGCGCTGGTGAGCGGGCGCTGGCTCGTCGTGGACACGCCGCCAGTGATGGACCTCGCCTTCACGCTGGAGCCGAGCGAGGCGAATCCAGCCACCTTCGTGAGCGACACGCTCGGCGACTTCGTCTTCCGCTTCGAGGGCACGGACGGTCGCGGGCTTCGCGCCAGCTGTACCGTGACGGCGGAGGTCTTCGTCGACCTGCCCCGCGCGCTCTGCCCGGAGCCCTCCTCGCCCCTCGGCCTGATCACCGGGGCCGGTCAGCCGCTCACGCTGGACGCGCTGGCCGTGGACGACCGCGGGGTGGCGGGCGTGTCCTGGACGGTGCTCGAGGGCCCCGGCCCGGCGGAGGTCATCCCGGCCGATGCGCAGGTGGCGACCTTCGTCGCCAACGCTGCCGGCGTGTACCGGCTGCGCTTCGACGTCGTCGACATCGATGGAGGCACCGACGCCTGCGAGGTCACGGTCGAGGTCTTCGCGCCGCCCACGCTCGACTGCAGCGCGGACACCGAGAGCCGCGTGGGCCGCAACGTGGAGCTTCGGGCGCTACCGACGTCCCGCCTCGATCTCGCGGTGGCCGCCTTCGCCCTCGAGGCACGTCCAGCCGGGAGCGTGACGGCGCTGGTCGATGGCGGACGCCAGCCGGACGGGAGCTACATCACGATGCTGCGTCCGGACCGCGTCGGCGTGTACGAGGTGAGCTTCACGGCGACGGACACGCTCGGGCAGACCGCGCGCTGCACGACGCGCATCGACGCGACGCCGGTGGCGCCGACGGTCACGTGTCCGACCATCGAGACCCGCCCACTCACGACCGTGGAGCTCGTGGGGCTTGCCACGGACGACGGTCGCATCGTCGGCACGAGCTGGACGCTCGTGAGCCAGCCTCGGGGCAGCGCCGTTCGAGGCCCCGTCCCGGCCGACGCGCTGGAGACGTCCTTCACACCGGACATCGCCGGGTCCTATGTGCTCGAGCTGCGCGTCGTGGACGACGACGGGCTCGCGGCGAGCTGCACGGCGACGGTACTGGCCATCGCCACCGAGGGCATCCGCGTCGAGATCTTCTGGGAGAGCAACGCGGACATGGACACGCATCTCCTGAACCCCGAGGGCACCGGATGGTTCAACCGCGACGATTGCTATTACGCGAACTGCATCGGCGGGGACCGGTTGAACTGGGGCGATCCGGATCGCTCCGATGATGACCCGAGCCTCGACATCGACGACACGGACGGCTTCGGCCCGGAGAACATCAACATCGACGAACCCGCCCCAGGCACCTACCGCGTCGGGGTGCACGCCTTCAGCCGGAGCGGCGAGGTTACGGTCAACGTCTACTGCGGTGGCCGCGAAGAGCCCGACCAGACCTTCGGCCCGCGCAACGTCATGAACAACCGCTTCTGGCGCGTCGCCGACGTGTCCATCGGCCGGGGCTGCACGATTCGAGAGATCGACACGATCGCGAGCCGCGCGGACGCCGAGCGCCGGCGCTAGTCGGCCGGCCCCGGCGCGCCGCGAACGTCGCGGAGCAGGAGCCGGAGCGAAGGGTAGCCGAGGGCCAGCGTTTGAAGGCCCCAGCCCGTGGCGGTGGACGCGAGCCCCTCACGGCGCGCCAGCCGGTAGGCGAAAGCGCCCTCCCCCACGTGAGCGAGCGCGGCGGCGACGGCGATGACCTGCACGACGGGACGCGACAAGACGGTCTCGAAGCCTGGAACGAGACCCGCGACGGCGGCGTAGGCCGGCGCGCTGAGGGCAAGGAGGAAGGTGAGGCCGAGGCCGAGGCCGATGGCCAGCCACCAGGCGAGATGGGGGCGCTTCACGAGGGGTGTCTCCGCGGCGAGCTGAGCGATCCAGGGCGCGCAGCGCCGGAAGCCCTCGTCGGGCCCGACGCGAGGCGCGTGGCCGAAGTCCCGCGCAGCGGGCTCCGGGCTGAAGTAGTGGTCCTGCGTGACCTTGCGAAGCTCCATGCGGCTCATGAAGGGCACGGGGCCACCGAGGCGGCTCACGGCTTCGGCCGCGAGCACGGCCGGGCGCACGAGCCAGGCGGGCACCGAGAGCGTCGGGTGCCGATGCCCGAGCTGCTCCACGGCCGGTCGGAAGAAGGCGAAGTAGTTCTGGGGCGCGCCGTCGCCGATGAAGTAGGCCCGGCCGGCGGCCTGCCCGCTGCCGCCCGTCGGCACGCCCGCGAGGGCGAGCGCCGCGCGGAGCGCAGCGTCGACGAGGTCGTCGATGTAGACGTTGTCCGCGCGGGCCGTCCCGGGGCCGATGATCGCGCGAAAGAGCCCCTTGAGGGTGAGCTCCGTGACCCGCGGGAGATGCGTCTCCTCGCCGGGCCCATAGATGCCGCCCGGGCGAATGGCGCAGGTGGCGAAGCCCGGCGCGTCGGCCGCGATCACGAGCCGCTCGGCCTCGATCTTCGTGGTCGTATAGAGGTCGAGGGGGGCCTTCGAGGCGTAGGGCGTGTCCTCCGGCCCGTCGGGCAGCGGCCGATCGAAGACGACGTTGATGGAGCTGGTGTGGACGAGGCGCGACGCGCCCGCGCGCTTCGCGGCGTCCACCACGTGGCGTGTCCCCTCGACGTTGACCCCCTGGCTACGCTCCCGGTCCGCGGCCGAGACGTGCGTGCGCCCGTCGATGATGGCGGCGGTGTGGAAGACGGTATCGATGCCCTCCATCGCCGCGGTGACGGCTTCGGAATCGCGCACGTCGGCGAGCACCAGCTCGGCGCCCCGCGCCTCGAGCGCCCGCGCCACGGGATGCGGCCGCCGGTCGACGAGGCGCACCGGCCGCCCGGCGGCCAGGAGCGCGGCGGCCAGGGTCCGGCCGAAATAGCCGGCCCCGCCGGTGACGAGGCAGCGCCCGAGGGGCGCGAGGGTCGCGGGCGTCAGGTCGAGCTCGGGGACGTGCTCCACGGCGGCGACCATAGTCCACGCGCGCGGAACGCAAAGCTGCGGCTAGGCTGCGGCATGCCCTGGCGCCTCGTGCTGCTCTTCGCCGCTGCGTGCGGCGCATCGACCTCCGCCGCCTCGCCATCCGCCGCTCCGGTCGCTTCGCCCTCCTCGGAGACGGCCGAGGCCGCCGTCGCGGCCGTGCTCGACGACTGGCACGACGCCGCGGCGCACGGCGACTTCGCGCGCTACTTCGGCCACTACGACCCGGCGGGCACCTTCCTCGGGACGGACGCGGGCGAGATCTGGGACGTCGCCGCGTTCCAGGACTACGCGCGGGAGCCCTTCGCCGACGGCGTCGGCTGGGTCCTCGTGCCCACGCGACGCTCGATTCGCGTCGCCCCGAGCGGTGACGTGGCCTGGTTCGAGGAAAACCTGGCGAGCGAGGGCCTCGGCCCCTCGCGCGGCAGCGGCGTGCTCGTCTGGCAGGAGGGCCGGTGGCGCATCGCGCAGTACAACCTGGCGCTGACCGTGCCGAACGGCCGGCTCCCGGAGGTCCGCGCGCTCCTTCGCGACGAGCTTCCCGAGGGCGCCCCCTGATGCAGATCGACGCGCTCTTTCGCTACCCCGTGAAATCCCTACGCGGCGTTGCCCTCGACGAGGCGCAGGTCGAGGCCCGGGGCTTCGCCGGGGACCGGCGCTGGATGGTGGTCGACGCGCACGGGGTCTTCCTCACGCAGCGGACGCACCCCGAGCTCGCGCGCATCGTCGTCGAAACGGGCGAGGCGGGCATCACGCTCCGGACGCCCGCGGGCGCCGAGGCGACGCTGCCCTGGCACCACGAAGGAGCGCCGGAGCCCGTGACCGTCTGGCGGGACGAGGTGCCGGCCATCGCTCACGGACCCGGGAGCGCGCTCGTCAGCGACTTCCTGGGGCGTCCGGCGCGGGTCGTCTTCCAGGCGGGGCGGCGCGCGACGTCCCGGGGTGGCGGCGTGGTCTCCTTCGCGGACGCCTACCCACTCCTCCTGACGACCACGGCGAGCCTTCGGGCGCTCGAAGTCGACGCGGGCATCGCCCTCGACATGCGCCGCTTTCGCCCGAACGTCGTCGTGGCCTCGGACGAGGCCTACGCGGAAGATCGGTGGAAGGCGCTCTCGCTGGGTGCCGTTGCCTTCGAGGGTGTGAAAGGCTGCGACCGGTGCGTGCTCACGACGGTGGACCCGGAGACCGGCGAGAAGGGCCGGGAGCCGCTTCGGACCCTCGCGCGAACCCGGCGCGATGCCGGCCAGGTCTGGTTCGGATTGAACCTCGTTCCCCGCGGCGCGGGGACCCTCGCCGTCGGCGACGCCGTGCGCGTGGCGTCGCTTCATGCCGTCCCGCCGCGGGGGTGACCTGGTCGTGAACATCCACGAGAAACGCCGGACCTCCTCGAGGCCGCGCACGGTGACGCGGCTCGCCCCGCTCGCCCTGCTCGGCGCGCTCCTGGCGACGCCCGCGTCGGCGCAGAACGTCCACCATCAGACCCTCGCCTTCGGCGACCGGGCGCTCGGCATGGGCGGCGCCTTCACGGGCCTGGCCACGGACCACGGCGCGGCCTGGTACAACCCCGCGGGCCTCGCCTTCCTCGAGACCGACGCCATCAGCGGGAGCTTCCTGCTCCACGCCTTCGAGAACCTGACCTTCGAGGGCGACGAGCTCCGGCTCGAGACCACGCGGCGACCGACCTTCCCGCTCTACGCGACGGGCGTGGTGGGCATCGGGCCGCGGGACCACGCGGGCCGCCATCGTCACGCCGTCGGGATCGTCGTCGTGCGCCCGCTCCAGCAGCGCCGGCGCCTCGAGGCGCAGGTCGATCCGGCCGCCGGAATGCCGGCGGAGATCCTCATCGACCGGGTACACCATCTGACCTGGTTCGGTCCCTCCTGGGCCAGCCAGCTTACGCCGCGCTTCGGCTTCGGCGCGTCGCTCCTCGCGACCGTCAGCACCTTCGAGCATCGGGAGGTGCTCCTCGGCACGGGCGCGGACGGCGGGGGCTCCGTGCGCAGCACGCTCACCGAGGTGAAGAGCAACCACCTCGTCCTCCGCATGGGCGGCCTCTACGTCGGCCGGCGCACGCGCTTCGGCTTCATGCTCCAGCTCCCGGGGCTCGCGCTCCGCGAGCAAGGGATCATCAAGGACCTGCGCGCGCTTCCGGGCCGGACCCCCTTCTTCGCCAAGGACGAGAACGTCGCCGGCGCCTTTCCCATCCCCGCGGAGCTCAGGCTGGGTGTGAGCACGACCTTCGGGGCCAACGATCGCTTCGTCTTCGCGGCGGACCTTCAGCTCGTGAGCGAGACGCCCTCGCGAAGCCTGGTGGACCTCCCGGCCATCGCCGATGCCGCCCCCGGACAGGCCGCCGCGGCGGCCGTCGTCGACTTGGACACGGCGCGGGAGGGCGTGGTGAACGCGGCCATCGGCCGCGAATGGAAGGTACGCCGAGATCTCCTCTTCCGCTTCGGCGTCACGACGGACCTCTCGGCGGCGCGCCCGCTCCCGGCCAGCAGCGACCGCTTCCAGGAGGAGCGGATCCCCTCCATCGGCGGCAGCGGGAGCATCGGGACGCTCCTCGGTGACCTCACGGAGCTCAACATCGGCATCGCGGCCGTCACCGGCGAGGGCGAGGCCATGGTGCTCGACCCACGCGCCGGCCTCGGCACCCCGCGCTACACCCGCGTGCGGGCCACGCGTCGCGTCGTGACCTTCTTCATCTCCGGGCGTCTCCGGCGGCCCACGGAAGGCGAGACGCCGCAGCTCGAAGGCGGCGCGGAGTGAGCCCCGAGGGGCCGCTCGAGCGGCGCGGCAAAGGCGCGATCGATGCTGCGAGGCTGATACGCTCCTCGTCGTGGAAGCGCCCGAAGCCCTGAGCGCGCTCAGCGATGCCCTCGCGAGCACCCCGGACCTCGCTCCCGCGCTCCACCAGCGCTGGCGGACCGGGCGCTTCGACGACCCCGCGGCGGCGGGCGCCACCATCCGCATCAACGCAGCCCTCCTCGACGAGACGCTCCCCGCCTGGACCCTCGCGGCCGACGCGGCGGCGCTGAAGCAGGCGTTCCAGGCGACGCCCGAGGTGCTCTTCCTGTGGAGCGCGGCGAGCGTCGGCGATCCCGACTCGGCGCTCGCGCCACTCCTCACGGCGGCCGCGACGCACCCCGACTATGCGGAGCGCGCCGTCTTCGTGGTGCGCAACCGCATCGTGCAGGGGCCCCTCGCCGACGCGCTGCGCTGCGTTCCGCTCCTCGGTGACGGCGCGGCCCTCGACGACTTGGCCAACCAGCAGGCCCGCGCCCGCATGGAGATCCTCCTCTGGGAGGCGGGCGCCCGGGCGCTTCAGTTCCCGGAGCTCGGCACCTGGATCTGGTCGAGCGCGGCGACCTTCGAAGCGATGATCGGCGCCTCGGCGCAAGGAGCCCTGCGCGGACGGGTCATCGCCGCGCGCACCCTCGAGGTCTGCGCCTCGGGGCTCGCGCCGACGACGGATCCGGCGCTGGTCGGTCGGACGCTCCAGGTGCTCCAGCCGCTCTTGCTGCACCCCGAGCCCCTCGTGTGGATCGCCGCCGCGCGGTCCTTCGGCCGCCTCGCCGGCACCCTCGAGCCCCTCGAGGCCACGCTCCTCGACTGGGTGCACGGCGCCTCGCCGGTGCTCCGTCAGCGGGCCATCACGGCCTTCGCGGCGCTGCCGGAGCGGCGCCTCTCGGCGCTCGGCCACGAGCGCGAGGCCGTGGTGGAGGACAAGGAGAACGAGGCGTGGGGGCGCGCCGCCGCGGCCGCCGCGGTGCCCTACCTGGCGGTGGAGCGGCGGGACCTCTTCGACCGCCTCGTGGGGCGCATCGTCGCCGGCGAGGGCGGCGCCATCGCCATGCGCGCGCTCGCGCGGGGGTTGGCCACCATCTGGCGCCGCGGCGACCGGGAGCTGGCCGAAGGGCCCTTCCGGGCCTGCCGGCGCCAGGCCCGCCGGGCCGAGGCCG
>CALCTH010000492.1 GCA_937893795.1 uncultured Myxococcales bacterium | reverse complement strand
CCCGCCGTGGCGGAGGCTCCTGGCGCGGGCGGTGGCGCGGCCACGAGCGGCAAGCTCGGCGGTTACCAGTGGCGACTTCTGGCCTTCTTGAGCGTCGCGACCTTCTTCGAGGGCTACGACTTCTACGCCATCACGCAGGTGCTTCCTTCGCTCCGCGAGGACATGGGGCTGCCCAAGGAGGCGAGCGCGTACCTCATCGCCTTCGTGAACATCGGCGCGGTGCTCGCCTTCTTCCTCGTGCGCCTGGCCGACCGCTACGGCCGCACGCGCATGCTGCAGGTCACCATCGCCGGCTACACCGCGGCGACCCTGGTCTCGGGCCTCGCGCCCGAGGTGTACTCCTTCGGTACCGCGCAGCTCGTGGCGCGCATCTTCCTCCTCGCCGAATGGGCCATCAGCATGGTCATCGTCGCCGAGGAGTTCCCGGCGCGGCATCGCGGGCTGATCATCGGCGTGGTGCAGGGCTGCTCGACGCTCGGCTCCATCGTCTGCGCCGTGCTCACGCCCATGCTCGTGGATACGCCCTACGGGTGGCGCACCGTGTACTTCGTGGCCGTGGCGCCGCTCGTGCTCCTGGCCTTCGCGCGACGGAACCTCCGCGAGACCGAGCGCTTCGACCGTGCCGACGACGGCGAGAAACGCTCGCTCTTCGCCATCTGGAAGACGCCCTACAAGAGCCGGCTCCTCCGCCTCGCCGCCATCTGGTTCGTCACCTACATCCCGACGCAGAACGCCATCGCGCTCTGGAAGGACTACGCGGTGACGGACCTCGGGCTCACGGAAGCCGCCGCGGCGCGCATCATGGTCCTGGCGACGCCCATCGCCATTCCCTTCGTCTTCGGGTCCGGGCGGCTCATCGACGTGCTCGGCCGCCGCTGGGGCGCGGCGGTCATCTTCGGCATCGGCGCCATCGGAATCACCGGTTGCTATACGGTCACCAGCGAGGTGGCGCTCATCGGCGCCATGGTGCTCGGTATCTTCACCGCCACGGCCTACCTGCCGGTTCTGAACAGCTATACGACCGAGCTCTTTCCCACCGAGCTCCGGGGCTCGGCCTTCGCCTGGGCCAACAACATCCTCGGCCGCGTCGGCTACGTGCTCTCGCCGCTGGCCGTCGGCGCGATCATCGAAGAGACGGGCCAGTTCGCGCCGGCGGTTCTCTCGACGGTGCCCTTCCTTCTGGTCGCGGTCTTCATGGTCTTCGCCTTCCTGCCGGAGACGAAGGGCAAGACGCTCGAAGAGACCAGCGCGCTCCCCGGCTGAGCACGGCACGAAGGCGCTCGCCGAACGGGGAGGCTCAAGCGCGTCGCGGAACGGTCGTAGGACCTCGTGGAGATGGTGGAACACACCTTGGACGGCCTGCATGGCGCACGGCTTTCGTGGGCCGTGCTCGGCGTCATCGCGGTCTTCGGCCTCGTGCTCGCCGGCAGCATGAGCGCGCTCGCCGCCGGCGTCGACACTAGGCTCCAAATGGAAGCGCCACCCTCGGCCCAGCCGAGCGTGGCGCTCGCGCGCTGAAGGCTCGCTTTCAGAGTCCGAGGCGACCAAGCGGGATCGTCAGCACGCGCGCCGGCGCTCCCGCGCCAGCGACCAGGAGGGTGCCCGCGTCGGCGTCGATGGCCAGGCCGCTCACGCCGACGATCTCCAGATCCGCGACGCTCGCGAGTCGCTCCATCTCGCCGTTCACACCGTGGAAACGGACGAGCTCCAGGCCGACGCCGAGCAGAAGCGTCGGCGCGTCGTAGCCGAGCTGGTCGGGCCCGGGGTCGAGGACCACCATTCCCCCCGCCGCGACGTTCTCCGTCGGCATGTTCCACCAGGTCAGGTCGGCGCCGTCGCCGAGGTCGTAGGAGGAGAGGAAGGAGTCCGTGATCGCGCCGGCGCCGCCGTTCTGCCACATGCGCGGCTGCGCGTAGAGCCGCTCCCGCTCCGCGTCGAACCCGAGCGCGAGCGCCAGCTGCATCGGGTCGACGTTCCCCGGGTCCTCCTCCTGCCAACCCGGCAGGAAGCAGAAGTGCTGGCGGAGCACGCCGTCCGTCGTGGAGACGAGGTAGCCGTCGTTCGTCGCGGTGACCGCCAAGAGATCGTCGCCGAGGGCCACCATGTCGCCGAAGCCGAAGACGCCGGCCGGGTCGCGGAGCTGGGGCAGCGACGCGCCCGTGTCGAGGTCGCTCAGCGAGCCGTCGCTGAAGAGCCCGAGCCGCTGGCCCGTGTCCGGCTGCACCGCGAGGCCGACGAGGACGCCGTCGAGGTCGATGCGGTCGACGACGTCCTCGGCGTCGAGGCGAACCGGCTCGGAGGTCACCCAGGACGCCTGCAGCATGTCCGGCCGCACGCCGGGCTCCGGGGCGTCTCCCGCGCACGCCGCGAGCGCCACGAGGGCCGAGGCGAAGGCGAGGACGCGCACCGCCCGCCAGCTGCTCTTGCTTCCCGCTCGATCGATGGTCCGTCGCTTCATCAGGTGCTCCTCGGCTTTCGCGTTTCGAACACTGCGTCGCCGCGCGAGCGGCAATCCGTCAGCGCGCGGCCTCCACCGCGCAGCGGCTGGCCACGCACGCCGCCCGCACCGTGTCCGGGTAAACGGGCGCACACTCGGGGCAGCCGATGGCGTCGCTCGGGCAGACGAGGTTGGCGAAGGCGTCCTCGGCCTCCGGACGACGCGCGATGGCCACGACCTCACCCTCGCCGTTGCGGCCGCCGCATTCGCAGCAGTCGGGGCTGCGGAGGCGACAGTCCTCGTCGCGGTTGCACGCGGCGACGGCGGGCTCGAAGTCCACGACGGTGCAAAGGCCCGAGATGCACTCGGCCGTCAAAAAGGGGTTCGGGAGGTTCTCGCAGGCCGGGCAGGGAATCGGGTCGTCCGTTCCCGGACAGGCCTCCCGGCGCTGGGCCTCCCGCCTTCGCGCGTTCACGGCGACCACGCCGTCCGCCGTCGCGCGGCCGCACTCGGCGCAGCAACCTGGGATCGCGAGCTCGCACACGTCGCCCGCCCCGCAGGCGGCCCAGTCGATGCGCGTGCCGCCGTCGCCGGGCGCGGCGACGATGATCGACTGCTGACACCCCGCGAGCGTCAGGAAGAGAAGGAGGTGTGCCAAGCTGAGACGATGCATGGGACCAGGGTAAGCGCTGCAACGCCCGTGCCGCTCGCTCCGCCCCTTGCAGGCCCTTTCTCCGCGCGGCGTCAGAGGTCGAGGCGTGCCTCGAGCTCGCCGACCTCGAGGAAGTACTCTCCTAGAACGGCCCCCGCGCCCGAGCCCCAGCAGCGCACCTCGCGCGCGCTCGCGGCGCAGGTGTGAAAGCGGCCGGCACTGAGGTGACGCGCGTTGGTGACCCGGTCGACGGGCAGCGGCCGGCCCGAGCACGGCGCTTCTCCGCACAGGTCCGGCGCCTCTCCGGCGAGCCCCAAGCGGTTGAAGGCATCGCTGCCGAAGCAGCTCACCTCGCCTCCGGCCCGGCGCACGCAGGTGTGGAACTGGCCGGCCGCGACCTCCTCGGCGTCGCGGATACCGGTCACCTCCCGCGGCGCGTGGGTACAGGCGAAGAGGCTCGCGCCGATGCCACAGGTCGCGGGCAGGTCGAGGCGGCCGTCGCCGAGCTCGCCTTCGGCGCGGCGGCCCCAGCAGCGGACGCGCCCCGCCGCGAGGGCGCAGGTGTGCTCGCCGCCGGCCGCGATGGCCTCGACGGCCCCGAGGCCCGGCACCTCGGTGAAGCGCTCCACGAACGCCGAGGGAGGCTGGCCGCACTGTCCGGCCAGGTTCTCGCCGCGGCAGCGTACCTGGCCCGCGGCGTCGAGGAGGCATTGGTGGGCCCGACCCGCGGCCACCGCGACGGCGCCGGTGGCGGCGACGAAGAAGCCGTCGCCCGCGCTACTGAGCCCCCTGCCGCCCCCGGCTACGACGCTGCGGGGCCCGGTGCCGCCCGCGCCCAGGAGCGTGAGCGCCTCCAGCGCGAAGGCCACGGGGCCCAGCGCCGCCCCGCAGACCGATCCTCCGCCCCTTCGAGCCACGCAGCTGCCGTCGAAGAGCGCGTCGCCGACCACGTCCGCGGGCCACGCCCGAGCGTCCAGGCGGTGGCCCCAGCACACCACCCGGCCGGTGGTGAGGAGCAGGCAGCTATGGCTGTCTCCGGCCGAGAGGCCCGCGATGGTCGTCGCGGCGGGCAGGTCCGCGGCGACGCCGGCGTCCTCGCCGGTGACGATGCTCTGGTAGCAACCGCCGAGCGAGAGCATGGCGACCGCCGCGGTGAGCGAGAGTGCGCGCGTCACCGCGTCAGCATCGCCCGGCCGGCGCGGGCTCGCCAGCGTGACGAGCCGCCTTCAGCTGGCCGCGCTGGCGACGTCGCCGCCGAGCTCGGTCTCCGCCGTCGCGAGGGCGGAGACGAGGATGTCGAGCGCCTGCTCGAGCGTCTCCTCGTCGTGGTCCGGCGTGAGCGAGAGGCGGAAGCGCGCCTGGCCCTGCTTGACCACGGGGAACTCGAGGTAGGTGGCGATGAGCCCGCGTTCGAGAGCGTTGCGCCCGGCGAGGCGTGCCAAGGGGCTCGCGCCGATCTTCACGGAGACGATGGGTGAAGGCTGCCCGTAGACCTCGAGGCCACGGACGGCCGCCTCCCGGCGCATGAAGGCAATGCGGCGGCCGAGACGCTCGCGGCGCTCGGCCCCCTCCGCGCCGCGCACGATGTCGAGGGCCTCGCGCGCGACGGCCAGCGGCACCGGGCCCAGCGCCGTCGAGTACGTGAAGGGCCCGCCGAAGCAGAGCTGGGCCCACTCCACGCCCTCGTCCTTGGTCGAGACGAAGCCTCCGTTGGTGCCGAAGCACTTCGAGAAGGAGCCGGCGACGATGTCGACGTCCTGGAGCACGCCATGGGTCTCGAGGGCGCCACGACCCCCGGGTCCCACCGAGCCGAGGTCGTGGGCCACGTCCACGAGAAGACGCGCGTCGTAGCGGCGGCAGAGGGGAACGAGGGAGGCGAAGTCCGGCGAATCGCCGTCCATGGAGAAGAGCCCTTCGGTGATGACCACGACGGCCACGTCGGCATCCTGGCTCCGTACCGTGGCGAGGACCGATTCGAGGTGTTCGTCGTCCAGGTGCCGGAACGAGTGCACGTGGTCCGACGAGGCGTAGGCCGCCTGCTGAAGGCACTGATGCGAGAGCTCGTCCATGACGACGACGTCCTTCTTGCGAACGACGCCGGCGACGGCGGTGAAGGCGGCGGCCCAGCCCGTGGGACAAAGAAAGGCGGAGGGCCGACCGAGGAAGTCGGCCAGCTCGGACTCGAGGGCCGTGGACACGGAGCCGTTGCCCATGAGCGGCGCCGACGAAGGCGTGTGCACGCCGTGGCTCTCGATGGCCGCGATTCCCGCCGCCGCGAGTCGCGGATGCCGGGCGAGACCCAGGTAATCGACGCTGGTCAGGTTGATGCCGGCATAGCTGACGCCGCCGGCGGCCTTCACGCGAGCGCGCGGCCCGTAGCTCTCGGCCCGGAGCGCGTAGGGCCAGAGCCCCTGTTCGACGCGGGCATGGACCCACGCCGTCATGGCGGCGTTGCGCGACTCTAGGCTTCCCGACCGGGGATAAAATCGGCCGAGGCTGGTTCCAAGGATGGAGCGCGCGCTGGGCACGCGCGTTGTCTCATCGGGGCTCTTCGCCCGGACACCTGTGGTCGAGGGATCCTCGTCATCACGATGCATGGCGTCCTTTTCGTTAGATATTGTGAAGGTTCTTACAGGCATCGGGCTGCACACTTCATCTGTGGAGTCCCTGATTGGAGGTAGAACAAGTTTCTGGGTACTTTTCGGGGAGCAACGCTCGTACAGTTCCCTACATGAGGAGCCTTCCATCTGTCCCTGAAAGGGATTTGAAAGGCTAGCGTCGGACGCGTGGAGCCTCTTTCTCCCGACGCCTGGAGCCTGGACCCCGACGTGGTCTTCCTGAACCACGGGAGCTTCGGCGCCTGCCCCGCGCCGGTGCGGCAGGCCCAGGACCGCTGGCGCGCGCGCCTCGAGGCGGAGCCCGTCCGCTTCTTCACGCGCGAGCTGGAGCCCGCCCTGGATGCGGCCCGCGCGCAGGTGGCGGCCTTCGTCGGGGCCGCCCCCGAGGACTTCGCCTTCGTGCGTAACGCGACGGCGGGCTGCAACGCCGTGCTGCGCTCGCTGGACCTCGCCCCGGGCGACGAGATCGTGGTCACGCAGCACGGCTACCCCGCCGTGACCCACGCGGCGCGCCACGTCTGCGAGCGAGCGGGCGCGCGGCTGGTGACGGCGCAGGTCCCCTTCCCCCTGGTGGGCCCCGCCGCGGTGCAATCCGCCATGCGGGACGCACTGAGCACGCGGACGCAACTCGTGCTGGTGGACTGGATCACGAGCCCGACGGCGCTGGTGCTGCCCGTGGCAGACATCGTGCGCGAGTGCGCGGCCCGCGGCAGCGACGTTCTGGTCGACGCGGCGCACGCGGCGGGCATGGTGGACGTGGACTGTGGGTCGCTCGGCGCCGCGTACGTCACGGGGAACCTCCACAAATGGGTCTGTGCGCCCAAGGGCGCCGCCTTCCTCGTGGTCCGGCGCGATCGACAGGCCGGGCTACAGCCGGCGGTGCTGGGTCACGGCCTGGCGAGCCGCCGCGCCGCGGCGGGGCTTCGGAGCGCCTTCCATGACGCCTTCGACTGGTGCGGCACCGACGACCCGACGCCCTGGCTCGCCGTCCCGCAGGCGCTGGAGTTCCTGGGGACGCTCCTGCCAGGCGGGTGGCCGGCGCTGCGGGCCCGCAACCGGGAGCTGGCGCTCGCGGCGCGCCGGCTGCTCGGCACGCGGCTCGGGGTGGAGGAGCCGGCGCCGGCGTCGATGGTCGGCTGCATGGCTGCCGTTCCCCTACCGCCGGGCGGTCCGCCCGCCGCGCCCAGCGGTCCGCTCTACGTGGATCCGCTCCAGGGACCGCTCTACGACGTGCACCGCATCCAGGTGCCCATCGTGCCCTTCCCGGCGCCGCCCGCGCGCCTGGTGCGCGTGAGCGCGCAGGCCTACAACGGCTTCGCGGACTACGCGCGCCTCGCCGATGCGCTCGAGGCGACGCTCAGTCGCTGAGCAGGACGTCGAAGAGCATCGCCCCGGCCGCGAGGAACACGAGGTCGAAGGCCACGAGGATCTGCACCCAACCCGCGAGGTCCGCGAGGTCTGCACCGTTCACGAGGACCTGCCGCGTGGCGGCCACGCCGCCGAGGAGCGCCGGCGTGATGAGCGGGAAGACGACCACGCTCAGCGCCAGATCGCGCGCGCCGGTGCGCACCGTCAGCGCACCGAAGAGCGTGCCCGCGAGCACGAAGCCCGTGCTCCCCAGCACGAGAAGCACCGCGAGGGGCACGAAGACCTCGGTGAGGTCGACATGGAAGAAGAGCGCCACGAGGGGCACGAGCACCACCTCCACGGCCAGGAGGAAGAGGAGGTGCGCGGCGGCCTTGCCGAGGAAGAGCGCCGAGCGCGGCACCGGCGCGAGGAGCAGCCCGCGGAAAGCCCCGAGCTCGCGCTCGCGCGCCCAGCCGCGGCCCATGGCGAGCAGACCACCGAAGGCGATGGCGGCCCAAAGCACGCCGGGGGCGATCTTCCGCGCGAGCAAGGGATCGAGATAGAAGCTCAAGCTCGCGATGACGACGACGAGGACGCCGAAGCGCGCCGTGGTCGTCGTCACGTCGCGGGTACGGAGCTCGATGCGGAGGTCCTTGCGAAAGACGGCGGCGGCGCCCCGGACCGTCGCGCGCCAGCCCTCGCCCCACCCCGTGCCGCGGGGAGCGTCGCTCACGCGGCCTCCCGCTTGCCGCGCCGAAGCGAGACGCGCGCATCCGCGAGGGCGTCGGCGAAGCGCGCGTCGTGGGTGACGAGGGCCACGATGGCGCCGCGTTCGCGCTCGGCGCGGACGGCCTCCTCGAGGCGGTCGATGCCGCGGGTGTCGAGGCCGGTGGACGGCTCATCGAGGAGAAGCAGCGAGGGCGCCCCGAGCAGCGCGCGAGCCAGCGCGACGCGCTGCAGCTGCCCCCGCGAATACGTGCGGACCGCCCGCTCGCCGTAGGTGCCGACCTCGAAGCGCTCCCGGAGCACGGCGACCCGGTCCGCCGAGACCCCGAGCAAGCCCGCGAAAAACGCGAGGTTCTCGGCGGCGCTGAGATCCGGATAGAGCATGGCCTGGTGCGAGAGCACGCCGATGTGCCGCCGAAGACGCCGCCGGTCACGGTGCCCATCGAAGGCGCCGAAGCGGAGCGCCCCCCGCGTCGGACGGGCCTCGAGGGAAAGCAGAGAGAGGAGCGTGCTCTTCCCGGAGCCGTGCGGGCCGGCGATGCCCGCGACCTCGCCGGCCCGGAGCGTGACGTCGACGCCTCCGAGCGCGCGCGTGCGGCCGTAGAGCTTCACGAGCCCCTCGCCCTTGACCTCGTCGAACGCGCGCACCGGCACGACCGTAGTGCCGGGCGCACGGGGGCTCAAAGAAGCGCGCCGCCGCGCCGCGGAGCCATCGCGCGAGCCGCACGCCGCTCACCATGACGAGCCCGCCCAGCGGCGCGAAACGCGCGGCGCGCCCTCGCCGGCGTCGAGCGCCGCGGGGACGGCCCCCATCACGCTCGGTCTCGCGCGCGTGATAATTTCAGGCTCGATGGAACCGGACTTCCAGGCGCTCGCCGAGACGCTCGAGCGAATGACGGACGGCTTCGTGTTCCTCGACCGAGGCTGGGTCTACCGCTACGTGAACCAGCGCGCTGCCGCGCTCTTCGGGCGTACCCCGGAGGAGCTGGTTGGAAGGAACATCTGGGAAGAGTTCCCGGAAGGCGTGGGCCAGCCCTTCGATCTCGCCTACCGCGAAGCGCGAGATACGCAGAAGCCCGTCTTCTTCGAGGACTACTACGCGCCGTGGGATCGGTGGTTCGAGAACCGGGTCTTCCCGTCGGCGGAAGGCCTGGGCATCTTCTTCAGCGAGATCACCGAGCGGAAGCGCGCCGAGGAAGCGCTCCGGGAGAGCGAGTCGCGCTTTCGCGCCGTGTGCGAGGCGGGCCCGCTCGGACTGGCGCTCGTCGGGCCGGACGGTCGCATCGACGAGGCGAATCCCGGTCTCGCCACCATCACCGGCCTGGAGCGCGGCGCCCTCACGGGAACGCGGCTCGACCGTTGGGTCGCCGACGCGGACGCCCCGCTTCTCGCCACGGCTCGGAGAGCCCTCTCGGAGGGTGGCCGCGCGCGGCCCTTCGACGCGCGGGTTTCCCGGGCGACGGGCGACCACCTCGCCGGGCGTTTCACGCTCACGCGCGTCGAGCGACCCAACGGGAGCCCGCGCTTCGATCTGGTCACCGTCGAGGACGTATCGGCGCAGCGCATAGCGGAGCGCGAGCTGCGTGAGGCGCAACGCCGCGAGGCCGTCGGTCGACTCGCAGCAGGGGTCGCTCACGACTTCAACAACCTGCTCACCATCGTGGTGTCGCTCGCCGAGCTCGTACGTAGCGAGCTGCCGCCCGACCTCCCGAGCGGGGACGACCTGGCGCAGATCATCCGAGCCGCCGAGCGTGGCGCGGGTCTGACGCGCCAGCTCCTCGCGTTCGGCCGGCAGCGCATCTTCGAGCCCAAGGTGGTGTCCGTGGCGAGCTCCGTGCGGGAGGTCGAGCGCCTACTGGGTCGGCTTTTGCCCGAGAATGTCGTTCTCGTCGCGCCACCCGTGCCCCACCACCTGTGGATTCGCGTGGACGAGGGCCAGCTGCAGCAGGCGCTCGTGAACCTGGTGCTCAATGCGCGCGACGCGCTCGAGCAGGGGGGACGCATCACTCTCGAAGCCCTCCAGGAAGCAGCGGGTCAGCCCTGTATCCGTGTGACGGACACGGGAGAGGGGATGAGCGGGGAGACCCTCCGGCGCGTGCGGGAGGCCTACTTCACGACCAAGGCACCGGGCCGCGGAAGCGGGCTCGGGCTCGCCATGGTCGCCGACTTCATGGAGGAGGCGGGCGGCACGCTCGAGATCGACTCCGCGCCGGGCCGGGGCACGCAGGTCCGCTTGCGCTTCCCGAGCGTCGACGACCAGCCCGAGCCGGCCACGCCCTCCCCCGAGGGCGACCCCGTGGCGCTGGCCGGCGTGCGCGCCCTCGTCGTCGAGGACGAGCGACTGGTGCGCTCGGCACTCCTACGCGTCCTTCAGCGGGTGGGGGTCCAGGCCTACGAAGCGCGCCACGGGGAGGATGCGCTGCTCTCTTGGGAGCGCGAGGACGGCCACATCGACGTGCTGATCACCGACGTGGTGATGCCCGTTCTCGGCGGTGCCGCGCTGGCCCGGCGCCTTCGCGAGCGGAGGCCCGATCTGCCCGTGCTCTTCGTCTCGGGCTACGCGGCGGGAGCGCTCCACACGCTCCCGGGCGAGGGCGCGGTGGGCTACGTCGAAAAGCCTTTCACCACCGAGGCATTGCTCGCCGCCCTCCGGCGCATCCTCGGGCGCAGCCAGGAACTGGAGTGACGGTACGGGTGGCGGACACGCGACGTGGCGGCGAAGCCGTCAGCGGCTCTCCACGCGGACGCTCGGTCCGACGCCGCAGCGGCGACGACGCCTACGTGGCGGGCTGAGCGCGCTCAAAAATCGAGGCCGGACCCCAGGTAGACGCCCGCTTCGTGAAAGACCACGCGGCGGTCGGGCCCGCCGGCGATGGGGACCGTCATGGGGTCCGAGTCGCGGGCCTGCTCGAGGATGCCGTCGATGGTGTTGAGCTCGCCGGTACCGAAGGCGTAGCGAAGCCCCACGGTGGTGCGAAAGACGAGCCGCCGACCGCCCGTGGTCTCGAGATCCGCGCCGGCGAGCTCCACCGGGGAATCGAAGGTCAGCCCGGTGCTCACGCCATAGAAGTCGAGGTCGACGAGGTCGTTTCCCTCCTCGGACTCGTCGTCGCGGTCCGTGAAGAGCCCGACGCCGAGCTCGGCCCGCTCACTCACGCGAAAGGCCGCGCCGACGCGCACGTTCCAGGTGAAGTCGCGCTCCACGAGGCCCCGGTCGTGGGCGTGGATGAGATCGGCCTCGGCCGAGACACGGACGTCCTCGCCCACCCATCCCACGGAGAGCACGGTCTCGAAGGGAGCCGTCCAGACGCTGCCCAGCGCGTTGCCGACCTCGCCCCGTACCGGGAAGTAGGCGGCGACGTCTCCCGCGGGCCCGGGCTGAATGTCGAAGAGCGCGGCGTCGAGGACGACGTCCTCGTGGATTCGGAGTCGGGGCCCGCGCAGCACCAGGCCGAGCTTCACCCCGGCGGGCAGGTCCGCCTGCAGCCCGACCGTGAAGTCGGCTGCAATCTCCGTGATGTCGAGCTCGCTGTAGACCCCACCGGCGGTGGTGCGCAGCTCTCCGGGGCCGCGGCCCGAGAGCTCGAGGACGGAGCGCTGCGTGTTGACCGTGGTCTGATAGGAGATGCCCGCGTTCATGCCGACGCGAAGCCAGGGCAGCGCCGCCCAGCCGAAGCCCGCCGTGAAGTAGGTGCGGTCCGCCTCGAAGTTCGCGCGGGCCACCAGCGACCGGTCTTCGGCCGGGTCCTCGAGCGCCGCACGCAGGTCGAAGCTCGACTGGCGAATGACGAAAACGCCGGCCCCCGCGCTCACCCGCTCGCTCAGCCGATACACGTAGGAGAGCGCCGAAGGGACCGTCTGGTAGTCGACGGCGCGGTGGTTCACCTGGTCGACGATTCCGCCGCCCTCGACCAGCCGGATCAGCGGGTCGAGGCGGCGCACCTGGAGCTCGAAGAGCTGGCCCGAGAGCTCGAGGCGGTGGCGCGTGTTCAGCGCGAGCCCGGCCGGGTTGTAATAGAGGAGGTCCGGCCCGGTGCCGATGGAGGCCACGGCGCCGCCGAGCAGCGCTGCCTCGTTGCCCTGGAAGAACGAGTCGCCGTTTCCCGCGCGGACGTCGGCGGCGAGGACGAGGACGAGCGCGCAGGCAAGCGGGAAGCGCATGTGGCGCGAGAGTACTCCCTCACCTGCCAGTCGCGGACGGCGCCCAAGAGACGGCCTGAAGGGCGCCAGCTGCTTGACGGCCCAGCCGCGCGGGGGGCTAGGTCGCAACGGTCGATCCACCTACCCTCGGCTCATGGCGACCGCCACGAAGCCAGGAGAGCTCGGAGACGGGGGGTTCCACGACCCCACCGCCGAACGAGAGCGCCTGCGCGTCGCCGCCGAGATCGGGACGCTGGGCGTCTGGGACTGGGACCTGCGAAGGGACCGGCTTTACTGGTCCTCTACGCTGATGGAGATCGTCGGGCTCGCGCCCGAGCGCTTCACGGGGACGCCGGCGGACTTCTTCGACCGCCTCCACCCCGACGACGTGGACGGTGTGCAGGCCATGCTTCAGGCGCATTTCGAGCGCGGCGTCCCCTACGACGCCGTCATGCGCGTGCGCCACGAGGACGGGAGCTACCTCAACCTCGGTGTGCGCGGCCGCGCCTACCGAGACGACGAAGGCCAGCCCTACCGGATGATCGGCGTGATCATCGACGTCACGCCGGTCGTCGCGACGCAGGAAGCGCTCGCCGCCAGCGAGCGACGCTTCCGCGACATGGCAGCCAACGTGCCGGGGGCCATCTTTCGCTACGTCCTCCATCCCGACGGAAGCGACGAGATTGCCTACATGAGTGAGGGTTGCGTGAGCCTCTGGGAGGTCACGGCGGACGATATCCAGGGAGACCCGACGCTGCTCTGGGGCATGGTCCTGCGCGAGGACTTCCCGCTCATGCAAGCGTCGGTCATGCGCTCGGCGGAGACGCTCGAGTCGTGGGCCCATCGCTACCGCATCCGCACGCCCTCGGGAACGCTCAAATGGCTGCAGGCACGGGGGGTACCAACGAAGCGCGCGGACGGCGCGATCGTGTGGAACACGCTCCTCATCGACGTCTCCGACCAGGTCCGCACCGAGGAGGAGCTGCGCGAGAGTCGCGAGATGCTCTTCCACGCCCAGAAGATGGATGCGCTGGGCCAGCTCACCGGTGGCCTGGCGCATGACTTCAACAACCTGCTCTCGGTCATCATCAGCGGCATCGAATCCGTCGAGCACCACGCCGGGGGACTCGCTCGCACCGATCGCGAAGCGCTGGAAGACGCGCTCGCCGCCGCACAACGCGGCGCGGTGCTCACGCGCTCGTTGCTCGGCTTCGCGCGCCGGGCCGAGCTCGACCCGGAGGTGCTCGCGCTCTCGACGGTCGTCGGGAGCATGCGCTCCCTCGTGCGGCGGACGCTGCCGGACAACGTCGAGCTGGTCGTCACTCCCATCGACGACGACGTGGCAATTCACGTCGACCGCTCCTCCCTCGAGAACGCGCTGCTCAACCTCGTCCTGAACGCTCGGGACGCACTCCCGAAGGGCGGACGTGTGACGGTGCGTGCGGGGCACGAGCATCGGCCAGCTCCCTCGGGGCTGGAAAGCGCGGACTACGTCTTCCTTCGCGTCGAGGACGACGGAACGGGGATGAGCGAAGAGACGCTTTCCCGCGTCTTCGAGCCCTTCTTCACGACGAAGGGGCACAGAGGCAACGGTATGGGCCTCGCGATGATCCACGGCTTCGTCCAGCAGTCCGGCGGCAGCGCGGAAGTGGAGTCGGAGCTGGGCCGGGGCACGCGCGTCACCCTCTTCTTTCCCCGCGCGCCGGAGGGGAGCGCCGCGATCCCCCTGGTCGTACCGGCGAGCCGGGCGCCGCGCCTCGAGGACGTGCGCGTACTCTTCGTAGAGGACGAAGACGCGGTCCGGCGCTCGGTCGCGCGGCTGCTCCGCTCGAGCGGCCTCGACGTGACCGTGGCCGCAGACGGGGTGGAGGCGTTGCGCCTGCTGCGCGCGGCCTCCGCGGCCTTCGACGTGGTCCTCAGCGATCTGCGCATGCCGGGCGCGGTTCAGGGTGAGGACCTCGCCCGCGAGGTCGGCCACGCGGTACCCGTGCTCCTGCTCACCGGCAACCCGCCCGAGACACGCGTGGCGGGGGCCATGGCCACGCTGACGAAGCCCATCGGTCACGCCGAGCTGGTCCGCGCGATCGTGGGCGCCGTGGCCGCCGGCGCCGCGCGCGCGGGCTAGTCAGCGCGCCTCGAAGCGGACGTTTGGCTCGGACGCCGCGTAGGACCCGTCGAGGTAGTAATCGTAGGCCATCTCGTCGCGGAGATGGCGCCGGAAGAAGGCGACTACGTAGAGGTTCTGAAGCCGCGTCGCCTCGGAAATGGGAAACGCATCTTCGGCGCAGGTCGCCGCGTAGGGCGCGAGGAGCGCTTCGGCGCCGAGGAGGTCCCACCGCTCCGGGTCGAAGCCCAGGTCCTCGATGAGGTAGTCGCCGATGGTGCACACGTTTGCGAAGTGCGTGTGGTTCGCCCCGACGATGTCGACGCGGAAGACGGCCTCGGCGCCGGTGAGGCCGAGATAGGCGATGGCGTTGTTCTCGATGGGCACCGACTCGTCCTCCGTGCCGCCGACGAGGAGCACCGGCAGCCGCACGCTCGCGAGCTGGTCGCCCGTGAAGCCGGCGTTCGGGCTCGGCCGGTCGTCGCGCTGCAGGTCACCATCGATGACCGCGGAGATCGGCGCGATGGCCGTCACGCGCGGGTCGGCGGCCGCGCCGGCCCACCCCGCGGCGCTCCCCATGGCCGTCATCCCGCCGAAGGAGTGCCCGAGCACCCCGACGCCGCCCGCGTCGAGGCTTCCTTCGAGCAGGTCCCCGGCGCGTGCGCCGCGGGCACGCATACGATCGATCACCAGCGCGACGTCGGGGACTCGGTTGGCCGCCGCCGTGTCGAAGTCGTCCGTGGGCGACGACTGCGCGTTCCCCGTGTGCTCCGGCGCGGCGACGACGAAGCCGTGGCTGGCGAGCGCTTCCATCAGCTCCGTCGACTGGAGCGCGATGCCGCCGTAGCCGTGCGAGAAGATGAGGAGCGGGTGCGGCCCAGGCGCAGGCGCCGCGTCCTCGCGCGCGATCGCGGAGGTCGGCCCGATGGGCCCGAGGAGCCCATAGACCGTGGGCTCGGCCTCCGCCGTGACGTCGGCCGGGTACCAGACCTCGACGCGCAGTGTACGGTCGTCGCGCTCCGCATCGACGACCTCGAAGCTCGTATGGCCGACGGCGGCGACACCGAGCGCATCGGCAGCCTCGGGCGGCGGAGCCGCATCGTCACCGCACGCCACGAGGCAGAAGAGCACGAGCCAGGCCGAGGAGATCCGCATGCTCCCCACGGTCGCGGAATCGTGCGATGAAGTCGACCCGAAGGAGGCCTCCGATGACGAGCCCGACCGAGACCGAAGCCTGGAACGCGCTCGCGGAGCACCACGCCGCCCTCGCCCCGCGCCACCTGCGCGAGCTCTTCGCGGAGGACCCGGGCCGCGCGGCCCGCATGACCCACCGGCTGGACGATTTCCTCGTCGACCTCTCGAAGAACCGCGCGACGGCGGAGACCTTCGCGTACCTCCTCGCCCTCGCGAAGGCTCGTGGCCTCTCGGAAGCCATCGAGGCGATGTTCTCCGGCGAGCGCATCAACACCACCGAGGGCCGCGCGGTGCTTCATGTGGCACTCCGGGCCGACACGCCGATCGCGCTCGAGGGGCGAGACGTCGTCGCGGACGTGAAGGAGGTGCTCGGCCGCATGCGGACCTTCACGACGGCGCTCCGCGACGGCAGCCACCGCGGCCATACGGGGAAGACGATCACGGACGTCGTGAACATCGGCATCGGCGGCTCGGACCTCGGCCCGCTCATGGTCTGCGAGGCCCTCAAGCCCTTCTGGCGGGACGACCTGACGCCTCACTTCGTGAGCAACGTCGATGGCGCGCACCTGGCGGAGACGCTGAAGCGCCTCGACCCCGAGCGGACGCTCTTCATCATCGCGTCGAAGACCTTCACGACGCAGGAGACGCTCACCAATGCGCGGAGCGCCCGCGCCTGGCTGGTCGAGAAGCTCGGCGACGAGGCCGCGGTGGCCAAGCACTTCGTCGCCGTGAGCACGAACCGCCAGGGCGTCGCCGACTTCGGCATCGACGCCGACAACAACATGTTCGGCTTCTGGGACTGGGTCGGCGGCCGCTACAGCCTCTGGAGCGCCATCGGCCTGCCCATCGCATGCATCGTCGGCATGGACGCCTTCGAGGCGCTCCTCGCGGGCGCGCGACGCATGGACGACCACTTCAAGACCGCCCCGCTCGAGGAGAACCTCCCGGTGCTGCTCGGCCTCCTCGGCGTGTGGTACGCGAACTTCTTCAGCGCCGAGACCTTCGCGGTGCTGCCCTACGACCAGTCGCTCCACCGCATGCCGGCGTGGCTTCAGCAGGGCGACATGGAGAGCAACGGAAAGCGCGTCCGCAAGGACGGCGCCGTGGTCGAGGGCTACACGACGGGCCCCATCGTCTGGGGCGAGCCGGGCACGAACGGGCAGCACGCCTTCTATCAGCTCATCCACCAGGGGACGCGCCTCGTCCCCGCCGACTTCCTGGCGCCGCTCCACCCCCAGCACGCGCTCGGCGACCACCACGACAAGCTGCTCGCGAACCTGCTGGCCCAGACCGAAGCGCTGATGATCGGCAAGACCGAAGGCGAGGCACGCGCGGAGCTCGAGGCGGCGGGCCTGCGCGGTGAGGCGCTCGAGGCGCTCGTCCCCCACAAGGTCTTCGAGGGTAACCGCCCGACCAACACGATCCTCTTCGATCGGCTCGACCCGAAGACTCTCGGCACGCTGCTCGCGCTCTACGAGCACCGCATCTTCGTGCAGGGCGTGATCTGGGGCGTGAACAGCTTCGACCAGTGGGGCGTCGAGCTCGGCAAGCAGCTCGCCAAGAAGATCCTCCCGGAGCTGAGCGGCGAGGCGCCCGGCGGCGGCCATGACGCCTCGACGAACGCGCTCGTGGCCTACGTGAAGCAGGCGCG
>CALCTH010000491.1 GCA_937893795.1 uncultured Myxococcales bacterium | reverse complement strand
GCTCCCGCCCTTGCTCGCCGCGACGCTCGTGCGCGTACTTCGAGGTGCGCGGCCCGACGGCCCGGACCGCTTGCCGACCTATGCGCTCGGCGCCGTCGCGCTCGTCACGCTGCTCCTCGTCGTGCAGGCCGTGGCCGGCGACGCGAGCGGCTACGACGCCTGGCGCGGAGGGACGCCGCGGGGCGGGCAGCCGCCGAGCTTCGACCGGGGCCTCGAGCTCTTCTTCCACGCCGCCGCGCCCTTCAGCGCACTGGCGCTCTTGGCGCTGGTCCGGCTCCTCGGGCCGGTGGCCGCCGACCCGGAGGCCGACGAGACCCGCGTCCGCGCCCACCGCGAGACGCGGCTCTTCCTCGTGCTCTGGCCCGCCTTCGCCTACGGCGCCTGGACCGTCTTCGTGAGCCGCTACGGCGAAGCGACCTTCTCCGGGCTCGTGCCCGTGGCCGTCGCCGTCGCGACGCTCTGCCGCGACGTCGAGGAGAGCGACCGGGCCTGGTGGCCCGAGCTGGTCATCGTGGGGCTGCTCGCGGCGCTCGTCGTCCGGGACTACGCGCTCTATCCGGACAGCCCGCTCCGGGGCCTCGACCTCGAGGGGCTGAGCGTGCCGGACAAGGACGTCTTCAACCCGGCGAAGGCCTGGGGCGGGCTGATGGGCTTCGTGATTGCCGCGATGGCTCTCGGCTTCGCGAGCCAGCCGGGGACGCGCTTCGGGTGGCCGCCCATCCGCTCCTTCCTCCGGGCGCAGTGGGCGCGCGGCGGCGGACACCGCGCGTGGGTGACGCTGGCCGGCGTGCTCTGCGGCGGCACGCTCCTCGCGGGCCTCGCGGCCTTCGCGGCGCCGGACTCGCTCGGGCTGACGACCTTCGGCATTCGCCTGCTACGCGTCCTCTTCTTCCTGACGCCCACCGTGATCCTCGTGGTGGCGCTCATCCCGAACGCGCTCGCGCTCGGCGGCCGGCTGGGGCGGCATCGGCTGGCGCCACTCGTCCTCGGGGGGCTCCTCTTCGGCGCCTACACGGCCTTCGGCTTCCAGCCCGCGCTGAGCCAGCACTTCTCGCCGCGCCTCGTTTACGACCGCTACAACGATCTGCGCGCCGGGGACGCGACGCTCTTCGAGTACCGCTCCGGTGGGCGCGCCGCGCGCTACTACGCCGAGGGCGAAGTCGAAGAGGTGAAGACCACGGGCGAGCTCATGGGCAAGCTCCAGGACGACGCGCGCGTCTGGGCCATCATCCCGACGGACGAGCTCCCGGCCCTCGACCGCACCTTCCGTCAGCGCACGCGCGATCACCTCTTCGTGGCGGATGCGCGCTCGGCGCGGCTGACCCTGATCACGAACCAGCCCATCGAGGGGCGCGAGAACGAGAACTTCCTCGCGGACGTGGTCCTGAAGGAGCTCCCGGAGGTGGACCACGCGGTGGGTGGCGTCTTCGAGGGCAAGATCGAGCTCGCGGGCTACGACCTCGAGCTGCCGCAGGAGGGCTACATCGGCGCCGGGCAGCGCTTCGCGGTCACGTGGTACTGGCGCGTGCTGCAGCGCGTTTCCGGCAGCTACAAGATCTTCCTGCACGTCGACGGCGCCGGGAACCGCATGAACGGCGATCACGACCCCGCGGACGACCGCTACCCGGTGCGCTACTGGGAGCCGGGCGACGTCATCGTCGACCGGCAGGAGCTGACGGTGCCGGCGAACTACCGACCGGGCATCTACACGTTCTGGATCGGCTTCTACGCGGGCCAGAACCGTCTCTCGATCACCGAGGGCGAAAAGGACGACGCCGACCGCCTGGCGGCGGGGCGCCTCGAGGTTCGCTGACGAGCCATGGGCACGCGCCCGCCCGTCCGGTGGGCGTGCTCGACGCGGGCAGGGGCACGGGCACGGGCACTGAGCGGGGCTCAGTCGATGGGCTGGTGTGCCATCAGCTCGCTGGCCAGGGGCTCGTCGCTCGTGAGCAGCGCGCCCGAGACGGCGCGGCTCAAGGCGCGCTCGAGGTCCGCCTCGTCGCGGTCGAGGGCGTCCTCGACCCAGCTCTCGTCCACGTAGAGGACCTTCCGCTGCACTCCGCGAGGGAGCGCCGGCGGCCGCGCGCGGAGCGCCCGCTCGAGGCGCATCCGGTCCCGGTCGTCGATGGCGATGAAGTCGATGGCCATGCCCGCGGGCGGATCGCCGTCGCGCCGAAAGTCGTCCGCGCGGTTCACCACGCCCACGGCGTGCACCGGCAGGTCGTCGCCCGGGGGCAGGAGCTCCATCACGAGCTGGGTCCCCTGCTCGAGGGGCAGATCCGTGCGCACCCACGCTCCGGTGGCCGAGAGCTCGAGGGCTCGCAGCGGCACGGCCTCGTCCCACAGGTGGCACATGGCGAGGCACGAGACGTCCACGGCGTGCCGGGAGGCGCGGCGCCGCGGGGCGCTCGGGTCGAAGGGGACGAAGGTCGCGGAGGGGTGCAGGGGGGAGCTCAGCATGCGGGTCTCTCGTGAGGCGATTTGCCTACATCCTCGTACATGCCGATCGCGGACCCAATTTTTCGGCGACGCGGCGTGGAGACGCACTCCGCGAAGGGGGCGACTCCGCCCGTCGAGTAGCCTCGCGCCATGCGTTCGTCGCGTCCGCTCTGGCTACCGCGCAGGTGCCGCGCCGCGCTCCTGGTCCTGGTGGCCTGCGCGGCGCCTCCCGTCGCGGCGCCCGCGCCGCCCCAGCCTGCCGCGTCGCAGCGCACGCCGGGGCCCTGGACGCCCGCCATCGACGCCCCCGTCGTCGACCTCTCCGGCAAGGTGAGCGACGCCGCGGAAGAACGCCTCGGCCGAGCGCTCCGGGCGCATCGGGACGCCACGGGGGTTCAGATCGCGGTGCTCCTCATCGACACGCTCGGCGGCGAGCCCATCGAGGACTTCTCCCTGCGCGTCGCCGAGGCCTGGGGCGGCGGAAGCGCCGGGCGCGACGACGGGATGCTCGTGACCTTCGCAGCGAGCGACCGGCGCATGCGCATCGAGGTGGGTTACGGCCTGGAGGCCCAGGTTCCAGACCGCCTGGCCAAGCAAATCCTGGACGACGCCAAGCCCGACTTGAGAGTCGGCGACTGGGACGCCGCCGTGGAAGAGGTGGCGGCCGCGCTGCGAACGCAGACCGCGGAGGGCGCGCCCGCGCCCGGCGCGTACGTGCCGCGCGCAGAGCGGGAAGCGCGCGCGCGCACCTGGATGGTCTTGACCGCCCTCCTCTTCGTCATCCTGGCCGTGGTCGCCGGCTTCGCCACCGGACTGGGCTTTCGCGAGGGCGTGCCCATGGGCGCCGGGCGGCGCTGGCTCCTGCGTCTCGCGCTGCCCGCGACGCTCCTGGCGCTGCTCGCCGCGGTGCTGGCCTTCGGCTTCACGCGGTGGGCGCTCGCGCCGGCCGTGGTCTTCGGCGCCTACGGCATCCCCTATGGCCGGGACGAGGAGCGGCAGCGCATGGCGCTCATCTTCTTCTCGGCCTTCGGGCTGATCATGGGCGGCGCCCCGGCGCTCGGACTGGGCGCCGTGGACGGGGGCGCCGAGGTAGCGCTCGGCATCCTCGCGGGCATGGGCGCTCTCCTGGGTCTGATGGGCCTCGCGTCGAGCAAGGCCGGGAGCGGGGGGAGCAGCTACTCGAGCGGCAGCTACGGCAGCTCGAGCACGTCCACGTGGTCGTCGAGCAGCTCCTCGAGCAGCAGCACCTCGTCCAGCAGCAGCGCGTCCTCGAGCAGCTACTCCGGCGGCGGCGGCTCCTACGGCGGCGGCGGCGCCAGCTCGAGCTGGTAGCGCTCAGAGGGCGAGCGCGGCGTCCTCGAGCACGTAGCGGCCGCCCTCGAAGCGACCGCGCCGAGCCGAGGCCGCGTCCGGCCCCACCTCGTAGAGCCAGAGCCCTTCCCCGTGGGCCTGCGTGCTGCTCCCCGCGCTGAAGAGGGGCACCGGGCACTCGGGCACGCGCACGGTGTAGCAACGGTGCACGTGACCGTGGATGACGGCCCCGCGCCCGAGCCCCGCGCAGGCCGCGAGGAAGGCGTCGGCGTTGTCGAGGCCGTGGCTTCGCGAGTCCGGCTCGCCGCTCCAGAGCCGCGGCGCGTAGTGCGTCATCACGAAGACGAAGCGTTCGCTCACCCGGGCGTCGGCGAGGACCCGGCGGAGCGCATCGAGCTGCACGTCGGGGATGCGCCCGCTCGAGCGGGTGATGGGCGGGTTCGGTCGGGCGCTGTTCACGCCGACCACGGCCACGTGGTCTCCGAGCAGGCGCACGTGGGGATAGGGCCCATCGACGGCGTGCTCGGGCAGGTCGCTCGCCATGAGCGTGCCGAACTCGCGCTCGAAGACCCCGAGCGCGTCCGGCAGATAGACGTCGTGATTGCCCGGGACCGTACTGAAGGCGGGGCTCGCCGCGACCAGCGGCTCCATGGCGGCGCGCGCGAAGGCGATCTCCCGCGGCGTGCCCAGCGCTGTGTAGTCGCCGCTGCAGAGGACCGCGTCGACGCCTTCGTCCCGGGCGAGCTCGGCGAGCAGAGGGATCTTTGCGGCCGCGTCCGCGAAGTGACGGCGCCGCTTGAGGCGGAGGTTCAGGTAGCCGGCGAAGCGCTTGTTCGCGAAAAGGCGCCGCGGCACGCCCGCGAACCCGTCTTCGAGGTGCACGTCACTGACGTGGAGCAGCTTCACGCGCCGTTCCTCACGGCCACGTCGCCGGCAGGCCGAGGCCGGCGGCCTCGGGGAAGCCCTGGCGCACGTTCAGCGCCTGCACGGCCGCGCCCGCAGCGCCCTTCATGAGGTTGTCGATGGCGGCGAAGGCGACGAGGCGGCCGGCCCGCGCGTCGTGGTGGTAGCTGAGCTGCGCCCGGTTCGAGCCGCGCACCCAAAGCGTGTCCGGGTGCACGCCGGGGTCGCGCACGACGACGCTCGGAGAGCCGGCGTAGAGCGCGCGCGCGGCCTCGGTCGCGCGCGCCGCGTCCGTCCCCTCGCTCATCGCGTAGCAGGTCGCGAGGATGCCGCGGTTCATGGGAACGAGATGCGGCACGAATGTGAGCCGGAGCGCCTCCCCCGCGAGCAAGCCGAGCTCCTGCTCGATCTCCGGGGTGTGCCGGTGCAGGCCGGCGGCCTTGTAGGCGCGGGTGCCCTCCCCCGTCTCCGGGAAGTGGGTGCTCGCCTTGGGCACGCGGCCGGCGCCGCTGACGCCGGTCTTGATATCGCAGACGAGGCCCTCCGTGGCGACGAGGCGCTCCTTCATCAGCGGCGCGAGGGCGAGGATGCTCGCCGTTGCGTTGCAGCCCGGGACGGCGATGAGCTCGGCGCCGGGGAGCTCCTCCCGGTGGAGCTCGCTGAGCCCGTAGACCCCTTCGCCGAAGCGCTCGGGCGCGAGGTGCGCGCCGTACCACTCGGCGTAGACCGCCGGGTCACGGAGCCGGAAGTCCGCGCTCAGGTCCAGGACCGGGAGCCCCCGGTCCCGGAGCTCCGAGACGATGCCCGCGCTCGCGCCGTGGGGCAGCCCGCAAAAGGCCACGTCGGCGGCGTCGGCCACGGAGTCGGCGTCGAAGGCCTGCACCGTCCCGAGCCCCAGCCCGGCGAGGCTCGGCAGCACGTCCTCGACCGGCAGCCCGGCCTTGCTGTGCCCGACCAGCGGCCCGACCTCCAGCTCCGGATGCGCGAGGCAGAGCCGCACGAGCTCGGCCCCCGTGTAGCCGGTGGCCCCGACGATGGCGACGCGAAGGGACATGCGCCGGAAGCTAGTGTCCCGCGTCCCCCCTCACCACTCGAACGCGGGGCCTGACTCAGCGGAAGGCGCCGCTCGACTCGGGTCCACCGCCGGCAGCCCTGACGAGAAGCGCCAAGCCCGCATCGAGCTCGCGAGCCCCGGGTCCGCCGGCGAAGGCGATCTCGAGGCTACGCTCCTCGGCGATGATCTCAGCGCTCCCCAGCGTCGGCAGAAAGCGACCCACCACGCGGAGAACATCGGGCGGCCACGCGCCCTTGGCGGCACCCTCCACGACGGTGGCGCGGAAGGGCGGCCAGCCGTGAGGCACCTCGGCACGCAAACGCCAGTGGCGGTGCACGTGCACCAGTGAGGCGACCGTTTCGTTTCGGCGGAGGGTGGCGTGGGGCACCTCCCGGGATCCGGTGGGCCACGTCACTTCGCCTTCGGGCATGGCGTCCGCGGCCTCGAGCGGGCCGAGGCCGGCCGAGACGAATCCGGCCAATGCGTCGATGAGCCGGTCAACGGTCCGCGGGTCGATCTCGCCGTCCCAGACGGCGGTCACCGTTCGACCGTCGCTCCGAACGGACTCCCCGAAGAGCTCGACGATCTCGGGCGAGAAGGACTTGCGAAGGATCCAGTGGGACGTGGGCGGGAAGGCCAACACGCGCAGCGGCGGATCGAGCCCTGGCTGTTCGACGAAGAGTGGGTCGGCTTCGCGCACCCAGGATGGGGCACCGCGCACAGCTCCGACGACGAGCTCAGGCCCGGCCCCATGGGGCCAGTCGGCGCACAAGATCAGGCGCCGGCGCTTGCCGTCTGGGCGCGCGACGACCCGGGCACGACCGCGGACCCCTCCGTTCGGGCTCAGTAGGCGCAGCGCATCCTCCGTCGCGGACCACGTCTCCTCGAAGGCCGACGGGCGACGCGGCAGCAGGGAGCTGACGATGAAACCGCCCACGCCGGTGACGACGATAGAGACGACCGCCTGCGTGAGCAGCGACAGCCAAGGGTCCACGCACGCAATAGGGCGCGGCGCATGACGCTTTGCAAGGGCGAGCACCGCGCACCTCCGGCGCGGCGCACGTCGCCCGGCGCGTCACGTCACTGCGTCGGAACCCAGAAACGCAGCACGTCGGGCTTGCCCGCGCGGGCCTCCCGTTCGAACGCCCGTCCGCCGTGGCGGCGGATCACCGCGATGGACCCGTCGTTGGTCGCGTCGCAGGTCACCAGGGCGCGCTCGATGCCGAGGCGCGCGCACACGTCGAGGCCGCCGCGCAGGAGCGCCGTGCCGTGGCCGCGTCGCCGGGCCGACGGGCGAACGGCGTAGCCCACGTGGCCGCCTACGAAGCGAAGGCAGGCGGTCAGCTCGTGGCGGACGTTCACCACGCCCGTGAGCTCGCCCTCGACCTCCAGGAAGCGCGTGGTGCAGGCCACCTGCCCGCCCTCGAGCCCTTCGCCGCGCTCCCAGCCGCTCACGACCTCGACGCGCCGCGCGTGCGACCAGGCGAGGTCGGCGAACCACCCCGGCATGTGCGCCTCACCGGCCGCGTCGAAATCGGCCTCGAAGGCGCGAAGGGCCTGCTCGTGGTGCAGGCCGAGAGCAACGAGGGGCACGGCCCGATCTTATCGGCCGGCGCCCGCGCCGCCACGCCGCGCACAAAAGCGAAGAAGCCGCGACCCGAACGGTCGCGGCTTCCGCCTGAGAAGACTGAGGCTGGTGCTCAGCGCTTCGAGTACTGGAACTTCTTGCGCGCGCCCGGCTGACCGGGCTTCTTGCGCTCCTTCTTTCGCGCGTCGCGGGTGAGGTAGCCCTCGCGCTTGAGGGAGCCGCGCACCTCGGGGTTCCAACTGAGGAGCGCGCGGCTGATGCCGTGACGCACGGCCTCGGCCTGCGCGGCGACGCCGCCGCCGTGCACGTTGACCTCGATGTCGAACTGACCGTGCTTCTCCAGCGTCACGAGCGGCTGCTCGATGATCATGCGGAGCACGTCCCGGGGGAAGTAGTCCTCGAAGGAGCGGTCGTTGATCGTGACCGTACCGCCGCCCTCCTTGAGGAAGACGCGTGCGACGGCGTTCTTGCGCTTGCCGGTGCCGTAGTGCCGGCCGTGAACCACGTGGGGTCGGGACATCGCGAGGTCTCTCAGAACGTCAGGGGCTGGGGCTTCTGCGCGGCGTGCGGATGCGTCTCGCCGGCGTAGACCTTGAGGTGCTTGAGGGCGCGGCGGCCCGGGGTCGTCTTGGGCAGCATGCCCTTCACGGCCTTCTCGATGATGAAGGCCGGGCGGCGCTGGATGAGATCCTCGTAGCGCTCGGCCTTGATGCCGCCGGGGTAGCCGGAGTGGTGGAACCACTTCTTCTGGTGGAGCTTCCGCCCGGTGAGGCGGACCTTCTCGGCGTTGATCACGACGACGAAATCGCCGGTGTCGGCGTGCGGCGTGTAGCTGGGCTTGTTCTTGCCGCGAAGCACGGAGGCCACCTGCGAGGCGAGGCGCCCGAGGGGCACGTTCGTCGCGTCGACCACGTACCAGGAGCGGTCGGCGTCCAGGGCAGAAACGCTTTGCGTACGCATGAGAAAGGGCTCGGTTCGAAGAGGCTGAGAGGGGAAGGGGGCCGGCGCGCCGAGGCCCGGGGCCCCGCGGCAAGCTGGACGGTCCGCCCGCCGCGAAAGGGCGCATGGGTTAGCTGCCGCCCCCGGGCCTGTCAAGCGACGCCGGAGCGCCGCGCATCAGTCCAAAAAGCGCTGAATCTGCGCCTCCACGGGGCCCAGGTCGTCCCCGTTCTCCACGTCGGGCGCCCGGCTCAACGTCTCGCCGGCGCCGAAGCTCACGAGACCATGGTCCTTGAAGGCGCGGAGCGCGTTTTCGAGCTTCGGCTTGCTCAGGGACTCCCGGAGCTCGAGCTCGCCCGCGAGGTACATGCGCTGGCCGAGCGAGAGGGCCTGCTTGAGCCACTCCTTTCGCTTCGGCGCCGCGTCGGCGTCGTCGAGCACGGGCCGCAGCGCCCGGGCCGCCAGCAGATAGGCCTCGAAGTAGCTCCGGAGCATCGCCGCGTAGGTGCCGATGACGCGGCCGCGGCCACCCTCGGCGGGGCGCACGTGATCCGCGAGGCGCTCGAGCTCCCGGGCCTCCAGCATGCCGGCGAGGGCGTCGCCGAAGATGGTCTCGAAGGGCGCGTCGGCACGGTACATGAACTCGTACTTGAAGAGCCGGCTGAGGCCGCGGACGCGCTCCCGGAGCGCCGCCGTCGAGAGCGTGCGCGACTCCTCGGCGAGGAGCGCCGACGCGATGAGCGCGCTCGGAACGAAGAAGTGGAGCGTCGAGCTCATCGCGTATTCGAGGGCGATGCGGCGCGGATCCGGGACGCGATAGATGGCGTCCGCCGCGTCCTTGGCGCTCGCCTCGTGGCGGCGCACCAGCCCGCCGTCGACGAAGAGCGCCACGGCGCTCTCGAGCGTCTCGGCGCGCAGGCGCCCCTCCGCGTCCTGGATGGGCGACGCGATGCGCGCCCCGAAGCGCTCCAAGCTCGCGAGGAGCTGCGACGCCCGCGCGTAGAGCTGGCGCTCCCCGATGCCCCGGCGCCGATGCACGAGGAGCGCCGTCGCCGCCAGCGCCGCCGGCGTGACCACGGTGACCCGGTCGATCTGATAGGTGACGCGGTGCGCGAGGTTCTGGACGAGCACGCGCCGCTCCCGCGCCGTGAGCGCCGCGCGCTCCTTCACGTTCCCCTCCTCGTCGGTCAGCGCCCGCTCGAGGAGCCGGTCGAAGCTCATGACGGCCCCGAACTGCACGTAGAGGCGCCCATATTTGCTCCGGAGCACGTTGCTCGTGCGGAGGAGCCCGAGGGCGCTCTCCCGCTCCTTCTCCCCACCGCCGAGCTCGCGCACGTAGCTGCGCTCCTCGATGACGCGCTCGTAGCCGATGGAGATGGGTACGAAGGCCACCTTCTTGAGCGGGAGCTTGAGCGCCGCGTCGATGACCATGGAGAGCAGCCCGTACTTCGGCGCGAGGAGCTTGCCCGTACGGGAGCGGCCGCCCTCGATGAAGAACTCGATGGGGAAGCCCTCGACCAGCAGCTTCCGGAGATAGGCGTCGACGAGCGCGGGGTAGAGCTTGTCACCCCGGAAGGAGCGACGGATGAAGAAGGCGCCCCCGCGGCGCAGGAACCAGCCCACGGGCCAGAAGCTCAGGTTCTCGCCGGCCGCGATGAGCGGCGCGGCGAGCGCGCGCTTGTAGAGCACGTAGCTCAGGACGAGGTAGTCGACGTGGCTCTTGTGGCTCGGAAGGAAGACGAGCGTGTGCTCGCGCGCCGCCTGCCGAACGCGCTCGATGCCCCGCTCGTCGACGACGATGCCGTCGTAGATGCGGCCGAAGACGCCGTCGAGCACGCGCTCCAGCACGGCGAGCATGCCCTGGCGCTGGTCCGCCTGGAGCTTCCGCAGCTGCTTCCGCGCGTCGCGCTCGACCCGGTGGAGCGGGCGCTTCTTCTTCTTGGCGACGCTGCGGAGCACCTCGCGAACGCGCGGGCTCCGGAGCAGCTCGTCCTGAAGGCGCGCCGTCGTCTTCGTCGAGGGGCCCAGCACCAGGCGTCGCTCGCGCTCCATGCGCGCGAGCAGCGCGAAGCGAATCTTGTCGGCCGCCTCGCCGTCGCCGAGCTGCGGGTTTTCGGCGAGGAAGGCCCGGAGGTCGAAGGGCTGGCTGCTCCTCAGGAGCGCGTTCCGGTAGTTCGCCAGAAACTGGAAGAAGACCCGGATGCGCCCGGGCCAGTCGGCGGGGCCGAAGAAGAGGTCGAGGAGGCCCTTTCGCTTCTCCGGCGGCCGCTTCGACCAGACGAAGGTCTGAGGCACGAGCAGGATCGGCTGGTCCTGGCTTCGCTGCTGCGCGATGAGCGCCGGGAGCAGGTCGTCGCGGAGCGCGCTGCCCTTGCCGCGGGCGGTTCGCCGTACCGTGCGCGGCGGCCGGCGAAGGAAGAGGAGCGAGGCGTAGCCCTCCCCCGTCACCTTTCGGAGCAGCTCCGGGTCCGGCGTCTGGCGCCGAAGCAGCCGGTTGCGACCCTTGAAGAAGGGCTCGAGCACGCCGATGCCCAGGTCGCTCACGAAGCGGGGCAGCGGAAGCTCGAAGCGCTTCGTGAAGAAGTCGAGGCAGAGGAAGTCGAGCACGCTCTGGGAGCGCATCACGTACACGACGGTGCCGCGGCCGGCGGAGGCCCGTACGTGCTCGCTCCAGGCGTCGTCGACGCGGATGTGGGAGAAGAAGCGCCGATAGATCCACCGCAGCATCGCGTTGGGCCCGTAGGCGGGGCGGCGCACGTCCACCGGCGCGGTGTCGCCAGAGGGCTCCGCGGCCTCCGTCAGCGGCGCACGCGGGGGCTCCGCCTCGGGCGGACGGGAGATCTCCCTGTGCTGCGCCGGCTCGCCCATCGACCCATCTGAATAACAGACGTCCGGCGAAAGCCCCTAGAACGAAGGCGCCAACGGTCGCGACGTCTGGACGGCGCCCGCGCGCCGTGCATCGACGCCCGGCTTCCCGCGCGGGCCGGGGCGCCCTACATCGCGCCCATGAGAACGACGCCCGAAGTCGTCGCCCCCGCACGCGGGGACCGCGCCTACTTCCTCGCCATCGCCGTCGCCTCCGCGGCGGCGCTCGCCCTGCTGAGCTGGCTGATACTGCTGCGCAAGGGCGACGCGAGCCTCGACGTGGACCTTCGCTTCATGCCCGCGGTGAACGCGGGGCTGAACGCCACGGCGGCGACGCTCCTGACGCTCGGCTGGCTCGCGATTCGCCAGCAGCGGACGGCGCTCCACCGGCGCCTCATGGTGAGCGCCTTCGCCGCCTCGGCGCTCTTCTTGGTGGGCTACCTGGCCTATCACTACGTGCACGGGGACACGAAGTACGTGGGGCCCTACCGCGGCGCCTACCTCGCGCTCCTGGCGAGCCACGTGCTCCTGTCGATTCCCGTCGTGCCGATGGCGCTCCTGGCGTTCTACTTCGCCTGGCGGAAGCGCTTCACGGCCCACAAGCGGGTCACGCGCTTCCTCGCGCCCATCTGGCTCTACGTCAGCGTGACGGGCGTGCTCGTCTACTTCGTGCTCCGCGGGTCCGCGCCCGCGGTCCCCTGAGCCGGCGTCACTCGCCGCAATTACTGATGCCGGCGATCTCCGACGAACAGCTGGAAATGATCGTGACGTCGTCCGGAACCGCGCAGGACGAACCTTGGAGGTCCGCGATACAGCTCAGGAGCGCCTCATAGGCCGGCACGCAGTCGTCGCCGTAGTAAGCATAGTACGCTTCGTATCCGACCACGCATTCGCCGATGGAGTCGTAGTCGGCCGCGAAGTCGGCGGGCTCGCACCGCTGGAAGGAGCGGCAGGCGCGCTCGAAGCCGTTGCCGGGGTCGCCCCCCCCATCACCGCCGCAGCCGTCGAGGCCTCCAAGGACGAGAGCGGCGGCGGAAACACGCGGAATCAAGCGACGAGTAACGATCATGCTGGGGACCCTAACGGATCCGGTCCCCCGCCGTCTTCGCTTTCTCTCCGGAGGCTTCTCGACGACGTCCTAGGCCGTCCGCAGCCGCCGGAGCGCGAGCGCCCCTTCGACCAGCATCCAGAGCCCGAGGCCGAGGAGGAGCGCCGAGAGCCCCGCGAGGAGCAGGTTGCCCGAGGCGAGGAAGGTCCGGAGCTTCACGACGAGGGCGACGAGGGCGACCGTGGTCACGAGGGCCATGGGCACGAGGAGCGGCGCGACGGGGCGCTTCTTGCCGGCAACCCAGAGCGCGAGCACCAGCAGCGTGAGCGCCGCGAGGAGCTGATTGCTCGCGCCGAAGATGGGCCAGAGCACCCAGCCGACCTGCTTGGAGACGCCGCTCGCGTCGGTGGTCTCGGCGAAGGCGAGGAGCGCCGCGGGGAAGACGGCGAGCGCGGTGCCGAGCTCGGGGCGCTTCAACGCGGGCACGGAGATGGCCTCGCCGAGCTCCGCCACGAGGAAGCGCTGGATGCGCGTCGCCGTGTCGAGCGTCGTGGCGGCGAAGCTGATGACGAGCACGGCCATCACGGTGCGGGCGAGCGCCGTCGGGAGCCCGAGCGCCTCGAGGAAGGCGCCGCCGCCGAGCACGAAGGCGGCCGCCTTGTTCGCCCCGGCGTGGGCCCAGCTGTCGTAGTAGACGTGCCAGCCGAGGTCCTCGACGGGGCCTTGCCCCGGGAGCGCGCAGGCGCCGACGAGGCCGATGCCGGCGACGGCCGCGAGCGTGCTCGCGAGGGCCAAGGTGCCTTCGCCGAGCATCGCGCCGTAGCCCACGAGGCGAGCGTCGCGGAGCCGGTCGAGCTGCTTCGAGCTGGTGCCCGAGCTCACGAGCCCGTGAAAGCCGCTGATGGCGCCGCAGGCGATGGTCACGAAGAGGATGGGCACGATGGGCGGCGCGTCGTCGCCGGGCGTGCGGAAGGCCGGCGCGTCGAAGTCCGGATGCGCGACGAGGAGCCCGAGGTAGAGCGCGCCGAGACCCACGAAGAGCTGGTGCGAGTTGATGTAGTCGCGGGGCTGCAGCAGGAGCCATACGGGCAGGAGGCTCGCGACGGCGGCGTAGACCAGCAGCACCACGACCCACACGTTCCGCGCGAGGCCCGGGTCGCCGAGCATGGCGCCGAGGTCGAAGGGCGCCTTCGTGCCCACCCAGACGAAGACGTAGAGCAGGACCAGCGCGACGAGGCTGGGCACGAGGTGGCTGGCTTTGCCCCGGC
The DNA here is from genome assembly GCA_937893795.1 of uncultured Myxococcales bacterium. GTDB lineage: Bacteria > Myxococcota_A > Polyangia > Polyangiales > Houyiibacteriaceae > CALCTH01. Next base: position 3,371 of record CALCTH010000491.1, on the reverse strand, counting down.
GGATGGCGAGGCCGATGGCGACGGCGATCACGACCTCGATCCAAATGGGCAGCACGCTCGCGGGCTGCGCCACGAAGAGGCCGGCGATGGCCATGGCGAAGACGGCCAGCACGAGCCACACGAGCACCACGACGAAGCACAAGAAGAGCAGCCGCGCGCGGCCGCTGACGACTCGCGCGGCGACGGCGGCGATGGACTGCCCGCCCTCCTTCACGCTGACGACGAGCGCCCCGAAGTCGTGCACCGCGCCGAGGAAGATGGTCCCCAGCACCACCCAGGCGAGCGCCGGGGCCCAGCCCCAATAGGCGGCGACGCAGGGGCCGATGATGGGCGCCGCGCCGGCGACGGAGGTGAAGTGGTGGCCGAAGAGCACGGGCTTCGGCGTCGGCACGAAGTCGACGCCGTCGTCCTGGGCATGCGCCGGAGTGACCAGCGCGTCGCCGTCGCCGTAGACGCGCTCTCCGAGAAAGCGCGCGTAGGTCTTGAAGGCGATGGCGAACGCCGCGAGGACGAGGAAGGCGGCGACGGCGGCCATGCGGCGAGGCTAAACCGTGACGCCCCCGCGTCGGCACGTTTTCCTGAAGCGCGTCAGAGCACGAAGGGGAGCACGGCCTTGCGCTCGGCCGGATAGTTCTCGCCGAACTGCTCCCGGTACCAGCGGTGGTGGCTCACGGCCCGCGGGAGCAGGTTGGCCGACGTGAAGAGCGCGAAGGCCAGGCCGGGTAGAGACCAGGTCGCGAGGGCCCAGCCCCACCACATCACCGTCTCGGTGAGGTAGTTGGGGCAGCTCACGAGCTCGTAGAGTCCGCCGCGCGGGATCACGTAGCCCGTCTCGCCAGGCTTCCGGAGCGTCCGCAGCACGTGGTCCGCCCAGCGGTTGCCGACGAGCCCGGCGACGAAGAGAAGCGCCCCGATGACGAAGCGCGGGTCCGCGAGCCAGCCGGGGGCGTAGGCCGCCTGCTCCGAGCTGAGCCAGCCGCCGTTCACGTAGGAGTTCGCTACCTGGAAGATGAAGCCCCAGCCCGCGACGACCCAGGCCGTGGGCTTGCCGCTCGGCCGGATGCGCAGGGGGTAGAGGAGCGTCCGGTCGCCGTAGTGCACCAGCCAGAGCGCGGCGAGCACGAGGGGCACCAGCTCGGCGCGGCGTGGCCCGAGCGCGAAGGCCCCGACGAAGACGACGAGCGTCGGGATCTCCATCACGACCCAGGCGGCCCGTGCGGGAAGCGAAGGGCCGAAGCCGCCCTTCTGATGTCGTCCGTAGGGCGCGCGGATGAAGAGGAGCGCCAAGAGCACCATCGGCGCCATGGCCAGGATCACGAGCACGATGCCGTCGTGCAGGGGCTCTCCGCGCATGGCTGCGCGTTGTACCCGCGCGCGGGGTGAAAGGCGAAGGGCCGCACCTTCTCACGCGACATCGCTGGTGGCATCGCGGCGAGGGCGCTAGCGCCGTGGGGATGTCCTTCGACCTCGTGGTCCTCGACTTCGATGGGACCTTCACCGACGCGGAGGCCGAGGCCGGGCCCTTCATTCGCGCCTACCGGCGCGAGGCGCAGCGCTGGCTGAGCGCCCGGGGCATGGAGGCGCCGGAGCGCGCGTGGGACGCCATGCAGGCGCACGTGGAAGCTTCGCCGGAGACCTACGGGTGGAGCTGGGAAGGCCGCGTCGTCGCGCCCGGCGGGGTCGACCCCTACCTCCGGGCGTCGGTCATCATGACGGCACTCCTCGACGCGGAGGGTCTGCTGCGGGAGCCCGAGGAGCGCCGATCCCTCCTCCAGCGTCTCTACGCGGAGTGCTACCTCGCGTCGGAGACCGTCTTCCGGTCCGACGCGCGAGCCGTGGTCGAGGCGCTGCTCGCGAGCCCGCTGCACGTCGCCGTCGTCACGAACTCCTCGCCGCACGCCGTCAGCCGCAAGCTCGACACGCTCGCGCCGCGCGGTCGCGAGCAGCTGAAGGTCTTCGGCGACGCCGAGAAGTACGTGGTCACGCCGGCGGAGCCGAGCGACGCGCGCTTCGACGCCCTCCCCGAGACGGTCGCCGCGCCAGGCCTCGATCGCCCGGTCTACCTGCGCCGCGGCCGCTACTACGAGACGCTGCGGGCCCTCTGGGAGGCCGTGGGCACGGGCCCCGAACGGACGCTCGTGGCGGGCGACATCTACGAGCTCGACCTGGCGCTTCCGGCCGCGCTGGGCGCCGGGGTGCAGCTCGTCGGCAAGGCGCGGACCATGCGCTACGAGCGGGCGATGGTCAGGGCGCTCCCCCGCGGCCGCGAGGGCGAGCGGCTGAGCGACCTGCTCGCGCGCGTGGGGCTGGACGCCGGCGCGAGCGCCGCGTCCGCCTGAGCGCAGACGCATCGGTCTTGCGACCGCACGCCGCGACCGGCAGGCTGCGCCCATGCTTGGTTCGCCTTGGCGTTGCCGTCGCGTCCTGACCGGGATGGTGCTCGTGCTGGGCCTCGCGCCCCTCGACGCGGCCGGGGCACAACCCGGGGCGCTCGAGGCGAGCGCGCTGACGCCCGGCGAGGGCATCGTCTTCGACGCCGAGCAGGACCGCCTGCAGGAGCACTTCGCCGACGTGCTCGCCGCGCTGCGTTCCCGGGACGTGGGCCACCTCGACGCCGTCACGCGGGATCGGCGCGCGGCGGCGCTCGACGCCGTCGAGGCCTACGCGGCGGCCGGGGTCTTTCCGCACAACCCCGGCGTGCCGCATCCCCAAGAGGTCTTCATCGACTCGGGCGGACGCCGCTGTGCGATGGCCGAGTTGCTCTTCGTGACCGGCGCCGGGGAGGACGCCGAGGCCATCGCGGCCCGCGAGAACCTGGCGCGCATCGAGGACATGACCAGCCCGGAGCTCGATCCCTGGCTGGCGCACCACGGCCTCAGCCGCGAGGAGGCCCAGGCGATCCAGCCGGCCTACTGCGGCCGGCGCGCACGCACGCCGGACCCGGTCTGCACCCGCCGGCGGCTCTTCCTGGACGCGGGACCGGACGGCCCCGAGCCCGGCCCGGCGGGGCTCGTCCACAGCGCCTGCGTGGCCGACTGCGTCTACGGCGAGGGCCAGTGGGGCGAGGTGAGCTCCGTGGCGTGCGAGCAGCAGACCGCCGCCGAAGGTATCGGATGCCTCGAGTGCGCGCCGGACGAGACGCGCTGCAGCGGCGGGGCCTTCGGGCCCGCCGCCGCCTCGACGGCCGGCGCGTTCGCCCTGGGCCTGCTCTTCGTCGCGAGGCGCCGGACGCCGCGCCGCCCGTGAAGCGCGCCGCGTTCGCCGCCCTCGCCCTCGCCCTCGCGGCGCCCGCCCCGCTCGCTCAGGCTCAGGTCGCCAGCGAGGCGCCCCTCGCCGCGCCGAGGGACGACGCGGGCGAGAATCCCGAGGAT
>CALCTH010000490.1 GCA_937893795.1 uncultured Myxococcales bacterium | reverse complement strand
GCGCCCGGCGCCGACGGCTGGCTCGCGGCCGGGGGGGCGCCGGTGCTCGTGGTCGGGGCCGCCGGCGAAGGGCGCGCGGGCCGCCTCGGCCTCGACCTCGGCTTGAGGGACTCGGACCTGCCGCTCCAGCCGGGCTTCGTGCCGCTTCTGGACGCGCTGCTCGGCGTGCTCGCGCCCCGTGCGACCCCACCGGCAGCCCTTCGCGCGGGCGATGCGCTCCCGGCCACCGGCCGGGAGGGGGCCCTGCGCATCGAGCGACCCGACGGGACCCGCTTCGCGCTCGCCGACGCGCCCTTCGAGGACACGGCGCTCGCCGGCGTGTACCGCGTGCTCGCCTCCGACGGGAGCGTCCGCTCGGCCTTCGTCGTCGCGGCGCCGGGCGCCGAGAGCGACCTCTCGCCGACGCCCCTGCCGGAGGCGCTGCCGCGTCGCGACGAGGACGCGGCGGCCTCCCGCCGCCGGCGTCAGCCCCTCCGGGGCCTCGCGTTTCTGCTGGCCGGCTTGCTGCTGCTCAGCGAAGGGCTGCTTCGCCTGCGCCGTCCAGCGCGCCCCGCGGCGTCAGCGTGACGCGGGCCTCGCGCCCATCCGCTTCCGGTGGGACGCAGCTCGCGCGGTGCGCCCGCCGCTCCTCGGGAACGGGAAAGGGCGTGATTCGCTGCGCGCGGCCCATGCCGCGGCGGAACATCCCGTAGCGGGCGCCCGGGTGCCAGAAGAGGAAGCCGTCGGCGCCACCGTTGCGCGCGCCGATGACCTGGCGATGAATGAACTCCGCGTTGAACCCCTCCGGTCCCGCTCCCCGAGCGAAGGCCTGGAGAAAGGGGCGGATCACCGGCACGGGACCGACCCGCTCGCGAAGCCGCGCGACGCCCCGCTGCACCAGCACCCGGGAACGCTCCGGGGTCTGGAGCTGCCACGTCCGCATGGCATTGATGTAGAGCATGGGCGAGAAGACCTCGACGTGGTTCGCCCAGGCTTCGAGGTCCTGTCCGAGGCCCGAGGGATCCCCGTCGCGGTAGGCGGCGAGGCCGAAGACGTCGACGCCCAGCGGAATCCGCGTGGCGACGTCCACGGCGTCGAGGAGCTCGATGAGAAGATCCGAGCGCGCCGTGCCGTCTTCCGCGGGATAGCGGGCGAACTGCGTACCCTCATCCACCGGGAAGCGGACGTAGTCGAGCTGAATCTCGTCGAAGCCGAAGGCCTCGGCTTCCCGCGCAAGAGCCACGATCATCGCGTGGTTGTCGCGGTTGAAGGGGTCGAGCCAGGTGCCGCCAGTGCCCCAGCTCGTCCACGGCTCATCGCGACGGATGTGCAGGATCGCGCGCTCCGGATGCCGCTGCGGCAGCTGCGGATCCGCGAAGCAGACGATGCGCGCGATGGTGTAGATGCCCGCGTCCTTGAGCGCTCCGACGATGGCCGCGGGGTCCTCGAGGTAGGGGACCACCTGCGGCGCGAGAACCTCGACGCTCGAGGGATACGTGACGCGACCCGCGCCGTCCTTCAGGTCGATGGTGAAGGCGTCGATGCCCGTCCGCCTCGCGAGGCTCAAGGCCGCGTCGACGCTCAGGGCCTGGAAGTAGACGGCCGGTAGATAGACGCCGGTCGCCTGCTGTCCCTGGAGACTCACCGGGTCGACGCGAGGGTCGGATCGGGGCGTCTCGAGCGTCGCCTCGAGCGCGCGCGGCGCCCTCGCCGGCGCCACGTCCGCGCGTGCGAGCGCGCCGCCGAGCAGCAGGAGGACCGCACCGAACGCGAGGATGGGCACGCCGGGGCGTCGCCGCGTCGCCCCCGTGCTCCTGGTGCCTTCGTCGCTCCTCCTGCTCTCCATCGCCTTCACCTCCTGCGCGCCTTCCGCCGGCGCGAAGGTACGACATCTACCTACATCCCGCGAAAACCTGGACGAACCGTCATGGCGCCGCGTCCTCGCTCCCGGCGCCGCGCGCCGCCACCGCCAGGCTGACCAGGGTGCCGCGGGGATGGTGCCCCGCGATGGGTCCCGGCGGAGGACTCGCGACGTCGACGTAGCCTCCGAGCGCGACGGTGACGCGCTGCGCGAAGGCGAGGCCGAGCCCCACGCCTTCGTGATGCCGCGTCGCCGACCCATCGACTTGGTAGAAGGGCTCGAAGATGCGCGCGCGCTCCTCGGAGGCGATGCCGGGGCCATCGTCGGCCACGCGCACGACGAAGCGCTCGCCGGGTTCCCGCGCCACCTCCACCGCGATGAGCCCACCGCGCGGGGTGAACTTCTGCGCGTTGTCGAGCACGTGCACGAGAGCTCGGCGGAGCTTGTCGGGGTCGCCGACGGCTTCCCACGGGGCGCCGGCGTCGTCCCTCAGCTCCGGCCCGAGGGCGTAGAGGTGCACGTCCTCGCCGGCGGGTTCCTTCACGTGCGCCAGGGCGCCACGTACGACCTCGAGGAAGTCGTAGCTGCGCGCATAGAAGTGCATGCGACCGCTCTCGAGCGCGCTCACGTCCAGCAGGGTGTCGACGACGGTACGCAAACGCTTGGTCGACCGGTCCATGGACCGGAGCACCTTGCGCTGAAGCGGCGCGAGCTCACCGAGCTCGTCGGCGAGGAGCAGCTTGAGGTAGCCCACGATGGGCGTCATGGGCGTCGCGAGCTCGTGGCTGACGTTCTGAAGGAACTCGCGCCTCAGCCTCGCCATCTCCTCGAGGCGCGCGTTGGCCTCGGCGAGCTCGACGACCTTGGCCTCCAGCCGCTCGACGATGACGCTCGAGCGCTTCCTGAGGCGCTGCGCGCCGCCCTCACCCGCGGCTTCCCGATGCCCGCCTAGGAAGCGCTCCACGGTGGCCACGAAGCGTCTCGCGTCGATGGGCTTCGCGATGAAGCCGTCGGCGCCCACGGCGAGGCTCGTCTGCCGATCGCCCTCGGCGGTGACGGCCACCACGGGGACCCCCTCCAGACGCGGCATGCCCTTGAGGCGGAGGGTGATCTCATAGCCGTCGAGATCCGGGACGTTGATGTCGACGAGCACCAGATCCGGCCGGTGCGCCGCTGCCAGCCGAATACCCTCGAGCCCGGCTTCGGCCTCGACGACCTCGTGACCACTGGCCGCGAGGAGCTTGGCCACGAGGCGCCGGCTGTGCGGATCGTCCTCGATGTAGAGCACCCTCGCCATGGGCCCGCGAGCGTACACGGATCGACCCGCGATGGGCGCCACGTCCTTGACCTTCGTGGGCACCGCTCGTTAGGCAGCGAGAGGTGACCGCAGAGCTCGGCGAGCGCCTTCTACGGGCGGGTCTGACGTCGGACGCGATGCTCGCGCACGCGCGGGCCGGGGGTGACGTGAGCGGCGGCGGGCTCCTCGCCCGGCTCCACGACGAGGGCCTCGCCGAGGAGGACCTCGTGGGGCTCTTCGCCGCGGAGGGTCATGGTGCGGCGCTGGACGCCGAGGACCTCGCCATCGCTGACCCGGCGCTGATCGAACGGCTCGCTGGAGACCGGGCCCATGCGCTCGTCGCGCTGCCGCTCCGCGCCGACGCCGCCCAGGTCTTCGTGGCCATGGCGGACCCCACCGACGAGGCCGCGCGGGAGGAGCTCGTCCAGACCTTCGGGGTGAGCGTCGAGCCGATGCTGGCACGCATCGGGCCGCTCCGCGACGCGCTCCAGGCGGCGCATCCGGACTACGCTCCGGTCGCCGAGGTCCCCGTGGAGCTGGTGCGACGCCGCGAGTCGAGCCCGGCCGAGGCACCCGCGCCGCCGCTCCGGCCCTCCGCCGTACCGGCCGCCTCCCCGGCGGTGAGCTCCCTTCCCTCGCCCCTCGCAACTTCGGCGCCGGGCCCCGCCGAGGAGACGAGGCCCTCGGCCCCCGCATCCGCGCCTTCCTCGCCGTCGATGATCTCGCCGGCCGCGGCCTCCTGGTCGGCCCCGGGGCTTCGTTCGCTCGACGAGCTGAGCGCGGACGGCAACACGCCGGGCTCGGGCACGCGCCGGCGCTACGGCCACTCGGAGGGTCCCGCGCCGGGCGCGCTGCCCGACCTCGGCCCGCTGCTCGCCACCCTTCGGCAGAGCCACTCCCGCGACGAGATCATCCATCTCGGCTGCGAAGCGACGCTCTCCGTGGCGGAGGGTGCCGTGCTCCTCGCGGTGCGGTCGGACGTCTTCCGGGGGTGGCACGGGCTCGGCGCGCAGGTCTCGCTCGAGGCGGTCCGCAACCTGTGGATTCCGCGACAGAGCCCCTCCGTCTTTCAAGAGGTTGCCGCGCGCGGCGAGCCCTACGCAGGCCCCTACGGCAACGCGGCCGCGGACGCGCTCTACCGCGCCGCCGCGGGCGCGCAGGGCACGCACTGCGCCATTCGTCCGGTGAAGGTCAGCGGTCGCACCGTGGCGCTGCTCGTGGCCGACGCGCCGTCGCACGGCGAGGCGGGCGTGGCGCAGGTGGGCGCGGTGGCGCAGACCGTCGGCGAACAGCTCCTCCGCCTCCTCGCGCGGGCACGCCACGGCGCCTGAGCGCACCGGGCGCGCGGGAACGCCGCGAAGCGCACGCGGTCCCATGCCCGCCGGGCCGCGCGGCTCAGTCCACGAAGGCGGCGAGGTCGGCGCGGACGTCGGCCTTGGCCATCCGGAGCAGCCGCTGGCGCTCCTCCAGCACCCGCGTGGAATAGCGCGTGACCTGGCAGTGACCGGAGTTGTAGCGACCTAGCGCCTCCGGGATGCCGCCGCAGGTTCGCGTCGCCGACGCGAGGAGGCGGGCACCGGCGTCCACGACCTCGCCCTGGCAGGCGTCGTCCCGGCGCGAGCAATACGCGCGGTAGCTCTCGTTGCGAACGAAGCGAACGTGGCTGCCCACGCCGCGAGGGTGGAGCTGCACGAGGCCTCGCTCGCCGATCCCCCCGGCGGCAAAAGGATTGAAGCCCGTCTCCTTCATGGCCATGGCGGCGAGGAGAAAGGGATCCACGCCGTGCCGGCGTCCGGCGACGCTGAGCACCCGGGAAAACGCCACGATACGCGCCCGGCAGCCGACCCGGGCGTGGCGACAGTGGGCCACGTAGACTCGCCGGCGGCGAGACCGCCAGACCGTGAGTCGCTCATCGAGGGCGCGCGCCAGCGCAACGGCGTCCCGCCCGGGCTCCACCTCGGCGGCCGCGGGCGGCTCCGCAGGGCCGCCGCTCGACGGCATGACCGCGGGATTCGCGTCGGCCCCGGAGGCTGCCTGGGCAGCCTCGGGGGCCGCGGGCTGCGCCGGTGCCCACGCGGGGCCGG
>CALCTH010000489.1 GCA_937893795.1 uncultured Myxococcales bacterium | reverse complement strand
GGGCCCCGAACCAGGCCGCCGCGCCCCCCGGCGTCGCGACGAAGGCCGGTCCGACGGCCCGCCATCCGAGCATCGCCCCCGTCAGCGCGAGGAGCGTCGCCGCGGCCCGACGCTCGCGCGCGTGAGCGACCCGGGCCGCGAGGAGCGCGAGCGCGAAGAGCACGAAGGCCGGCAGGGCGAGGGCGAGGGCGGCTTCGCTCACGAGCTCGGCTCAGTGCTCGCGCAGCTCGACGAGGAGCGGCGCATGGTCCGACGCTCCCTTGCCGTGGCGCTCCTCGCGGTCGACGGCGGCGCCGATGACGCGCGCGGCGACGGACCCGGTCGCGTAGACGTGGTCGATGCGCAGGCCGAGGTTTCGCTCGAAGCCGCGCGCCCGGTAGTCCCACCAGGTGTAGACGCCGCCCTCCGGATGGAAGGGCCGGCACACGTCCTCGAGCCCGAAGTCGGCGATGTGAAGGAGGGCCGCTCGTACCTCGGGGTTGGCCAGCACGGTGCCCTCGAGCTCGTCCGGGTCGGCCACGTCGTCGGGGAAGGGCGCGACGTTGTAGTCGCCGAGGAGCGCGACCGGGTCCTTTGCCGTGAAGCGACGGTCGAGGGTGGCCCGGAGCCGCTTCATCCACGCGAGCTTGTAGGCGTATTTGTCCGAGCCCATGTTGCCGCCGTTCGGGAAGTAGGCGCTCAGCAGGTGGACGCCGCCGACGGTCGCGCCGATGAGCCGCGCGTGGTCGTCCTCCACGTCGTCGCCGAGCCCGATCTGCACGTCCTCGAGGGCGTGCTCTTCCTTCGCCACGATGGCCACGCCGTTGTAGGTGCGCTGGCCGTGGAAGGCGGCGTGGTAGCCGACGCCCTTCAGCTGCATCACGGGGAACTGCGCGTCCTCGACCTTGAGCTCCTGGAGGCACACGGCGTCGGGCTTCCAGCGCTCGAGGAAGGCCAGGAAGCGGGCCTCGCGGGCGCGGATGGAGTTCACGTTCCAGGTCGCGATGATCACGACGCGGACCATGGGACGAATCGCCGGCCGGCGAAAGCGTCGCGGTCGTGGCGTGGCGAGCCTGGTGTGGGGCTCAGCCATCCTCCCGGACGGACCGAGGTAGGGTGCGCCCATGAGCGAACGCGAGGTCATCACCACGCCGGCGGCCCCGGCGGCCATCGGTCCCTACAGCCAGGCGATCCGGGCGCGCGGCGTCCTCTACTGCTCGGGGCAGATCCCCTTGGATCCGGCGTCGGGGGAGCTCGTGGGCGGGGACGACGTGGCCGCGCAGACGCGCCAGGTCATGCGGAACCTCGGGGCCGTGCTCGAGGCCGGCGGCAGCGGCTGGGCCCGCGTGGTCCGCTGCTCGATCTTCCTCGCCGACATGGACGACTTTCAGACCGTGAACGCCATCTACGCCGAGGCCTTCGCGGGGATGGACCCGCCGGCCCGGGCGACCGTCGCCGTCCGGACCCTCCCCAAGCACGTCCGCGTGGAGATCGACGCCATCGCGCTGACGGACGACTGAGCGGGCCCGGGTCGGCGAGCCCGGACCGCCGACGCCCCGTCCCACCCGCCTCGCCTGCAGGTCTTCGGGAGTGCTCCCGGACGGGGCAAACACCCGCCCTCCGGCTGTTCGCGCTCGGTGGCGAGGGCAAGAACCGCGGGCCCCGCAGCTCTGCGAATTGGGCGAGGGCATGCGAGAACGAAGCGCCTCATTTTGGCTTTTCCGAAGGGCAAAGCCGAGATCACGCACTTCCTCGCGTCTTGGGTTCCACGAGAGGCGTGAGCAGGCAGTGCTTGGCGCTTTGCTCGTTCTCGGGCTTTGCCGGGAGGGCGGCGCCCCTACGAGGCCGCCCCGAGGCGGGCCAGCGGGCGGTGCCGACCTCGCCAGTCGCTGCCGCGCTCACAGCTCGGGAATGGGATGACCGTTCGCATCGACGACACGACCGCCAGATCGATCCGCTCAGCCAGATCCGTTGCTGGTTGACCTTGAGACACCGGTTCCGGGCGGATTCCTTTCGCTAGCCCGATCCGCTCAGCCAGATCCGTCGCTGGTTGACCTTGAGACACGGGTTCCGGACGGATTTCTTCAATCATTGACACCGGGAGCGCGAGGGGAGCTGGGTGGCGGGTCGGCGGCCAGTCGCGGCCAATACGCCGCGCTGAAAGGGTAAAGGCGGTGAGTTTGTCGGGCCTGGCGCGGGCTCCGGGCCCGGCATGCGCTTCGCATCGTTCCCCGCCGTGGGCATGCGCCGCCAATGCACGCTACCGGGCGTCACGTACTTCCTCACGCGTCGGACGACGCGGCGGCACTACGTGCTGACGCCGGACGAGGGCGGCGAGGTGGAGCGCATCGTTCTCTACCTGCTCGGGCACCTCTGCACGAAGCACGGGGTGCAGCTGCACGCCGTCTGCGTGATGTCGACGCACCTGCACTACGTGGTGACGGATCCGCGGGGCGTGCTTCCGCTCTTTCTCCAGGAGTTCCATCGGCTCCTTGCCAACAGCGTGAAGACCTTCCGGGGCTGGCCGGGGGAGGTCTTCGACAAGAACCCCACTACACGTACGGTGTTGCTCACGGCGAATGCGGACATCCAGCAAATCGCTTACACCATCGCCAACCCCGTCGAGGCGGCGGCGGTGCGCTATGCAGCCGACTGGCCGGGCCTGACCACCGCGCCCCGGGACCTCGGGACCCGCGTCGAGTACGTGAGGCGCCCGAACCACTACCTCCGCGACGCGACGACCTTCCCGGACGAGGTCGAGGTGCGCTTCGAGCTCCCGGCGCGGGTCGAAGCGCTCTACGGCGCCAAGCGCGCCCGGCGGCTCATCCAGCGCGAGGTGGAGACGCGCGAACGCGAGGCGATTCGGAAGATACGGGCGAGGGGCTGGTCCTTCCTGGGCCGGGCCCGCGTGCTCCGGCAGCCTCACACCAAGCGCTCGAAGAGCCGCGAAGAATTCGGCTCCCTCACGCCGCACTTCGCGGCGGCTGGTGACGTCGAGGCCGTGAAGGCGCACCTCGACCGCATCCGCGGCTGGGATGGCCTCTATGACCAGTGCCTCGAGCGCTGGCGGGCCGGCGAGCACGACGTTGAGTGGCCTCCCGGGACCTGGGCCATGGTCCGCTATCACGGCGCTCGGGCGGCACCACCGCCAGACGACCTTCGACACGCCGCGTGAAGGCGGCCAACGGCGCGCTGGACGAGGCTTTGGCGTGCGGAGATCCGTCCGGCGCGTGCACGCCCGTGCGGGTAGCCACAGCAAGGCAGCATTCGTCCGCCCACGGCGGACCTCGGGCCCGCAACCGACGCGCGGAAAGGGCCCGAGCCTCGGCGCGAAATTCAGCGCGAAGGGCAAAGCCGCCCTTGAAGGCAGCGCTCGTCGCCGCCCTCGGGTCTCAACCTGCGACCGGTCTCCCAGCCGACCGGTCCTCGGGTCTCAACCTGCGACCGGTCTCCCAGCCGACCGGTCTCCCAGCCGACCGGTCCTCGGGTCTCAACCTGCGACCGGTCTCCCAGCCCGACCGGTCTCCCAGCCGTCGCCCACGGGCACCGATTTGATGTGGGTCGACACCGCGCGGGGCACCGTCTTGCGCTACGGATCGGTCGCGGACACGATTTGCCGCTTCCTGCTGTCGTGGTCCCAACTTCATGCCGTCTGCGAGGGCGAAACGCGCATCGTGTCGATGACTCGGGAGGGGTCGTAGGTGGCCGTCCGCTACTTCAAGCGTCGTTGGGACGAGACGCGCGGCGACGACCACGACCACTGGGGTGCATCGTGGTGGTTCTTTGCCTGCGACGCGGAGGGCGTGATCGTTCGCCAGGTCGAGGAGTACGACGCGGGACCCACGCTGCGCTACGACGTGGCACGACCCACCGGACCTCACGGGGCCCTCGGCGACCAGCCCCTGGAGCTCGAAGAGTAGTCCGCGTGGGAGATCTCGGGGGAGGCCTTCGAGGCCGTATGGCAAAGGGCCGACGCAGGGTGAGGGCTCCGCGGCGCGCTTCAGCCGAAGATGTCGACGTTGCCGAAGGTCTCGTCGCGGTCCGCCCCGACGCTCACGATGCCGATGGGGCAGCGGACGAGCTCGGCGATGCGCTCGAGGTAGCGGCGCGCGTTCGCCGGGAGCGCGTCCATGCTCCGGCAGGCCGAGAGATCCTCCGTCCACCCCGGGTGCGTTTCGTACACGGGCTCGACCTCGGCCATGGCGGCAAAGGGCGGCTCGTCGTGCACCTCGCCGCGGTAGCGGTAGCCCGTGCAGATGGCGAGCTCGGCCATGCCCGTGAGCACGTCGAGCTTCGTCAGCGCGATGCGCGTCATCCCGTTCACGCGCACCGCCAGCCGGAGCGCCGGGGCGTCGAGCCAGCCGCAGCGCCGCGGCCGTCCGGTCGTGGCACCGAACTCGGCGCCAGCCTTTCGGATCGCCTCGCCCACCGGTCCCTCGAGCTCCGTCGGGAAGGGCCCGCCGCCGACGCGCGTGGCGTAGGCCTTCGCGATGCCGATCACCTCGGTCACCGCCGTCGGGCCGACGCCCGATCCCGTGCAGGCGCCACCGCTCGTGGCGTTCGAGCTCGTCACGAAGGGATAGGTGCCGTGGTCGATGTCGAGCATCGTGCCCTGCGCGCCCTCGAGGAGGACCTTCTTGCCCGCCATGAGCGCCTCGCCGGCCACGCGGGCCCCGTCGCAAAGGAAGGGCCGGAGGCGCTCGCCCAAGCCGCGATAGGAGGCCGCCACCTCCGAAGCGCTCGGCAGCTCGCCGCCGAGGCGCGCCGCCGTCGGGCCCCAGCAAGCCAGGTTTTCGGCGACGCGCGCCTCGAGGTCATCGCGCACGAGGTCGCCCATGCGCACGCCGCGGCGCCCCACCTTGTCCTCGTAGGCCGGACCGATGCCGCGCTTCGTCGTGCCGATCTTCGGGTCGGCGCTCTCGCGGAAGCCGTCGATGAGCTTGTGCTGCGGCAGCACCACGTGCGCGCGGTCGGCGACGTGCAGCCGATCCGTCGCGATGCCGCGCTCGGCGAGCTGGTCGATCTCCCGGAGCACGGTCTCCGGATCCACCACGGTCCCCTGACCGATGACGCAGGTCGTGCCCTCGTGGAGGATTCCGCTCGGCACGAGGTGGAGCACGATCTTCTCGCCGCCCACGACCAGCGTGTGCCCCGCGTTGGCGCCCCCGGCGTAGCGCACCACCACGTCGGCCTGCGGCGCGAGGAGATCGACGATCTTCCCTTTGCCCTCATCGCCCCACTGGGCTCCGACCACCACGACTGCCGGCATCGCTTCCTCTCGTTTACCTCGCGGCGGCGCATGGAGCGCCGCGCGCCGCAAGCCTATGACATGCGGCGCCGGGTGCGGCGACGCGCGAACGTGCCTTTCAGGCCTCGCCGCGAATCCAATCCGCCCGGGCGAGCACGGCGTCGGCCCGGGCGTCCGGGGTCAGGGCACCGCGGGGAAGGGCGCGCACGGCGCCGTCGCCGCGCCGGAGCCGGCCCCC
>CALCTH010000488.1 GCA_937893795.1 uncultured Myxococcales bacterium | reverse complement strand
GACGCCCGACGCGGACGACTCCGTGCCGCACGGCCACGACCACCGCCCCCTCGGCGCCTCGCCAGTCGACGTCGAAGTCGGTACCGACCACGCGGACCTCGTAGGGTCCCGCCTGGAGGCTCCAGCGCCGCGGCCCGCCCGGCTCGACGTGGGCCGCCACGCGGCCCGCCTCGAGCGTGAGCTGCACGCGCGCCTCGTCCATCGCATCGAGGCGGAGGCGGCTCCCCGGCGTCAGCGCGATCTCGCTCGCATCGCTGAAGGCGAGGGTCTTGGGCTCGGGCGCGCCCACCCAGGCACCCGCTTCGAGCGCCACGCCGTCGCTGCTGCAGGTCAGCGTGTCCGGCCCCGCCGGACTGAGCGCCAGCGCGAGCAGTACGCCCGCTGAAGCCACGCCGAGCCCACCAGCGAGGGCCGGCACCCATCGCCGAGGCCGCGGCTTCGCGGGGGCGGCGTCGAGCACGGCCGCGCGCTGGGCGGCGCTCGGCTCCGGACCCTCGCCGAGCTTCTCGCGATAGGCGTCGAGCAGGGGTTCCATGGAGCTCATGCCGGGCCTCCTCGCTCCTCGAGCCAGGCCGCGAGGCCCGGGTTCTTCTCGACGCGACGCTTGAAGCGGGCTTCCGCCCGACGCAGCCGCCGCTTGGTGGTGCTCAACGAGAGGTCGAGGGCCGAGGCCACCTCCGCGACGCCCTGCTGCTCGACGTGCCGGAGCACGAAGCAGAGGCGATCGGTGGCGTCCATGGCCTCCAGTATGTGGCGCACGCGGCCGAGAAGCTCGGCGTGCTCGGGGTCGCCCCGCCGGGCAGGCGCCTCCGACACCGCCAGAGAGGGGTCCCCGCGCAGAAAGAAGCGCCGCTTCAGCGACTGGCGGCGGATGTAGGTGCGGACGGTGAAGAGGGTGATCGTGCGGATCCAGGCCGGAAGCGCCATGCCGTCGCGTACCGTGTGGACGCGCTTGAAGATGGCCACGAAGACCTCCTGCACCAGGTCGTCGTGGTCCGGTCCGGCCCCGGCCAGCCGCCACACGCGACGGTTCACGTCGCGGGCGAAGCGGTCGTAGAGCCGGGCCTGGGCCGCGGGATGGCCCTCCTTCAGCGCTCCGAGGAGTGCGTCGAGGGACTCCTCGCTCCGCGCGGGAAGCGGGATCAGCTCGGCCATGGGCGGTGCGGGTTGCATCCTTTCCTCAGCCTGAGCCGCACGAGCGGGCTGAAGGGGTTCAAAAAACTCGTCCACCGCCGCGCCGCGGGCGGGTCAGGGCTCCCTCCCGAGATCCCGGGCCCAGACGGTGGATACGGCGCTGCACTGCCGTCCTGCGCCCCCGAGGCTCGTCGTGGTGCCGAAGAGCACCCCCGCGTGGGCGAGGAGCGCGACCACCGGCCGGATGTCGACGCGGGTCAGCCGCCCTTCCCGAAGCTGCGCCACGCCGCCGGCGCCCCCGACGAAGACGGTGTCGTCGGCGAAGGCGAGGCGCGTCGGCCGAAAATCGGCCACGTCGGCGCGCGCGAGAAGCCCGCGCGCGTCGAGCGAGAGCAACGCGCCCTCGGCCGTCACCAGCCAGAGCACGTCGCTCGGATCCGTCCCCAAGGCTCGGAAGGGCCCTTGCACCCCGGGCACCGCCGCCCCCGCCGCGCTCTCGAGCTCCCAGCGGTGCAGCGTGTCCTCCCGGGTGCCCCAGTGGAGCGCGCCCTCGGCCAGGGCCATGAGGCGCGGCCGCGGCGCCGGGACCTCGCCGAGCGCCTCGAGCGGTCCCGCCGGGAGCGGGAAACGGGCGAGCGCGGCGTCTTCGCCGAAGGCGTCGCCGCAGGTGAGCACGTAGAGCGCGTCCTCGCCGGGGACGTAGGTGAGCGCGCAGGCGTTCGGGAAGGTCTCCGGCGGGGCGAGCTCAGTCTCCTCGAAGTCCGTCGCCGCGTAGCGCCGGAGCGCTCCGGCGCGGCGGCTCGTCACGTAGATCGCGTCGGGCCCGGCCGCGATCACGTCGCTCCCCCCTTCCGTGTCCGAGGGCGTGTCGACGATTTCGCGAACGGGCGTGGGGCAGTCCCCGAGCTGAACGAGGTGGGAGCGCCCCGGCGAGGACGCACCCGGGAAGGCCGTGTGGCCGACGCGCACGCCGCCGACGATCTCGAGCTCGCGCACCTCGTCGCAGAACGTGTCCTGGGTGCGGAGCACGCGTTCCCCCGGAACGCACTCCGGCGCGCAGC
This sequence comes from uncultured Myxococcales bacterium, assembly GCA_937893795.1. Lineage (GTDB taxonomy): Bacteria > Myxococcota_A > Polyangia > Polyangiales > Houyiibacteriaceae > CALCTH01. Next base: position 3,269 of record CALCTH010000488.1, on the reverse strand, counting down.
GGTTCGCCTCGCTGCACGCCTCGCCTTGGCCGCATCCGCCGCAGGGAAGGATGGGCGTCTCGCCGCAGCCGATGGCGACCTCGCCGCAGCTGGCCCCGAGGGCGTCGCACGTGAGCGCGTCGCAGGCCGTCGCCTCGACGGAGCGCAGCACCCGGAGCTCCGGGTCGCAGGCGCCGAGGCAGAGGAGCCCCGAGGCGAGGATCCGAACGCTCCAGGAGGCGTGGCGACGCGTGGCGGCTCTCATGCGGAGCGAAACGTAAGGGTAGGCGAGCAAATCGCGAAGGGAGCATTCGCCGGCGTCGGCGCCGCGCAGGTCTTTTCTGACCCCCTTCGGCGGCGTCGCGCGGCCTGGGTCACGTGCGTCCCTTCCTCTCCCGGTTCGTCGTGTGCCTCGCCTGTGCGTCTGCCTGCACGGGCGAGTTCACGAGTCCGGGCCCGGCACATGCGGTGCCGGGCCCGGACGGACGCGTTCCGAGCGCTCCGCCCGGCGGCGCGCCCTGGACCCCGCCCGGCGGCGGCGTCGAGGTCGACCCCGCGCTCTTTCCGGATGCCTCGTGCCGTCCCGAGGTCGCGCGGGTCTGGGCGCTCACGCCGGAGCAGCTCGAGGCGACGTACCGCGCCGCGCTCCCGGGGCTGCCCGTAGGTCTCGTGGACGCTGCGCTCCGCCCCTACGTGAACCGCGGCGAGCCCTACGCGAACGACCCGGCGATCCTGAACGGCGGACCGAGCTACATGGCGCAGCTCATCGCCGCCGCGCGCTCCGTCGTCGAGGCCGCGCTCGAGAACGAGGACGTGGCACTCCCCGCCTGCCTTCGGGCGGGCGAGGCAGGCTGCGATGAGGCGATCCTCGAGGCCTTCGGGGCTCCGCTCCATCGTCGCCCGCTCACCGACGACGAGCGCGCCTCCTACCTCGCCTTTCACGGCGCCGTCGCCGCGGCGCAGGGTCCAGACGTCGCCAACCGGCTCCTCGCCCGGCGCCTCCTGACCGCGCCTTCGGTCCTCTTCCGCGAGGAGATCGGCGGCGACCCCGGCGAGGACGGCCTTTCCATGCTCCAGCCTCGAGAGATCGCGGACGTGCTCGCCTACACCCTGCTGGACGCGCCGCCGGACGCCGCGCTGAGGGCCGCCGCCGAGAGCGGGAGCCTCGCCGACCCGGAGGTGCGCGCGTCCGAGGTGCGTCGCCTCGTCTCCCTCGTGCCCGCGGACGTGACCCTCGAAGACGCCAACGACGAGCGCAGCATCGCCGGCGTGATGCGCTTCTTCTACGAGTGGCTCGACGTCGAGGACATCCGCTTCGTGGAGGGCCTCCGCTTCGAGGACAACGGCGTCGAGCGCAACCTCCGCTGGCTCAGCAACGAGCCGATGATGTTCATCCGCGAGGTGCTCTGGAACGGCGACGCGCGCCTCGAGACGCTGCTCGACGCCGGTTTCACGATGTACAGCCGGACCCTCTCCGACTACTACGGTCGCCCCGATCGTGAGGCCCCGTCGCCCTCGCCCACGCTCCAGGGCCGGCGCGGGCTGCTCATGCAGGGGGGCTGGCTCGTCGCCCACGCGGGGATCACGGCCCGCGGCCTCTGGATTCGCGAGCGCCTCTTCTGCCAGGAGGTGCCGCGCCCGCCCGGCGTCGACATGAACCTCCCGGGCCTCGAGGAGGACCTCGAAGCCGAGGAAGGCCGCGATCTCTCGCCCCGGGAGGTTCGTGAGCGGCACCTCGGCGAGGCCAGCTGCCAAACCTGCCACGCGGTCATCGACCCGCTCGGCTACCCCTTCGACGGTTTCGCCCCGAACGGCACGCCCCGGGCAGACGTCGACGGCTTTCCCCTCGAGCTCGAAGGCTGGATCGAGGGCACCGCGGCGAGCGATGGGCCCGTCGAGGGCCCGCAGGATCTGGTCGCGACGCTGGCGCGCTCGCCCGACGTACGCGCCTGCTTCGTCGAGCAGCTCTACAGCTACGTGCACGGGCGCCACGTTCGGGAGCACGACAGCTGCTACCTCGACGCGTTGAAGACACGCTTCGACGCGACGGACGGCGACATCCGTGACCTCCTCGAGCAGATGCTCCAGCTCGAGAACGTGACCCACCGGGTGCCCTTCTCGGCGCTTCGGCCGACGGAGGAGCCCTGATGGACCGCCGTTCCTTCCTCCGCCTCGGCGCCGGTGCGACCACGGCCCTCGCCGGGTCCGCCCTGGCGCCCTTCGTCGGTCGGCTCGTGGCCGAGGCCCAGGGGCGGGCCGAGGAGCGCGTGAACCTCATCGTGCTCACGGGCGGCAACGGCTGGGGCCACCAGGGGATGGCTCGCGACGGGGAGCCCCTTTACACGCGCGTCGGCTCGCCGACGGATTGGGACGTTCCGCCCGCGCTGGCGCCCCTCGCGCCGCTCCGTGACCGGCTCTCGATCCTCCGCTCCTTCGCCAACCGCGGCGATGGCGATCTCCACGGCAGTGGATGGTCGACGCTCACGGGCGTGCGCGGAGACGGGCGGAACGCCAATGGCGTCTCCCTCGACCGGCTCGTCGCCCAGCGCGTGGGCGCCGAGGACGCGTTCAGCTCCCTCGCCTTCGGGGTCCCGGTGCGCGCCGGCCGGCCGGCGCCCTGCACCAGCTCCGACGGGCCGCTCCAGCCCTTCCCCGCGATCGCGTCCGTGCGCGAGGCCTTCGTGCACGTCTTCGGTGGCGCGGACCGGGCCGCTGCGGAGGCGTCGCTCGGCTCGGAGCTCTCGCTCCTCGACGGCATGCGCGACGACCTCGAGCGCGGCCGAGGGCGCCTCGCGGCCTTCGAGCGAGCCAAGCTCGACCAGATGCTCCACTCGCTCCGCGACACGGAGCGCGCGATTCAGGGCCGGCTGGCGTTGCTCGAAGCGCGGGAGCCGCCGCCGCTTCCCACGGGCGACGTCGACCGCTCGGGCCTCAGCCCCGATGCGATCCAGGGCTTCGCGGAGATCGGTGCCCAGGCCATCGCCTTCGGGCTGACGCACGTCGTGCACCTCAGCCTGCTGGGCTTCAACGCGCACAACGCGGGCTGGGGGGCGCTCGGCTACGGCGGCGACGCGCACGAGAATCTGATGCACCGAAGCGGCCTTCGGAACCTCGGCTACGACGCCGACGCCGCCGTGGAGGGCATTCTCCGCTTTCAGTCCGAGGTGGTCTTGCGCATGTGGCGGCTCCTCGAGGCGGCACCGGCGCCCGGCGGCGGCAGCGAAGCCGACCGCACCGTGGTGCTCTGGCTCAATAGCGGCGGCGGCAAGCACCACGACGAGTGCCCACGA
>CALCTH010000487.1 GCA_937893795.1 uncultured Myxococcales bacterium | reverse complement strand
GACGCCGCCGCCGGGCCTGAGCCCACACGGCAGCGACACCCGACGCGGGGGCGTGGCGATTCGTCGTCACGCCCCCGTCGTCGATCGGGGGCGGGTTGGCAGCGCCCGCCGACTCCCATAGCCTCTATATCGATGCGTCTATCCCTGGCCAGCGCGCTCGTCCTGCTGCTCTCCGCGTGCCCGGCGTCGCGAAGCGTGAGCGGTGGCGTCGACGATGGCGGCGCACCGGACGACCCGCTCCCGACCGACGCCGGGGATCCCGGGGAGCGCGGCGACGGCGGCGACGGCAGCGACGCGGACATGCCGGAGCCGCTCACCCTCCGCCTCACGGGCCCGGAGCTCACCCCGCTCGACGGGACGCTGACGGTGGCGAGCGACGACGGCACGCGACGGGCCGTGGGCGATCGCATCACGCTCACGGGCGAGGAGCTGGCCGAGTCCGCCGTGATCTTCGCCCGCGCTGAGGGCTTCGCGGCCTTCGGCCTCACGGGCTTCGCCCGGGACGACTACGCCTCGCTCCCGACGCTCGACGGGGACCCCGTGGTCGCGCTGCTCCCGCTGGTGGTCACCGACCCGGTCGGTGTCGAAGTGCGCCGAGACGAGAGCGACGTCGTGCGGCGATTGCATACCGTGCCCTTGGGGTACGGAGGAGGGTTCTCGACGCCCTCGCCGTTGCTCCAGCTTCAGCGCGATGCGGCCATCGAAGCCCTCATCCTCCTGGATGAGGGCCCGTGCCCGCGCCGGCTCCCCATCGCCGACCTCCCCGCCGCGCCCGATCCCCTCATCATCGAGCTCGCGGACGAGCGCTTCGAGGACGTGCCCTGCGAGCCGCGTCTCCTCGAGGTTCGCGACCCCTCGGGCAGCCGTCTTCGAGAGGTCACGGTGTCACCCGCCTACGAAGGTGTGCGGCCGCTCGTCTCGGGCTCGGAGATCGAGAACGAAGGACAGGAGCTCGCCGGCGGACGGGCTTCGACCATGGGCCGAGAGCCGGTTCCGGCGCTCGAGGTCGAGGTGCTGCTCCCCCTGGAGGAGCTTCCGGTCCGCGATCATCCTGCGGTCCGCCCGCGCGCCGGGGCCACCGTGCGCGGTCGCTTCGTGCTGGAGGACGGGCGGGAGGTCTTCTCGTCCCTGACGTTCCCCAGCTGGGACGCCGTCCCCGACGCCGTCGTTCTCCCGGAACCGGTAGTGCAACCCCAGCCGGTCGCTCAGGGGCTCTCCTTCGACCGGGACAACCCCTTAAACCTGGCGGCGCTCCCCGAAGCGCTCGTCCTCGAGGTGGGCCCGGACGATGCTCGCTGGCCGGTTCTCTTCTTCGGTCGCGGGACGGTGCTCGCGCCGCCCGGCACGTCCACGCTGCGCCTCCGTCGCGTGGTGGAGACGCTCGTCGAGCTGCCCGGCGAGCCCCTCGTCACGTTCGAGACCGACGATCCCGGCGATGGGGTTCCACTCTTCCTGACGCTCATCGAGGTGTCGTTCACCCCGCTACCGCGGGGACAGACGGGGGAGCTCGTCTTCTGGCAAGGCGACACCCGTCGCGTGCCCCTCGTCCTCGTCCCTCGGGTGCTCCTCGAGAAGTAGGAGCGCATGCCGGGCGAGAGACGCGGCGCGACGTCTCAGCTCGTCGCGCCGGCGGTACAGCGCGCCACCGTCGCCTCGGCGCGCACCTGGGTCACTCCGAGGGCGATGAGCACGGCCACCGCGGCGTCGCGCTCGTCCCCTCGCCAGCGCTTCTGCGAACGCGCATCGAGGAGCGCGAAGGAGATCCCCTCGGCCACGAGCACCAGCGCCTCGAGCGGGAGATGGTCCGCGAAGACGCCCTCGCCCTGTCCGCGCTCCAGCAAGCCAACGAATCGGCGATGGAAGGGGAAGCTCGAACGATCGGCCGGCTGCGGAAGCACCTTCAGTCCGATGGAGACCAGCGGCCAGAAGCGCGCCGCCGCCGGCCAAAGGCGCAGGAGGACCATCGCGACGGCCTCCTCCGCCGGTCGCGCCTCGAGCTCCTTCTCGTCGAGCACATCGGCGAGGTCGTCGGTCTCCGTGCGAACGATGGCCTTGAGCAGCTCGCTCCGATTCGGGAAGTGCCCGTAGATGGTGCGGCGAACGACGCCGGCCTCGGCCGCCACGTCCTCCATCGACGCACCCGGGTTTCGGGCGAAGAGCGCCTTGGCGCTCGCTAGAATCGCCGCCCGGTTCCGTGCTCTCACGGAGCCCTTCACCTTGCTCACGAAGCGGACGCTAGCAGTCCGAGGCCGCGCGTCCCGTGGGGTTGCACATTTGTGCATTTTTTGATTGCACAGACTGTGCAAATTGCTCACCTTCGACTCGAGCGGCGGCTGGGGTGCCGCCTGCGAGGGCTTCACGTGGCGCCAAGCCACGAAACGAGGGTGGTGGCATGGCGGAAGGAACGCGGATGGGGTGGCGGCACGCATGGCGCGAGGGCGCGGTCGCGCTGATGGCGGCGGGCACGCTGCTGGGCTGCGGCGAGGACACGCCGCTCGAGGCCGGCGGTCCGGACGGCCCCGTGATCGTCCGGGACGTGGAGGGGCTCCGCGCCGACGTCGTGGAGGAAGACGGCGTCGGCGTGATGCTGCGGGACGACACGCGCCTCGAGGCGCGGGTGTTTCGCCCGGCGGCCGAAGGAACCTATCCGGTGATCATGGCCTTCACGGCCTACGGCAAGCACATCACGCCGGACGAGTATCCGGCGGCCGTGACCTACGGCGAGCTCCCGGGATTCGACCCGGGGACCTTCGAGGTGAGCCCCTGGACGGCCTGGGAGGCACCGGACCCCGCCACCTGGGTGCCCCTCGGCTACGCGGTGGTCTTCGTGGACGTGCGCGGCTACCACGCCTCCGAGGGCGAGGCGTCGCTCTTGAGCGCCCAGGACGGCGCCGACTTCTACGACGTCATCGAGTGGGCCGGCGCCCAGCCATGGAGCGACGGCAACGTCGCCCTGATGGGCGTGTCCTACCTCGCCATCTCCCAGTGGGTCGCCGCCGGCGAGAGCCCGCCGAGCCTCCGGGCCGTGGTGCCCTGGGAAGGCCAGACGGACAGCTTCCGCGAGGTGATCTTCCACGGCGGCGTGCCGGAGACGGCCTTCACGAGCTTCTGGCTCGACCGGCTGCGCAATCAGGCGAACATACCCGCCATCCCCACCGTGGCGCTCCTGCAGACGCTGCAGATCCAGGGCGTCGAGGCCTACCGCACGACGGCGCCGGTACAGTCCATCGCGCTCGAGCGCGTCACCGTACCGGCGCTCATCTGCGCGACCTGGTCCGACCACGGGCTCCACTCGCGCGGCTCCTTCGAGGCGTACAAGCAGATCCGCTCCGAGGAGAAGTGGCTCTTCACGCACGGGCGGCAGAAGTGGGCGGTGTTCTACAGCGACGAGGCGCTGGCGATGCAGCGGCAGTTCCTCGACCACTTCCTGAAGGGCGAGGACACCGGTATCGAGGACGTCGGGCGCGTACGCCTCGAGGTTCGCGAGAGTCTCGAGACCTTCACGGTTCGCTACGAAGACGACTGGCCCATCCCGCGCACGGAGTACCGCGCGCTCTATCTCGACGCCGCGACGGGCGCGCTCTCGGCGGACCTGCCGGAGACGGAGGAGGAGACGCGCTACCTTCCGCTCACGGAAGCCGCGACCTTCACGCTCACCTTCGACGAGGACACGGAGCTCACCGGCAACATGAAGCTCCGGCTCTGGGTCTCGACGAGCGAGGGCACCGACATGGACCTCTTCGTGGGTATCGAGAAGCTCGATGCCTCGGGCGAGGTGGTGACCTTCTTCGGCAAGGCGGGCTTCGCCGAGCACCCCGTCGCCCTCGGCTGGCTCCGCGCGTCGGAGCGTGCCCTCGACGAGGCGCGCTCGACCCCGGCGCAGCCCTGGCTGAGCCACGAGAATCCGCAGCCCCTCGCGCCGGGGGAGATCGTCCCCGTCGACATCGAGATTCTGCCGAGCAGCACCCTCTTCCGGGCCGGCGAGACGCTCCGCGTGCGCGTGCAGGGTGCGGACCTCTTCGAGCATCCGACGCTGGGCCACGACTTCTCGGACGACGTGAATGTCGGTGAGCACACGATCCATACCGGTGGGGAGCACGACTCGCACCTGCTGGTCCCCGTCGTGCCCTGAGAGCGCGGCGTTCGAAGAGGCGGTGCGCTTGCAGCGGGTGTCGCGGCGCCGAGGCTCTCCTCGTGACGGAGATCTCCCGCGAGGCCATCGACACGCTCGCGCTGCGCCTGCATCCCGGGGGCCGCGTCGAGCGCGTCCGCCAGCTCGGCGAGGACGTCGCCCTGGATGGTACGGAGAAGGGCATCGGCTACGGCGCGCCCATCGAGGTCGACGTGCGCGAAGGCGACGCGCTGCACCGCCTCGTGCTCCACACGGCGAAACCGAACGAGTACGGGCACGACAGGCGCGCCGACCGGGCCGAGGCGATGCTCCTCGCCTGGGACACCTTCGGCTCCATCCCCCGGCACGCGCCCGCGCTCGATGTGGGCGGGGTGGACGCGAAGGGGGAGCTGCGGTCCATCGCCGACCTGGGCGAGCTCTACCTGGTCACGGGCTACCTCGCCGGCGAGGTCTATGCGGACGACCTCCGCCGCCTCGCCGCCGGCGCCATGACCACACCCCGGGACCTCCGCCGCGTCGACGCGCTCGCGGACTACCTCGTCGCGCTCCACGCCGAGCGGCGCGAGGGCCCGGCCCTCTACCGGCGGGCGCTCCGCGATCTCCTCGGTCACGGCGAGGGCATCTTCGGTATCGTGGACGGCTACCCGACGGACACGCCGGCCGCGCCGGCCGCGCGGCTGCAGGCGCTCGAGGCGGCGTGCCACGAGGCGCGCTGGACGCTCCGCGACGGGAGCGCGCGCCTCTGCCGCACGCACGGCGACTTCCACCCCTTCAACCTCCTCTTCGACGACCAGGATGCGCTCGGGGTGCTCGACACGAGCCGCGGCTCGCTCGGTGACGCCGCCGACGACGTGGTGTGCCTCGCCATCAACTTCCCCTTCTTCGCCCTCGGCCACGAGGGCGCCTGGGAGCGCCTGGGTCCGCTCTGGCACCGCTTCCTGAGCCGCTACCTCGGGCGCAGCGGCGACGCGGGCCTGCTCGAGGCGGCGCCGCCCTATCTCGCCTGGCGTGCCCTCGTGCTCGCGAGCCCCGCTTGGTACCCCCACCTCGCCGAAGAGGACCGGGACGCCCTGCTTTGCCTCGCCGAGCGGGTGCTCGCGCGCGGCGCCCTCGAGCTCGGCGATGCCGAGAGGATGTTTTCATGAGCGGCATCGTCGTGTGGGTCACCGGGCTCCCGCAAAGTGGGAAGTCCACCCTCGCTCGGCGGGTCGTGCGCGCGCTCCGCGGTGCCGGGCGCGTGGCGCTGCTGCTCGACGCGGACGCCTTGCGCGAGACGCTGGTGCCCCCGCCGGGCTATGCGCCGGAAGAGCGGGACGCCTTCTATCTGACGCTCGGCGGGCTCGCGGGGCTTCTCGCCGATCAGGACGTGGCGGTGATCGTGCCGGGGACGGCCCACCGCCGGGCGCATCGTCAGGCTGCGCGGGCGCGCGCGCCCGCCTACCTGGAGGTCTTCGTCGACGTACCCTCGGCCGAGGCGGCCCGCCGGGACGAGAAGGGTCTCTACGCGCGGGCGCGTGCCGGGGAGATCGCGGCGCTTCCCGGTCTCGGCGTCCCCTACGAGCCACCGGAACGCCCGGACGTCACGGCGACCGGGGGCCAGGATCACGCGGCGGTCGAGGCCGTCGTCGAGAAGGTCCAGACCCTCCTCGACGCCCGCGCCACCGATTGAGCGACGCCGCGAACGCGCCGGCACCCCAAGAAGCGCGACGCGACGCCGTACGTGGACGTCATGCACGCCGCGCACGCTCCCTCCGTCCCCGGCACCGAGCCGGCGCCCTCCGAGCGCATCGCCGGCCTCAAGGGCCTCGCGCTGGGTCTCGCCGTGCTGGTCGCCGACGTGCTCGTCGCGGTCTTCCTCGAGGCGACCTCGGTGAAGCTTCAGGCGCTCGGGATGATCGGGAGCCTCATCGCCGGCTACGGCGCGGTGCAGGCCATCTTGGGACCGCGCTTCGCGTTCCTCCGTTGGCTGGTGGGGGTACCCGCGGGCCTGGCGCTCTTCATCGCGGCGCTCGCGACCTTCGCGCCCTGGGTCTTCGACGCCCTCTGAGCGGTCGACTCCGGCGCGCTCGACTCCTTCGTGCTCGACGCGCCGCCGGCGAGCGACGGGGCGGGCACGCGCGGGCACGCGACGGTTTCAGAGCGTGGCGGCAAGCGCGAGCAGCCGCTCCCGCAGCCATCGGTGCGCCGGGTCGCCGTCGGCGCGGCGATGCCAGGCGAGTCGGATGGTGAAGCCCTCGGGCGCGATCGGCGCCTTTCGGACGGCGAGCCCGTGGACGTCGGCCACGCGCTCGGCAACGCGCCGGGAGATGGTGACGACGTAGTCCGTCGACGCGACGAGGGCGGGCGCCACCAGGAAGCCCGAGACGGTCCGGGCGACGCGGCGCGTCTCGCCGCGCTCGGCGAGGAGTCGATCGACGACGCCGACGGGCTCACCACGGGGTGCGACCAGCACATGCTCGAGGGCGAGAAAGCGGCGCTTCGTCAACCGGCCGCGGAGCGCCGGGTGGCCCGCGCGAAGCAAACAGACGAACTCGTCCTCGAGGAGCGGCGCGGCCGCGACGTCCGGCGGCAGGTCCGCGAACGCGCCGATCGCGAGGTCGGCGTCGCCGTTTCGCAGCGCCTCGCTCACGTCGCGGACCCCGGCCGGCAGCGCGTAGAGGTCCACGTGCCGGGCCTCCTGGGCCAGCGCGGCGCCGAGCGGCGCCAGGAGGAGGAGCTCGCCGTAGTCGTTGGTGAGGACGCGAAACGCTCGGGCGAGCGCGGCGGGGTCCACCGCGTCCCCGGCGCGCAGGACGGCCTCGGCCTCGTGGACGAAGCGGACCAGCGCCGGCCGCAGCGCCTCGGCCCTCGCCGTCGGGACCAGCCGTCGCCCCGCGCGAACCAGGAGCGGGTCTCCGGTCAGGGTCCGGAGGCGACCGAGCGCATGGCTCGTGGCCGAAGGGCTCAACGCGAGGCGCGCGGCCGCCGCCTTCACGCTTCGTGTCTCGAGGAGCGTCGCGAGCACCACGAGCAGGTTCAGGTCCACGGCGGATAGCTGCACTCGGTGCACTCATGACATGCAAACAATGCGCTGGCTACATGCATGAGTCGGACGCAGCATTCTCTCGAGCTCGACGGACGGACCGAGGCGGGCTCGAAAGGCATGACCATGACGGACGTTCTCATCATCGGTGCCACGGGCACCGTCGGCTCCGAAGTGACCCGTGCGCTCCTCGCGGCGGGCGTCTCGACGCGTGTCGGCGTGCGCGACGAGGCCCGCGCCGAGGCGCTGATCTCCGCGGGGGCTTCGCCCGCGCGCTTCGTCTGGGGCGAGCCCGACACCTACGCCGGGGCCTTCGCGGGGATGCGCGCGGCCTTCCTCCTCGTGCCCTTCGTGGAGGATTTCCACACCTTGCTCCCCCCGGTGCTCGCGGCGGCGAAGGAGGCCGGCGTGGAGCACGTGGTGAAGCTCTCGGCGGCGGGCGCCGACGCGAGCTCCGACTTCGACCTCGCGCGCTGGCACGGGCTCGGCGACGAGGCGGTTGCGGCGAGCGGGCTCGGCTTCACCGTGCTCCGGCCAACCTTCTTCCAGGACAACCTCGTCAACTACCAGGGCGCGAGCATCCGGAGCGGAGCGTCGTTCTACGGAGCGTCGCATGGTGGCCGGTCGGCGTGGATCAGCTCCCGGGACATCGGAGAGGTCGCGGCGGCGATCCTCCGGGACCCGGCGCCCCACGCGGGCCGCAGCTACGATCTGACGGGGCCCGAGGCGCTCGCGGACGCCGAGGTCGCCGCGCTGGCGAGCGCGGCGACTGGCGCGGAGGTCCGCTACGTGGACCTCGACGACGCGCAGCTCGCGGCGGCGCTTCGGGACGGCGGCGCGCCCGAGTGGCGCGTCGACGCGATGCTCGGCCTCGAGGCCGTGAAGGCCAAGGGCTGGGCCGCAGGCGTCACCCCGGACGTGGCGTCCATCCTCGGGCGTCCCGGAGAGCCCTTCGCCGAGTTCCTGGCCCGGCGCGCGGACGAGCTCCGCTGAGCCGGTGCCGACGAGGCCTCGCCCCCGGGGCCGGCGACCGGAGCGGCGAGGGCTGCGCGAGCCGCGGCGATCGCTCCGGCGCCCCGGCCTCGCGTTGGGAAGCGAGCGAGGCGATGGCCCGCGGAGGTCCGGCGTTACGCGGACGTGCTCGCGCCCACCTCACGCGGAAGAAGGGAAGGACCCGCGGCTACGACCCATGAGGGGTGTTCGTCCCCGGGTGCGTGTCGGTCTGAGAGAAGCGCAGCGCATTCCGAAACGGGTCGATCAAGAGCATCTCGGTGTTTCCCCACGGCATGCGCGTCGGCTCGTTCGCCAGGGCGACGCCGCTCTCCACGCAGCGTGCGTGCCACGCGCCGATGTCATGGACGTACACGTAGACCTCGGTTCCAGGATGACCGCGTCCATGCTCGGAGAGCGCCAGCCTCAGCGCACCGCTCTCGACGATCATGAACACGGGGAAGCCGGGCTCGTGGCGATGCTCCATGACGATCCCGAACCCGAGGCGCTCGACGTAGAAGTCGACGGCGTCCCCGTAGTCGTCGATTTGCAGTACCGGTAAGACGAACTCCATCGCTCGCGCTCCGCCGAATACGCTAGCGTCGATCGCCAGGCCGCACACGGTGCCGCCGGGTCGAGCTGGCGAATCGTATCGAGAGACCGGCATGGACGGGACGCAGGCCGCCGTGGCACGCCGAGACCATGCGCACGTGGAAACACGCGGGCGCCCGCCTCGCCGTCGAGACCTGGGGCGCGGGCGCGGTGCGGGCGGTTCTGCTCCACGAGGGGCTCGGGAGCATCGCGCTCTGGAAGGGCTTTCCCGAGGCCTTGGCCGGACGTGTGGGCGGACGCGTGTTGGCGTACGACCGGCGAGGCCACGGCGCGTCGGACCCGCTCGACGCGCCCCGCCGGCCGGACTTCATGCACCGTGAAGCCGAGGTGCTCGCGGCGTTCCTCGAGGCCGAGGGCGCGGGCGACGCGGTGCTCGTGGGCCACAGTGACGGCGCCTCGATCGCCCTGCTCCACGCCGCGCGGCGTCCCGTGCGGGGCCTCGCGCTGATGGCGCCCCACGTCTTCGTCGAGTCGCTCTCCCTCGCCAGCATTCGCGATGCCCGGGAGCGCTTCGCGGGCACCGACCTGCGGGCGCGCCTCGCACGCTACCACCGCGACCCGGAGCACACCTTCCGCGCCTGGAACGACATCTGGCTCGACCCCGCCTTCGCGAGCTGGACCATCGAGGCCGAGGCGGCACGGGTGGAGGCGCCGCTGCTCGTCCTGCAGGGACGCGACGACGCCTACGGCACCGCGGCGCAGTACGAACGCCTCGCGGCCGCGGCGCCCCAGGCCGACGTGCTCGTTCTCGGCCGCTGCGGGCACGATCCCGCGCGCGATCGACCCGGCGCGACGCTCGACGCCATCGCGTCCTTCATCGAACGTTGCGCGTGAGTCGAGCTCTTCGCGCAACGGCTTCGTCCGCGACGACGCAGGGGCTGCGCCTCCGCGCGGCGTCGCTTCACCGAGCGGCGCATGCGTCGCGTCGGCACACGCCCTGCTTCTACGCTACGCCATGCGCGCCTTTTCTCTCGGGCTGATGGTGCTGACGTCGTGCTTCCTCACGGACGGCCCTCCCTACTTCATCCGCGGGACGGCGCGCTTGCCGGAGTGCAGCGACGCGCCCGCCGCCGACCTGAGCGGACGCTGGTTCGACCAGGGCGTTCTCCGGATCACCTCGGAGGGGTGCGACGAGGCCCCGCTCGACGAGGAGCTCCGGGTCTGCGCCCTCGACTGGGAGCTCACCCAGGACGGCAACGAGGTCGACCTCCTCGTGGACGGTGAATACGAGATTCGCGGTCGCTTTTGTGGCGACACGCTCCACCTGGAGGGTGGCTGGTGGCTGCCCGTCGAGGCCGAGGGCTTCGGCTGCACCTACGAGGACGAGGACGCGGCGGAGGTGGTCATCGACGCGGGAGGCGCGACCCTCACCTACGCCTCGGAGGGCACGCTCACCGGAGTGCTCTCGGTTCGGGAGCGGTGCACCGCGGTGTACGACATCACGCTCAGCCGCCCGAGCCTCTGAACGCGCGTCCGGGCGCCGAGGCGTCACGGTGGCGGGCGGGGCGCCCCGCAGCTTCACCTCCTCGCGGCGTCTTCTTTCGGGGTATGACTCGCGTGGCCGGGGCCGCCGGCCGCCGGAGACCGAGGAACCCATGCCCGCCTTTCCCCGCACCCGCATGCGCCGCAACCGGCGCTGGCCCTGGAGCCGGCGCCTCGTGCGCGAGAACACGCTCAGCACGAACGACCTCATCTGGCCCGTCTTCGTGAAGGAAGGCCAAGGTGCGCGGGAGGCCGTGCCGACGATGCCGGGCGTCGAGCGGCTGAGCATCGATCTCCTCGTGGAAGCCGCGCAGGAGGCTCGGGAGCTCGGCATTCCCGCGCTCGCGCTCTTCCCCGCCACGCCCGAGGAGGTGAAGACCGAGGACGCGCGGGAAGCGTGGAACCCGGAGAACCTCGTCTGCCGCTCCGTGCGCGCGCTGAAGGAGTCCGTCCCGGAGCTCGGCGTCATCTGCGACGTCGCCCTCGACCCCTACTCGAGCCACGGCCAGGACGGCCTGGTGAGGGACGGCTACGTCGTGAACGACGAGACCCTCGAGGCGCTGGTCCGGCAGACCCTCGCCCAGGCCGAGGCCGGCTGCGACGTCATCGCGCCCTCGGACATGATGGACGGGCGCATCGGGGCCATCCGCGACGCTCTCGACGGCGCGGGTTTCACGCACGTGAGCATCCTTAGCTACGCGGCCAAGTACGCCTCCGCGTACTACGGGCCCTTCCGCGACGCCGTGGGCAGCAGCGGGAGCCTCGGCGGCGGCGACAAGAAGACCTACCAGATGGACCCGGCGAACGGCGACGAGGCGCTCCGGGAGGTCGCCCTCGACCTCGAGGAGGGCGCCGACATGGTCATGGTCAAGCCGGGCATGCCCTACCTCGACATCGTCCGCCGGGTCAAAGACGCCTTCGGCGCGCCGACCTACGCCTATCAGGTGAGCGGCGAGTACGCGATGCACCGCGCCGCCGCGGACGCCGGCATGCTTCGCTGGGACGACGTCGTCCTGGAGAGCCTCATGGCCTTCCGGCGCGCAGGCGCGGACGGTGTCCTCACCTACATGGCGAAGGACGCGGCGCGGCGACTTCGGGCGGGCTGAAAGGCGGGGTGAGCGCCGACGCGCTCAACCCTTCTTGCCGTAGCGCTTCTGGAAGCGGTCGACGCGACCCTCGGTGTCCATGACCTTCTGCTTGCCCGTATAAAAGGGGTGCGAGAAGGCGGACACGTCCACGCGCACGACGTAGTGCTCGACCCCGTCGACCTCGCGGGTCTCCTTCGAGGTCATGGTCGAACGGCCGATCACCTCGTCGTCGCCGTCGACGAAGATGACCGGGTGGTACTCGGGGTGGATGTCGGCCTTCATGGGAGGGTCCTGGGTCGCCGTTCGCGAGGGCCGGGGCAGCCCGGGTTACGCGCGAAGGGCGGAAGGTATGCGGGCCCGGGGACGCGTCGTCAAGCCGGGCCCACCCTCGCGGTGGGTGCGGGGAGAGCGCCCGGTACATGGCATGCTCGCGCCATGCTTGCTCGCCTTTCTCGCGTAGCGCTCGGGTGCGCGCTGGTAGTCCTCGCCGGGGGCTGTGCCCACGCGGAGGCCACCGAGGCCCGGGAAGCCATCGGCGCCCTCCCGCCGGCCGCGCTCGATCCCCTGGTCCACGTCCCCGAGGACACGGTGGGGCTGGTCCGCATCGACGTGGACGGGCTCATGGCGGCGCCACCGCTCCAGCGCCTCGCCGGGCTCATCCGACGCATCGGCGAGGACCAAGGCTTGGCCAAGGTGGAGGAGCGGCTGGCCGTGCTGCGGACCGTCGATGAGGTCATCCTCCCGCTCACGGCCACGGCCATGGCGATGGCCGACGACGACGACGACGAGCCTGCTCTGGAAGGGGCGCCCCCGCTCTCCGAGGCCGACGCCCGCGACGCGGAGCAGCGGGCGCAGCAGGAGGAGGAGCGCGAATCGGCGGCGCGACGCAAGGAGGTCGTCCTCCTCGTGGCCACGACGAGCGCCCCCGGGGACTTCTTGCGCGTCGCGGGGGACGATCCCGCGGCGGAGGCCATCCTCCCGAGCCGAGAGATCGCCGGGCGGGAGGTCTTCGTCGGGTCCACCCTCGCCGTCGCGCGCTTGGACGCGGAGTGGCTGCTCTTGGCTCACCCCGACCGCATCGACGAGCTTCTGCGACGCACGACGCCGCCGGCCGTCGCCGCGACGCCGCGCTGGGCTCGCGCGCGCTTCACGGCGGATCTCGAAGGCGCCCAGCTCTCCTTCTTCGCCGTGGACCGTCCCGGGCGCTACGAGCTCTTCGACCTCGAGACCGTGGGCGTCGAGCTCCACGGCATGGCGGGCGCGATCCAGATCGGCGATGCGCTGGGGCTACGCTGCCGGGTCATGACGAGCTCGCCGACGATGGCCGCCGAGGGCGCGCGGCGCATACAGGTCAGCATCGACGCGGTGCTCAAGATGGACGGGCTCCAGCCCTTGATCCAGCAGGTCGGGGCGGCGCCGACCTTCCGCGCTACGTCGGACGAGGGGGACATCGAGCTCGCCCTCGTCATTCCCGGCGAGCTGGTCGACGCGGGCCTGGACTGGGTGGAGCAGATGCTCGCGCTGAGGAGCACGTCGCCCGAGGAGTGGGGCGAGGGAGGAGCGGCGGCGCCGAACACGGCCCCCTGAGCGCCCTCCGCCGCTATGCTCTCGCCGTGGACCTGATTCTCATCGCGGCGGGCGCGGCCTTCGTGAGCTTCGTGGTGGTGGCCTTCGCGGTGGTGCGCCGCGACCCGCCGGAGCCCGGTCCCGACCCGCGCCTCGAGGCAAAGGACGAGGCCGGGGCAGAGGGTCAGCGGAGCACGAAGGGATAGGTCACCCGGAACGTCTGCTCGGCGAAGGGGGGTAGGCGGACGCGGCGGATCGTGCGCGCGATGCAGGCGCTGACGTCCGCCGGAGCGCCTTCCACGCGGAGGCCGGCGGGAGCGCCGCTCCCGCGGAAGGTGATGTGGGCCCAGGCGGTGAGCGAGTCGCCCTCACGGCAGGCCGCCGCCGTATCGGCGGCGCGGCTCAACGCGCGAACGCCAGCCAACCGGGTCGGCCGCCGCGGCAGGGATCGGAAGAGCACCCGTCTAAACAACCGTACCACAGGGATCACATAAGCC
>CALCTH010000486.1 GCA_937893795.1 uncultured Myxococcales bacterium | reverse complement strand
GCGCGGGCAGGCTGGACGCCGGTGGCGAGGCGGCCCCGCCGGGGGGCGCGATGCAGGCGCTCGCGCTGACCGAGCCGGCGATGCCGAGGTCCGCGCCGCGCGGGCGCCGAAAGGGTGGCGTACTTCGCGCGCTCGCGACCAACCTCCGGGGAGGCGCAGACGTGGCCGGGAGCGCCAGGCCGCCCGCGCCCCCGCCCGCGAGGCGCCGGGCCCGCGGGAGCGGACGGGTCGCTGCGGGAGCACCGGACACGCTCTTCGACCTGCTGATGACGCAGAGGGCCGATGGGCACTCATCCGGAGCGACGCGCTGCGCCTCCTCCTCGGGGAGCGGCGTGCACGAAAGCTCGACGAAGCGCTCGCGCGGCAGGAGGCCGCCGCCGCGCTCATCGTGACCTCGCTGGTCGTGGCGCTTCTTCCCGCGCGTTTCGGGCGGCGGCGCCTCGAGTGGGCCCCGGCGCGCGGCAAGGCCCAGGCCTGGCTCGCGCAACGGGCCGAAAGCTACGACGCGCGCGCGCTGCTCTAGCGAGCGAGCCGCCGTGTGTCGAAGCGCGCTCGGGTGCGCACCACGCTGTGGACTGCGGAGTGCGGCGCGATGCCCGTTGGGGTGTGCGTGGGGCCGCGAGCGGACCTAAGGTCCGCCCGTGCGAACGCCCCGAGACGGCACGCCGGTCGGTCCGCGGCACCCTCGTCGTCTCCTCGACGCAGACGCCGCCTGGGCAGGGCTCCGGGGCGTCGTGAACGCGCCTTGGCGCGGTCCGCTCGGCCTGACGGCCGACGGGCTACCCGTCGTGCCCGGCGATGGGATCGCTTCGGTGGACGCCGGCGGCGAGGTCCGCGGCAGGGCGACACCGGAGGCCGCGCAGCTCCTCGCGCTCCTCGGCCCCGTGGCCCTGGCGACGCCGGAACGACCCTTCGTCGTCGCGCAGCTCGCCCAGAGCCTCGACGGCTTCATCGCCACGGCGAGCGGCGCCTCTCGCTCGCTGAGCGGCCCCGCCAACCTCGATCATCTTCATCGTCTCCGGGCGCTGGTCGACGTGGTGGTGGTCGGTCGTCGGACGGCGTGCCTCGACGACCCGCGCTTGACGGTTCGTCGGGTGCCGGGAGCCCATCCCGCCCGGGCGGTGCTGGATCCCTCGGGCCGCGTGGACGGTGGCGCGCAGCTCTTCGCTGCCGACGGTTCGCGGTGCCTTCGCGTGGGCACCGGCGCCTGCCCTTCGCACGTGGAGCAGCTCCAGGTCGGGCGGACGCCGCGGGACGTGCTCGCGGCGCTCGCGGGCGCGGGCTTCCGCCGGATCCTCGTCGAGGGAGGCGGGGAGACCGTATCCTCCTTCGTCGCGGCGGGCGTCGTAGACCGGCTCCACCTGGCCGTTGCGCCGGTCTTCTTCGGTGCGGGCCGTCGGGGCCTCGCGCTCCCCGCGGTGGGGAGCGTCGAGGGCGCGCACCGGCCACCGGCGCGCCGCTTCGCGATGGACCCGGACGTGCTCTACGAGCTCGCCTTCGACCGCGGTGCGACCAGCACGTCCTGATGCCCGACGCGAATGCGGCTCGTGCCTGCCTCGAGCGCTGCGCGCCGCGCCGCGTACCAGGCCTCGACCCGCCCCGCGGGCAGCCAGCGCCGCGCGACGCGCGCATAGCCCCCGAGGAGCTCGCGCTGCAGCGCCTCGTCGGCCGGACCGAGGTGCCAGTCGCTCGGCGCGATCCAGGCGCGACGTCCGGCGGCGCGGGCTTTCGCCACGAGCGTGGCCGCGGCCTCGCCGCCAAGCGCCTCGCCCGCGAGCTTCTCCGTCCGCATGTCGCGCGCGAGCGCCGAGAGGATGGCCTCGTCGCCGGGCAGGTCGGGGCTCAGGGTGATGCGGCCGTCGACCGTGAGCACGATGAACACCCAGCTCCGCTCGGTCGCTGCGACCAGCCGCGCCACCCATGCCGCACTGACGAGGTCGAGGAAGGCCGAGGCGGCCGCGAGCTTCGGGGACGGCGTGAGCGCGGCCTCGAGCTCCGTCGCGAGGTCCAGCACGCGCGTCTCGACGGAGAGCCCCGGCGGGAGCCGGGCCGCCGCGAGATGCGCCGCGCTTCGGTCGACGGCGGTCCAGCGGAGCCCGCGAAGGCGCGGTGCGAGGTAGCGCAGATTGGCTCCCGTGCCGCTGCCGAGGTCGACGGCGGCGCAGGTCCGGGACCGCGCGTCGAGCGCCGCGCGGAGGCGGGCTTCGAGCAACGGGTTCCGGCTCCGTGCATCGGCAGGCTCCCGCAGCGCGAGCCACGTTGCCTCGAAGTCGAGGGGTGTGCTCATCGGCCGTCGTCCTCCGTGAAGCGTACGAGCGCCGCGAGGAAGGCGCGCGACGTATCCTCCCATCGCGGAAAGGTAGAACGCTGGTCGGCGGCGCTGCTGCGCGCTTCCGCCATCGCCTCGGGATCACGCGCCAGCCGTGCCACGCGCGCCGCGAGCTCCTGGTCGCTCGAGACCTGGAACGCGGGCGGCACGAGGTCCACGAGCGCCCCGGCGGCCCGGGCGACCACCGGCAGCCCGGCCGCCAGCGCATCGGCCACGGCCATCCCGTAGCCCTCGTGGCGCGAGGCGGAGACGAAGAGGTCCGCTTCCGCGTGGAGCGCAGCCAGCGCAGCCTCGCTCACGCGCCCAAGAAGACGAATCCCCCGCCGGCCGGCGAGGTCGGCGCGGAGGG
>CALCTH010000485.1 GCA_937893795.1 uncultured Myxococcales bacterium | reverse complement strand
TTCGTGGACGGCGGCGGTGATCCCATCGCCGACACGGCGGGCGCCTTCCGGGTGCGTGTGGCGTTCCAGCAGACCAACCTGATCGACCGCATCACGACGGGCTCGGGCGTAACGTCCACCGACGTTACCGACATCGCCGACGCAGTGGCGAGCGGGCGTGCCGTCACGGACGCTCAGGTCGCGCTTGTGTGGGGACTGCTGGGGCTCGACCCAAGCAACCCCGCGTCGACGGATGTGCCGGACGGCGACGGGAGCGGGACCATCACCTTCGGCGGCGTGACGCTGGACGTCGTGCGCTCCGGCAACGTCACAACGATCACGCGCCGACCATGAGCTTCTCGGCCTCGCTGGCGACGCTTGGCCGCGCCGGTCGGGGGTCCATCGCCCTTGCGACGGTGGGCCGCGCCCCCTCCACGTCGTCGCCAGCGCCTGAGCCCGTGACGGTCACGGCGCTGCGATTCCGGGTCACCGTCCCGAGCCGGTTGAGAGCGAGGATGCAATGCGATTCGTGACGCCCGTCGTCGTGCCGTCGAGGGCACGGAACGCAGTGACGGTGCCGAGCCAACTCCGCGCGGCGTTGACGGTCCCGGCCGCGCCGAGTTTCGAGGTGCACCAGCCCAGCCACTACCGGTGGCGTGTGAGGTTCCATGAGTTACCCGGCGAATAGCTTCCAGTACGGCTTCGTGGGCGCGCTCGAGTGGGAGCTCGTTGACCGCGACGGAACGCCGCACCCCGACCTGGCGACGGCAGGCGTCACGCTGACGCTGCGCTTTGACCAGTCCGGCACGACCGGCGGGAACGTCTTCGAGCGAACCACGGCGACCATTCTGGATGCATCAACGGGGGCGATCCGTTTGATCACCTCACCGACGACGGACTGGAGCTCGGAGGGCTTCGTCGTTGGCGACGGCGAACTCTCCATCTTCGTGAACGTCCCCGCGGACGGCACCTTCCCCGACGGTCAAACTCGGCCGAGTCAGCGCTGGCCCTTCACCGTGCTGCCCAACGCCTCGGCGCCGTCATGACCGATGGGGGAGGGCACGACGGTCGCCGGTCGCCCTCGCCCTCTCCCGCGGGCAGCGAGCGGCCGTTCTCAAGGCGCCGTAGCTCCGCGCGCCTCGACGCGGTCCAGGTCATCGAGGAGCACCTCGTCGCGACGGTGCGCGCCGCGATCCGTTCCGCCATCGGGCGCGCCTTCGACCTCGCCGAGGAGTCGATGCGCCAGGACGTCGAGGCCGCCCGCAACTCCGCGCGCCGCGCCGACGTCGCTCAGCTCGAGCTCCAGCGCGACCTCCGGTGGGCCCGCGACGAGCTGGCGACGGCGCGCGAGGAGCTCGCCCTCAGCCGCGAGAAGGCCGCGGAGCTTCAGCAGGCTCTAGACGACACGGCGGCCGAGCTCCACCGCGTCCGCGCCGAGGGTGGCGCGCTTCGCCGCATGCAGGACCGCGGCAGCATCACGCAGATGCAGTCCCCGGCGGTGCAAGAGGAGCTGCGAGAGCGCACGCGCCGGTACGCCGCCGCGGACGTTGCACGACTCACGGGGTGCCCGCCGCCTCTGCCAGGGGGTGACGAGTGAGGGGTCTGCCGAGCTTGGTTGGAGCCGCGGCGCTGCTGGGCGAAGCCATCGAGGGCGAGATCACGCTCTTCAGCGCCTCGCTCGCCATCGCCGCCCTGGGCGTGGAGCTACTGACCGCGTGGTGGTCGCGCCGCTCCGCCCTCGATGTTGCGCGCACCGAAGCCGTCGCCCGAGTGCTGGCGTCGCTCGCCTCACGGCCCGGAGGGGAGAGCGAGGAGTCGTGACCGACGAGGCCGCGGACCTCCGTGCGATGCGGCAGAGCATCGAGCGGGTCGCGCAGGCCTGTGGCATCGCCCCCGAGGGCGTCTCCATGGACCGATGGCGCCGGCACAAGGCGCCGGGCTACCCCGGCTCTGGCACGGTGGCTCGCTTGGGCGGTTGGCGGGAAGTCAAGCTCAAGCTCTACGGCACCAGCCTCAAATCCGGTGGGCAGACGCTGGAGGCGTCCACGAAGTTCGCTCCACAGCTCGGCCCCGAGCACGACTGGGACGACGACGTCCCGACGGACCGGGAGGCTATCCCGTTCGGCGCCGCCAGCGGCTTCGCGCACGACTCGCGCCGCTACGTCGTCACCTACGCGCAGAACGCGACCGGCCTCCACGACGACTTCTGGGCGGCGCTGCTCCGGTTCGCGGACCACCGCGACGCGAAGATTCTCGTCGTCGGCGGGATGTACAAGAACCCCACCTCGCCGTGGGAAGCGCAGGAGGACGTTGGCTTCCGCTGGTGGGACCCGCGGGTCGAGCCCTTCCGCATCGCGGGTCCTGTGCGGCTCGCGGCGCACCTCATCGTCGAGCCCACCAGCATCCAGCCCACCGCCGTCACTCCGCTAACGGGGTTCGAGGCGTTCACGGGCAAGGCGACGACCATCTTCGGGCACCCGAAGATCCAGCTCACCTGCGTCGCCACCACCGAGCGCGGCGCCGCCCGCATCCTCGCGACGACCGGCGCCTGCACCCTCCAGAACTACAGCCAGTCGAAGGCCGGCGCGAAGGGCCACAAGCACCACGTGTTCGGCGCCGCGTACGTGGAGATTGACGCCGAGGAGCGCGTCTTCCTCCGCCAGCTCAACGCCGAGGACGACGGCTCCTTCATCGACCTCGAGGAGCGCTTCACGGCGCAGGGCGTCGAGCCGGCGCCACCACCCCTGGCCCTCGTGCTCGGTGACGTGCACCTCGATGTCCGTGACGAGCCCACGGAGCGCGCCTACCTCTGGGACGAGCGCAGCGTTGCCAAGACGCTCCGCCCTCGGCAGGTCCTGGCGCACGACCTCCTCCACTTCGGTCGTCGCAGCCACCACAGCCGCAACGACCCCGACCACCGCTTCGACACCTACCTCGATGGGATGGACCCCGTAGAGGAGGAGGTTGGCGACGCCGTCGAGTGGCTGGACCGCGCCCACGAGGAGACGG
Source organism: uncultured Myxococcales bacterium (assembly GCA_937893795.1). Taxonomy (GTDB): domain Bacteria; phylum Myxococcota_A; class Polyangia; order Polyangiales; family Houyiibacteriaceae; genus CALCTH01. The sequence goes on along the minus strand of CALCTH010000485.1, from coordinate 145 downwards.
GCGCCGAAGTCGTGGTGGTCGCCTCGAACCACGACGAGGCCTTCGACCGATGGCTCCGCGAGGGCGACGTGCGTCTCGACCCCGCCAACGCGAAGTACTTCCACCGCATGCGGGCCATCCAGCTCGAGGCGCGGGAGAGCGAGGG
>CALCTH010000484.1 GCA_937893795.1 uncultured Myxococcales bacterium | reverse complement strand
CGGATACCGCGCCGTCGCCCCGCGCGAGCGCCACCCAGCGCCCGGCCGGGTCGAAGCTGGCGCTGCTCAGGCCCGCGGCCGCCGTCAGCGTCGCCGGCGATCCGTCGCCCGGCAGCGACCACGACCAGCGGTCCGCCCCCACGGACGCGAAGAGCGCCCCGGCGCTCGCCCGGAGCCGCCCCGAGAGGCGCGCGGGGAAGGCGAAGCGCTCGAGCCCCGTCGCCGTGTCGAACACCATTCCGGCGCCCCCATCCGTCGCTACGAGCAGATGCCGCGCGTCGAGGAAGTCGAGCTCCGCTAGGGCGCGGTCCGAGAGCTTGTAGGGCCCCTCGAGCGCGCCGGTCGCCAGATCCAGGATCGCCAGATGCCCGCCGACGCCGCCGATCGCGAGGCGCGCATCCCCCGCATCGAAGGCCATGCTGAACGCCGGGCCCAGCGGGCTGCCCGGGGACGCGAAGGGCGTCTCGAGGGTCCGGAGCGGCTGCGTCTGCCCGTCGATGCGCCCCTGGCGGTCGTCGGGGTCGTAGGCCGTCGGCCCGGTCCCGACGACCCGTCGCTCGAGGAGCGCGACCTTGCCGCGGGCGCAGGCTCCCGCGACGTGGGTCTCGCCGAGCGCGAGCGCCGTGGTGCGCCCGGATGCGCACGGAGCATAACGTCGCAGCGCGCCGTCCAGGCTGCGCGCCACGAGCACCGGTCCGAACTTCGCGGCCAGCTCGCCCGAGGGGCTCGTGCGGGGCCCGTTGGTCGGGTAGAGCCCCTGCAGCACGTCGACCTCCTCGCCCGTGCTCCGCGAACGCAGGCTCGCCCGCGCCGCCGCCAGGAGCAGCACGTGCTCCGAGCCGACGGAGACGTCGCTCGCGTCGAAGCGCACCGTCCAGCGTGGCGCGGGCTCTCCGTCCTCGTAGAAGCGCATCTCGCCCTCGCGCTCGCATACGTAGGCGTCGGCGCCGAAGTGGACGCGCTCGCAGGACGCGGTGACGCGGGTGCGCGTGACGGCCAGCCGCGGTCCCGCGTGGGCGCGCATCAAGATCCCGCGCGCCCGGGCGGACTCGCGCGCCGCGAGCGCGTGCGCGCTGAGGATCTCCGCCTCGGCGGCGGCCCCGGAGGCCAGCGCCTCGAGGGCCTGACGCTCGAGGGCCCAGCCGTAGGTCTCACTCTGCTCCGCGAGCGCTTCCCGCGTGTCGCGCTCGGCGCTCTCGGCGCGGGAGCGCGCATCGTCGAGGCGGCCGTAGGCGAGCGCGAAGACCACCGTGGCCGTCAGGAGGCCCAAGGCGACGAGGCCGAGCAGCCGCCGGTAGGCGCGCATGAAGCGGGCCGCCAGATCCCACGACGTGTACGTCCGGGCCTTCACGGGCTGGCCGTCGACGAAGCGCCGGAGATCCTCCGCAAAACGTTCCGGTGACGCATAGCGCTCGCCGGGGGTGCGGGCGCAGGCTTTGTCGGCGATGGCGCGGACATCCTCCGGCGCCTCGACCCCCTCGAGGATCGCGCGGAGGATGGCGCCGAGGCCGTGCACGTCGGCGGCGGGACAGGCGGTCACGTGGCCCGCGAGCTGCTCCGGCGCTGCGAAGCCGCGCGTGCCCACGCCGACGCCCGCGAAGCCGTCCGCCTCCCCGGCGACGGCGGCCAGGCCCCAGTCCACGACCTGCACCTCACCGAAGGCGCCGAGCATCACGTTGGCCGGCTTGAGGTCCCGGTGGATGACGCCGCGGCTGTGCGCGTAGGCGACCGCCTCGGCCACCGTGAGGAGCGGCCGGAGCAGGGCGAGGCGCGCTGGCAGGTCCTTCGCCTCGGCCACGGCGAGCGCCAGCGAGCGGCCGCGGATGAGGCGCATGGTGAAGTACGCCTGCCCCGCCGGCGTCTCGCCCGCGTCGTAGACGGACACGATGGCCGGGTGCTCGAGGCGGGCCGCGACCTCGGCCTCCCGGGCCACGCGCGCGGCGGCGCCATCCCCGCGCGTCAGGAGCTTCAGCGCCACCTCCCGGCCGAGGCGCGCGTCGAAGACCGCGTGCACGGTGCCCATGCCGCCGCGCCCGAGCTCGTCGCGCCAGCGGTAGCGCTCGCTCGAGGGGAGCTGCGCGTCGGCCGGCGGGCGCGCCCGGCCCGGGGCGGTGGTCACGCCCGTGTCGTCGTCGCGGCGACGCGGGGCCGGCTCCGGGCCGCTCCAGCCAGCCTCGGAGCGTGCGGTCACGTGCGGTCCTCGAGCACGTCCTCGGGCCCGAGCACGAGCTGAAAGAACCCGGTGCCGTCCGCGCGGATGAGGTCCGAGCGCACGGCTCCGTCCGCGAGCTTACGCCGCAGCCGGCTGAGCGCGGCGTCCCAGCGGTGCCGGAGGTCCCCGCCCTGGGCCGCATCGTCCCGCCAGAGCTCCGCGGCGACGGTCTGCCACGGCACCGGGCCCCCGAAGGCCGCGAGCTCGGAGAGAATGCGGGCGCCGAGGCCGCCGAAGGTGAGCACCGGGTGTCCCTCCCGGTGAATCTCGATGCCGTCGTAGAAGGTCACGAGGCGAAGCGGCGCGAGGCCGCCGCCGGCTTGGGTGGAGCGGGGGAGCGTCGCCGCGAGGGGCACGCGGACGAAGCGGAAGGGGACGTCGCGCAGCACGAGCTCCGAGCCGGGCTCGACGGCGCGCGCTGGCGCGTCGCCCACGCGGGCCCGCCATCCGCTCGCGAGGGACCAGACGTGAGCGTCGGCGCGCGGCTCGAAGCGGCCCCACATGGCCGGCGTCGGTCCTCCGGCGAGGCTTGCCACGGGTCCGAGGCGGCGGAGCCCGAGGCCCGGCGCGTCCACCGCCAGCGTGGTCTCGGGCACGTGCACCGCCTCCACCTCCAGGTGGAGCCCCGGTGCGAGCTCGACCACCACGCCCGGCGCCAGGGCGACCTCACGCACCGGCGTCCCGTCCACGACCAGGAGCCGGCGCAGCGAGAGCAGCACGAAGCGCCCGCGCCGCAGCGTGAGGAGCGCGTGCGCTTCCGACACGCGGGGGTCGTCGAGGAGCAGCGCCGCGGTCGGGACCCGCCCCACCACGTCGCCGGCGTGGAGCGCCTTTTGCCCGCCCGCCGATGTCCGTACGGCCACGTGCGCGTGCCGCTCCTGCCTGCTTTCCAGCCCCACGCCGCGATCGTACTCGGAGGAGTCTCACAACGCAGCGTACGGCGCTCGGGCCATGGCCTCGGGCGCAGTCGAACCCCGACGTTACCAGCCTCCTCGCGCTCTCACGCGCTTCTCACGCGGGGTCATCAGGCTCTCATGGGCCCCTTCGGCCCGCGCGCTCCGGCCCCGTTCCAGCCGCCCGGACGCGACGCCCAGCGGTCGCGCGAAGGAGAGACGATGAGGAGCAGTAGGTGGAGCATGATCGTGCTCGGCGCGTCCCTCGCGGCGTGCGGGGGCGGAGGCACGGGCGGCAGCGGTGGCATGGTGGACCCCGGGGACGACGGCGGCATGGGCGGCATGCCCCTCGACGCCGCCGTGGACCAGGGTCCCCGAGACCAGGGCCCGGCGGATCAGGGCGGCGAGGATCAGGGCGCCGGCGACCTCGGCGGGGATCAGGGCGCCGACCTCGGCCCGGGCGACCTTGGCGCGGACATGGCCGACGACCTCGCGGTCGACATGCCGCCGCCCCCGCCCTGCGACCCGCTCGGCGTGCCCTTCGGCGGAGGCCTCGGGACCGAAGCGTCGCCGCACCAGCTCTGCACCGCGGCGCAGCTCGACGCGATCCGCGACCCCGGGAACGAGGCGCTCGCCTACGTGCTCGAAGCCGACGTGGACCTCGCCGACCTCGGGTCGCCCTGGGCGCCGCTTCCGAGCTTCGCCGGCACCTTGGACGGCGGCGGCCACGTGGTCTTCGGTCTCGTATCCACGGGGGGCTCGGACTTCGCCCTCATCGATGCGCTCTCGGGCGCCGTGCGGGACCTGGTCCTGGCCGACGTCGACGTGCGTGGCGGGAGCAACCTCTCGACCTTTGCGCTCGAGCTCGTCGAGGCGAGCGGGGCGCGCCTCGAGGACGTGCTCGCCACCGGCCGCATCGAGCTCAGCGGGCAGGGAGCCGGCGGTGTGGTGGGCACCCTGCGCGCCGGCACCAGCGTCGAGGGCGCGGCCTTCGTCGGGGAGATCGTGCAGACGAGCAGCGGCGCCAACGGCTTCGTCGGCGGCGTGGCGCGCGCGGTGCTGGCGGGCGCCACGCTCCGCCAGGCCTTCGCCGCGGGCACGATCACCAGCGGTCGCTCGAAGCTCGGTGGTGTCGTCGGCGACCTCACCGGGACGCTCGAGGAGTGCGTGTCCTCGGTGCGCCTCGAGACCGGCGGCGGGACCGGGGGCATCATGGGCACGCTCATCGGCGACGCCGTCGTGCGCGACTGCATCGTGCGCGGCAGCCTCGCCGACCGGCCGAACAACGCGGGTATCTACGGGCTCCGCTTCTCGCTCGGCGCGCCCACCTTCGAGCGCGTGGTCTTCGCGGGCCGCATCGACGGCGGCGACGGCGAGCCCATCGGCGTGAACATTGGCGCCGCGACCTACCAGGACGTCTTCTACGACGCCGACGCGGTCGCCGAGGCCTCCGGGGTCGCCCGCGCCATCCCGCTCGCTGCGAGCGAGCTCCGCTCCGCGACGGAGGCGCGCCTCGCGGCGCTCGCGACCCCGACCTGGGTGCGCGACGAGGGCGAGCTTCCGGCGCTGGCCTTCGAGGCCTCGCTCTTCCCGGAGACCATCCCCTGCAACGCGGACGCGGCGCCCTTCGGAGGTGGCCTCGGCAACCGGGTGCTGCCCTTCATCGTATGCACGCCGGCCCATCTCGAGGCGCTCCGCACGCTGACGGACACGCCCTCGGCGATCCTCGCCGGGGACGTGGATCTGTCGGGCGTCACCTTCGCGCCGCTGCCGAGCTGGGACGGAGTCCTCGATGGCAACGGCTTCGCGATCCAGAACTGGTCGCACGGCGGGACCACGAGCGACGACGTCGCTTTCGTCGAAACGCTCGGCGGCACCCTCCGGAACCTCGCGCTCGAGGACGTCGACCTCTTCGGGCGCGCGCGGCTGGCGGCGCTCGTCGGTGAGGCGGTCGATGGCGCGCTCATGTCGGGCGTGCGCGTGACGGGCATGCTCGAGGCGACCTCGAGTGGCCTGGCCGGCATCGTTCGGACCATGCGCGCGGGGAGCCGCCTCGAGGACGCGCACATCGACGCGAGCCTCACCGCGAGCGGCGGCGCGTTTCACGGCGGGGTCGTCTCGGCCTTCGCCGCCGGCGCCGTGGCCGAGCGCGTCCTCGCCGAGGGTACGCTCACCGTCACGGGCAGCGTGGACAAGGTCGGGGGCTTCGCCAGCGACCTGAACGGCACGCTCCGCACCTTCGTCATCCGGAGCACCCTCACCAGCGCTCGCGGCCAGCGCGTCGGCGGGAGCGCGGCGGTGCTCGGCGCCGGCGCCGTGGTGGAGGACGGCTTCGTCGCGACGCCGCTCGACCTCGCAGGTGGGCCCACGCTCGTGGGGGGTCTCTTCGGCGAGCGCTTCGGCGCCGGCACCACGCCGACCGTCGACCGGGTGATCTTCGCCGGCGCCTACCCGACCCGCGCGGGCCGGCCGGTGCTGGGCGAGGACGACTCGGCGGTGACCTTCACCGACGTCTTCTGGGACGTCACGAAGACCGGTGTGCCCGGCCCGACGGCGCCGGGGACCACGGGATTCACGACGGCGGAGCTCCAGGACCCCGCCACCTATGACGGCTGGCCCAGCCCGCCGTGGACGATCGCCCTGGGCTCCTACCCCTCACCGCTCGCGGCCGGGGTGCCCGGCGTGGCTCCCTGAGCCGCGGGTGGCGGGCCCGCGCGCTGCGTCATCGCGCGTGCGAGGTCCGTCGCCGGCCCCACGGGTCGAAGCGCACGCTCGAGGGCCCCGTCGCCGCCGCCCTC
>CALCTH010000483.1 GCA_937893795.1 uncultured Myxococcales bacterium | reverse complement strand
AGCGCGGCGCTCCGAAGCTTCGCCTGCAGCGTCTCCGGCGCGTCCCGGCCGCCGAGGCCGCTGCGGAGGAGCTCGGTGACCGCCTCGAAGGGCACGTCGCGGGCGCCGAAGGTGCACTCGGCTCGAAGCACGTGCGCCGGCGGCACGCGCCCCTCGAGGGCCGCCTCCACCAGGACGGTCTTCCCCGCGCCGAGCTCACCGACGACGGTGACGAACTGCGCCCGACCCGTCTCGCGCACCTCGGCGTAGAGCGTCTCGAGCCGCGCGCGCTCGATATCCCGGCCGACCACCGCGCCGCGGTCCCCCTCGGCCACCTTCTCGTGCCCCCGGAGCGCACGCGTGAGCGGCCACGCCGCGATGGATCGCGTCGTCGCGCCGGCCGCTCGGGGCACGTTCACCTCCCGCGCGGGTGCGAAGGCGTAATCCCGCCGGGCCAGCCGGTGCACCTCGCCCGCGGCGAGCACCTCGCCCGGCGCGCCCGCCTGCGCGAGCGCCGCGCTCACGCCGAGCACGGCGTCGACGGGTACCCAGCGGAGCAAGCGACCGCGGCCATCGCGCACCGTCGAGACGACGCCGCGCCCGACGCCCACGCTGGCCTCGACGGCCTCGCCGCGGTCGACGCTGAGGCCCCGCAGGGCGTCGAGGCAATCCGTCGCGGCGGCGAGGGCCTTGAGGGGATCGGTCTCCGACGCCCGCCCGAGGCCGAAGAGCATCTGGAAGCGAGGCCCGCCTTCGTCGTCACGAAAGCGGACGACGGCGTCGGCCTTGAAGGCGATGTCCTCGAGCACGGCGCGGGCGCGCGAGCCGAGCACGCCGGTCCGCGGGAGACCTTCGAGGGCGACGACGCCCCGCCGCTCGCGCCGCTCACCGCTCGTCACGCCGGCGCGGGTCGCCTCGGCCTGCGAGCCCGGCGTCCCCCGCGGGAAGCTGCCGAGCGAGGGGCGCGGTAGAGCCCCCTCCAGCGCCGCCTCGAGGTCGCCGGATCCCCAGCGGCGCTCGAGGCCGTGGAGATACGCCTCGAGATCCTGCGCGAAGTCCCGGGCGCTCGCGTAGCGCCCCTCGGGCGCGCTCACCGTGGCCCGCGCCACGATGGCGTCGAGGGCCTCGGGGAGCGACGGATCGAGGGAGCGCGGGAGCACACGCTCGCCTCGCCGGACGCGCTCGAGCACCTCGAGCCCCTTGAGCCCCTGGTAGCGCGAGCGACCCAGGAGCATCTCCGTGAGCAGGATGCCGAGCGAATAGACGTCGCTCCGCCGATCGACGGTCTCGCCGCGGGCCTGCTCCGGGGACATGTAGGCGAACTTGCCCTTGATGGTGCCGGTGTCGTCGGCGACGAGGCGCGCCTTGGCGATGCCGAAGTCCGCGACCTTCACGGTGCCCTCGCGGCCGAGGAGCACGTTTTGCGGGCTGATGTCCCGGTGGACGATCTCCAGGGGCTCGCCGGAGGGGTCGCGCCGCCGGTGCGCGTAGTCGAGGCCCTTGGCCAGCTCGAGGGCGATCCACGCCGCGAGCCCCGGGGGAAGGCGGTGCGCCTCCGAGGCGCGAGCGGCGAGGAGCGCGGCCAAGTCGATGCCGTCGACGAACTCCATGGCCAGGAGCAGCTGCCGCCGCTCCTCCTCGAAGGCGTAGACCTGCACCACGTTCGGGTGGTTCAGGCTCATGGCGACCTTCGCCTCGTCGACGAACATCGCGTTGAAGCGGGGGGAGCTCGCGAAGCTCGGGAGGATCCGCTTCAGCACCAGGCGCTTCTCGATGCCCGACGCGCCGCGGGAACGGGCGAGGAAAACCTCGGCCATACCGCCCACCCCCAGCCGCCGCTCGATGCGGTAGCGGCCGATGCGCGCCGGCACCTCGATGTCGTCGGAGCTCCCCACGCTCTTTACGCCGCAGCCATGCTAAGTCAGGCACCGCGCGATGAGCGAGATGAGAGCGATGCTTCCCCTGGCGCGACCCTCGATTGGGGACGATGAGCGCGCCGCCGTGGACGCCGTGCTCCGGAGCGGCATGCTGGTGATGGGCGCGGAGGTGGCCGCCTTCGAGGCGGAGATCGCCGCCCGCGTCGGGCGGGCGCATGCCGTGGCCGTGGGGAGCGGGACCGCGGCGCTCGCCCTCGCCATGGAGAGCCTCGGGGTGGGCCCGGGCGACGAGGTGCTCGTTCCGGCGCTCACCTGGCCGAGCCCGGCGCACGCCGCGCGCGCGCTCGGCGCCGAGGTGGTCCTGGTGGACGTCGACTCCCGCGACTGGAACGGCGCCCCGGCCGCCTACGCCGCGGCGCGCACCGAGCGCACCGCGCTGGCCGTGGTCATCGACCAGTTCGGTAACCCCGTGGACCGCGGCGCGCTCGGCGAGGCGCTGGGCGAGGTGCCGGTGCTCGAGGATGCCGCGTGCGGCCTCGGAAGCGTCGACCCCGCGGGGCGTCCGGCGGGCTCCTACGGCGTGTGCAGCACGCTCAGCTTTCATCCGCGGAAGGTGCTCACCACCGGCGAAGGCGGCATGCTCGTCACCGACAACCCTGAGCTCGCTGAACGCGTGAGGCTGATGCGAAATCACGGTCGGAGCATGGATGGCCCCTGGCACGACCAGCAGCTCGTCGGGTTGAACTACCGCCTGCCGGAACTCTCGGCAGCCCTCGGGCTCGGGCAGCTGCAGCGCATTGATGACACCATGATC
>CALCTH010000482.1 GCA_937893795.1 uncultured Myxococcales bacterium | reverse complement strand
GCGGTAGCTCTCGGGGCCGAGCCCCTCGGCCTGGCCCGCCTCGAGCACGAGCGTCGCGGGACCGGCCGACGCCGCGTCCCGCGAGCGCCGCGGGCGACGCGCGGCGTCCACGCGGAGCCGGCCCTCGATGCGCCCGGCGCCCGTCTCCTTGGCGAGCTCGGCCGTGAAGAGGGCGTCGAGGCTCTCGCCGTCGAAACCGACGACGAGGAGGAGCACCCGGCTCCCCCGCGCGTTCTCCTGGCGCAGGCGGAGCAGGAGCTCGGCGCGCCCATCGCCGGTGAGGTCCTGCGTCTCCGCGGAAAGGACGTCGCGGCCACGCGCGACGGGGAGCGCCATGAAATCGTAGGCGCGACCGCCCCGATACCCGGGCCCGAGCACTACGAGAAACCGGTCCAGCTGAAGCAGCCGCTCCTCACGCGCGTCACCGGAGACGTCCGCGCGGAGCTCGCGCTCCGGGACGTCGTCGGCAAGCCCCTGCGTGCGCGCGAAGCCCGCCAGTAGCGCGCCGCTTCCTCCGCGGGCCCGGATTCGCGGGAGCCGTTCGAGCGCGCGCGGGTCGACGACCGCCGTCGCCGGCGCCGCTTCGACCTCCGGGCGGGCCTCCCGGTCCACGTCCTGCAAGCGCACGGCGAGGCGCCCCTGGTCGAAGCTCGCCCCGGCGCCCTCCCCTCCCTCGGCCACGGGGAGCAGCGCGAAGGGGACGAAGGCCTCGAAGGTGTAGCCCCCGCTCGTCGGCGCCTCGACGAGCGCGGCGCCGGCCGCGAGGCGCAGCACGCCGCCGAGGGGCGCCACGGCCACGCGGCCGGCGCTCCGGCCCGTGTCGCCGGCCATGAGCCAGAGCTCGCGGGCCTCCCAGCGGCGCCGCCCGGGAGGCTGAACGGCGAAGGTGAGCACCACGGCGTCCTGGCGCATGTCGAGGCTGGCGCGGCGCACGACGCGCTCGTCCCTCACCTCCGCCGCGACGTAGAGGCCGCGCGCCGTCGCTCCCAAGGAGAAGCGAAGCGACGCGTCCGCGCCTTCGCCCACCTGAACCCGGCGGATGCCGCGCCACTCGTCGAGGCGCCCGTCGAGGCGCACGTCGCCGTCACGCAGCGCTTCGACCGCGACGCCGACCTGGGCCCGCGCGGGGGTCGTGGGCATCGAGAGCAGGAAGGCGCTCGAGAGCACGAAGGCAGCGGCTGGCGTCGCGCGTCGCACCTCAGCTCGGCCCGTGTCCGCCGCCCGGGCCCGCCACCGGGAGGCGCCTCCGCCGCGGCGTCCGCTCGCCGGCGGGTCCGTAGAGCGCGAGCTGTCCGCAGGCCGCATCGATGTCGTCTCCACGCTGACGCCTGACGGTGGCCGTGAGCCCATGCTTCATCAGCCGGGCACGAAAGCGCGCGACGCCACTCGCGTCCGGCGCCCCGAGGTCGCTCTCGGCGATGGGGTTCATGGGGATGAGGTTCACCTTCACGGGGACGCCGCGCACGAGGCCGGCGAGCGCGTCGGCCTCTTCGAGGGCGTCGTTGACGCCGGCGATGAGCGTGTACTCCAGCGTGATGCGGCGCCGCTTCGGGAGCGGATAGCGCCGGAGGCAGGCCATGAGCTCGGCGAGCGGGTACTTCCGGTTGACGGGCATGATGGCCGAGCGCCGCTCGTCGCTCGTCGCGTGCAGCGAGATCGCCAGCTGCACCCGGCCTTGGAAGTCCCGTCCGAGCCGGTCGATCTGCGGGATCAACCCGCTCGTGGAGAGCGTGACCCGGCGCGTGCTCAGCCCGAGCCCGTCCGGGTGCGTCATGAGCACCAGGGCCCGCGCGACCGCATCGTAGTTGTGAAGCGGCTCACCCATCCCCATGAGCACGACGTTGCGGAGCCGGTCGCCCTCGTCGTCCTGGCGCAGGAGCTCGCGCCCGAGGAGCACCTGGCCGACGATCTCCGCCGCGCTCAGGTGTCGCTGGAGCCCCGCCACGCCCGAGGCGCAAAAGACGCACCCCATGGCACAGCCGATCTGACTCGAGATGCACTGCGTCACGGGGCTCGTGATGCCCACCTCGCGGTCCTCGCTCCGGTCCGCGACGTCCACGTCGGGGTCCGCGCTGCCGTCGTTCTGCGGGATGAGCACGGTCTCGACGTCACGCTCCCCGGCGACGCGAAGGAGGAGCTTCTGCGTGCGGTCGGGGGCGCGCCCGCGCCGATGGACCGCGAAGGGGTAGGCCAGCTCCTCCCCCAGCTCCTCCGCGAGACGCGCCCGCAGCGTCTTCGGGAGACTGGTCATCTCCGCCGGGTCGCACACCCCGCGCTGGTGAATCCACTGGAAGACCTGGCCGCCGCGAAAGCGAGGCTCGCCCCACGCTTCGAGCAGCGCCGCCCACTCCTCCGGCAGACGCTCGAGGGCGTGCGCCGGCGGGGCGAGGTCCGGGGTCGGGAGCGGGCGCGGGGCCATGGGCAGAGTGAATGGGCGGCGGACGACGCCGCCGCAAGGCCCGGAGCGGCGGCGACGGAGATGCGGGCGGCGCGCCGGAGCTGCTATGCGGGCCTCATGAGCGATGCCCACGACGCCCTCCGCGGACCCATCGAGGCCGCCTACGCCGACCGTACGAAGCTCGAGGACGCCCGCGACGCCGTGCTCGAGACCATCGAGCTTCTCGACGGAGGCGACCTCCGCGTCGCTTCCCCGCCGGCGGAGCCTGGCGGGGAGTGGACCGTGCACGCCTGGGTGAAGGAGGCCGTGCTGCTCTACTTCGGTCTGCGGGGCATGGAGCGCATGGAGCTCCCGCCCTTCGAGTTCCACGACAAGATCCCGCTCAAGTCGGGCCTCGACGCCCAGGGCGTTCGCGTCGTGCCTCCCGGGACGGCCCGCTTCGGTTCCCACCTCGAGCCCGGCGCGATCCTGATGCCGGGCTACGTGAACATCGGCGCGCGGGTCGGCGCCGGCACCATGGTGGACACGTGGGCCACCGTGGGGAGCTGCGCGCAGATCGGAGCCGGCGTGCACCTGAGCGGGGGCGTCGGCAGCGGCGGCGTGCTCGAGCCTCCCAGCGCGACGCCGGTGATCGTGGAGGACGGCGCGTTCGTCGGCAGTCGATGCATCGTCGTCGAGGGCGTGCGCGTGGGCCGCGAGGCCGTGCTCGGCGCCAACGTCGTCCTCACGGCCTCGACGACCATCATCGACGTGCGAGGCGATGCACCGGTCGAGCGCAAGGGGAGCGTCCCGCCCCGGGCCGTGGTCATCCCGGGCACGCGGCCGAAGCGCTTTCCGGCGGGCGAGTATCACGTGCCCTGCGCACTCATCATCGGCGAGCGCAAGGAGAGCACGGACCGGAAGACCTCACTGAACGACGCGCTGCGCACGCACGGCGTCGCGGTCTGAGGACGCGCGGAGCGCCTGCGCGCAAAAGCGCGCGGCTTCGGGGACGCTCCTCATCCAGGCGCGGCGGACCCGGTCGCGCTCCGGGCTCACCGCGCACGCGAGCGTCGCTCCCTCGCGGGCGCACTCGAGCGGCTCCTCCAGGGCGGCACGCCGCGCGACGTCGGCGGCGGCCTCGGCGCTGGGCGCCACCACCGTGAAGCGCGGCCTCGGGAAGGTCCGCTGCGGCAGGGCGGCAAAGGGCTCCGCGAGCCAGAGGCTGACCGCCTGCCAGCTGGGCCCCGCCGAGGCCCGGCGCAAGCGTAGCGCCGCGCCATCGGCGTCGCCCTGTACCTCCACCACGCCGTCGGGCCGGCCGGGATCGCCCCCGACGCCGCGGGCCGCATCGCCGACCTGCCTGCGCTTCGTCCGGGGCCGGCTGCTCGACGCGGATGAAGACCGCGCGCGCCGCCCTGCCCTCGCCATCGCCCTCCGCGAGCGCGACGAGGGTCTCGACGAGACCATCCTTGGGCAGCACGGCCCGGGCGCTCTGCAGACGTACCGACGCGCGCGCGAGGGCTTCGGAGGCGCTCCACGCGCCCTCGGCGCCCTCGTAGTCCCGCGCCAGCGCCGGCGCCGAGAGCACCGTCGCCGCTACCGCCGCGCGACGCCCCCGCGCGACGCCGGCGGCCTCGAGCGC
>CALCTH010000481.1 GCA_937893795.1 uncultured Myxococcales bacterium | reverse complement strand
AGACAGCGCCGGCGAGCCGCGCCGTCGCGGAGCCGGCGCCGGCCGTGCCCCGTCCGGGCCGAAGGGCCCAGCCGTGAGCGCGCCGCGGCCCCGCGTCGCGATGGTCTCGAGCCACTTCCTCCCCTACTCGCAGACCTTCGTTCACGACGAGGTGCGGCACCACGAGCGCTACGAGGTCGAGGTCTTCGCCGCGCGCCGGGTGAACCCGGAGCTCTTTCCCTTCGAGCCCGTGTGGGTCGGCGGGCCGCTCTTCGAGGTCACCCGCGTGTCGCCGCGGCTCCGGCGGAGGCTACGGCGCGGCGGCTTTGCGCTCGTGCACGCGCACTTCGGAACCGGCGCGCTCTACGGCGTCAGCCTCGCTCGGGCCGCGGATCTGCCGCTCGTCGTGACCTTCCACGGCCACGACGTCTCGCTCCTGCAGAGCGGCGAGCGGCTGCTCCCGCGAAACTGGCCCTACGCGCTGCTCGCCCCGGCGATGCTCCGGCGGCTCACGCTGGGGCTCTGCGCATCGGTGGAGCTCCTGGAGCTCGTGCACGAGGCGGGCGTACCGCGGGAGCGCCTGCGCCTTCACCATATCGGGGTCGACACCACGCGCTTCGCCCCGGGGCCGAAGGACCCGCGCGTACCGACTATCGCGATGGTGGGCCGCTTCGTTCGGAAGAAGGGGCTGCTCTACGGGCTACGGGCCTTCGCCAAGGTGGCCGCGCGCCACCCCGGGGCGCGCCTCGAGATCGTGGGGGACGGTCCCCTGCGTCCGGAGATCGAAGAGGCCCGCGCGCAGAGCGGGGTGGCCGATCGGATCACGCTTCACGGGGTGCTCCCGCAGGCGCGGGTAGCGGAGCTGCTCGCCGGGGCGAGCCTGCTCCTCGCGCCGAGCGTCACGACGGCCGACGGCGACCGGGAGTCCGGGCTGATGGTCGCAAAGGAGGCCAGCCTCGCCGGCGCCGTGCCCATCGGGACCTGGCACGGCGGGCTTCCGGAGATCATCGAGGACGGCGTGACGGGACGCTTGGTGCCGGAGCGGGACGTGGAGGCACTCGCGGCGGCCCTCGACTCGTTGCTGAGTGACGACGCGCTTCGAAGCCGCATGGCGCAGGCGGCGGCCGAGAGCGTGCGTCTTCGCTTCGACGTGCGCGTGCGAGGCCGGGCGCTCGAGGCCGCCTACGACGATGCGGTCGCCGCCGGGGTGCCCCATGGCCGGCGTGCCGGCTGAGCCGGAGCGTCACGACGCGGCGCTCCGGCGCGGCGCCCTCGTCAACGCGATCGGGCTGGTCGGGAAGCTCCTCTATCCGGTCCTCATCGTCGTGCTCACGCGCCTCTTCGGTGCGGAGACCATGGGCCGCTACTTCCTCGCCATGACCGTCGTGGAGGTGGGCGGCAGCATCGCCTCGACGGGCTGGGCGGACGCCGCGACCCTCTTCGTCAGCCGAGGTGTCGCCCAGGGCGACGCGGGCTCGGCGATCAGCCGAACGACCGGCCGCATCCTCCGCCAGTCCGTTGCGCTGGCCGTGGGCCTGGCACTGCTCGTACAGCTCGGCGCGGCGCCGGTCGTCGGCGCCTTCTTTCCGCTCTACGCGGACATGGTGCCGGGGCTCCCGTGGCTCGGCTGGGCGCTCGTGCCCTTCGTGTTCGTCGAGGCGATGTCCGGCGTCGCCAAGGCGCACTTCGCCATGGGCTGGGGAGCGCTCTTCGCCGGGCTCAGGCCGCTGCTGCTGCTCGTCTTCGCGGTCGCAATTCACGAGGCCGGAGGGGGGCTCACGGCGCTGCTCATGAGCTTCTTCGCGACGACCTGCCTGCTCGCGCTCGTGGCGCTCCGGCCCTTTGGCCACTACCTCGTCGCCGGCGACGTGGCGGCGGGCTTCGCCCGGCCGCCCTTTGGCTGGGACATCGTCCGCTTCGCCGTCCCGCAAAGCCTCAACCACACGGTCTCGCTCTATCTGGCGCGCCTCGACGTCGTGTTCCTCGCGGCCTTCGGTACGCCGCCGGCGGCCCTGGCGCTCTATTCGACGGCGGCGCAGCTCACCGAAAACCTCAAACAGGTGCGCATCGTCTTCAGCACGGCGCTCGCGCCCATCGTGGTCCGGCACCACGCGCGCGGCGAGCGTGGTGAGCTCGCGCGCCAGCTCACCCGGACGAGTCGCCGGGCACTGGTGCTCACGGCGCCGCTCGCCTTCGTGGTGTTCGTGGGCCAGCGCGACCTCTTGGGAATCTTCGATCCCGGCTACGCCACGATGGATTCGAGCTTCATCGGGGTGCTGGTGCTGGCCGCGCTGACGGCGGCGGGCGCCGGGCTGGCGGGGAACTTCCTCGCGTTCACGGGAAGGAGCCAGGTGAACCTGGCCAACAGCCTCCTGGTCGGCGTGTCGAACACGGTGCTCAACGCGCTCTTGATTCCGCGCTTCGCGCTTGCCGGGGCGGCCGCCGCGACGGCGACGAGCGCCGTGCTCCTGGTCCTACTGCAGAACGTGCAGCTCGCCCGTCTCGAGGGGGTCCGCATGGACCTCGCGAAGGTGGGGCGACCCTGGCTCGGCTGGATCGCGCTCGGCTGCAGCCTCTTCGCGCTGGGCGCGCCCTGGCCCGACCGTCCGCTCCTACGAGGGCTGGTCGTCGTCGCCGGGCTCGAGGCCGGCGGCGCCGTAGCTTGGAGCCGCCAAATCGCCGCGCGCCGCTCCGAGCCTGGCTAGGGCTCCCGAGAGGCGCGCAGCATGGCGACGAAGAGCTCGCCTTGCTCCAGCGCGTCGTCGAGGGCCACGTGCGTGTGCCGGCGGGAGGACTTCCAGGTGCGGGGGAAGTTCCGCTTCACGCACTCGCCGAAGGGTCGGCGGAGCACGGCCATGGCGAAGCTCTTCATGTCGAGCGCCGCAAAACCGAAGGGCGTCCCGCCCGCGAAGCGGTGCAGGTACCACGTGACGAACATGAAATCGAAGCCCGCCGGGAAGGCGACGAAGACCGGTCGGCCGGGTAGCGCTTCGCCCCACGCGCGGAAGCGCGGCATCGCGGTGGCGGGCGCTTCCGGGGCCTCGCGGCACGCTTCCCACGCTTCCGGCTGGCGCTCCCACCACGCCATGGTCTCCGGGTGTCCCTTCGCCCCGGGGAGCCGCTCCAGGTTGACGCTGAAGGTCCCGTGCAGGGTCCCCTCCGCGGAGAAGGCGGCGGCACCGAGGCTGAGCATCGAGTGGGGCCCGGGGATCGGGCCGTCCGACTCGATGTCGACGCTGACGTAGGTCTCTGCGCGGCGCGCCACCGGCGGACCCTAGTACACCTCACGAGGGGTTGTGCCGGGGGCCGGCAGCGCTAGCCATGGCTCATGCGCGCTCTCGCGGCCCTCGCCCTTCCGCTCTGCCTCGCCTGCGGTGCCGTCGCTTCGTCGTCGCCCGAGGGGAGCGGGGACCTCGTCGGTGAGGTCAGCGCCGGGCAGGTGCTCGCCGTGCCAGGCTGGGCCGAGGTGCACGACGCGGCCGAGATCGACGCCGAGGCGGCGCAGGCCCTCGGCGAGGTGCCGCCCGGAGCGACCCTCGACGTCTTTCTCGGGACCTGGTGCTCCGACAGTCGCCGCGAGGTCCCGCGCTTCCTCCGCGCGCTGAGCGCGCGAGGCGAGGTTCCCTTCACCGTGCGCTACGTCGGCGTCGACCGATCGGTTGCCGAGCCCGCGGGTCTGCTGGCCGGTCGGGACATTCGCTTCGTGCCCACCTTCATCGTCCGCCGGGACGGCGCCGAGGTGGGCCGCGTCGTCGAGAGCGCACCGCGCGGCATCGAGGTGGAGGTGCACGCGCTCCTCGCGGGTGAGGCGCGCGGCGTGATCAGTCGCCGCGCCGATCTCTGAGCGCGCGTTCCACGCATGGCGCTGTGCTTGCGTCCGAGGCGCCCCTCGGGAATGACGTAGCCATGACGTCGCGTTCCTCGCTGCGCGCGCGCGTGGTCGGCCTGGCGCTCGCGCTGGCCGGCTGCGAGGGCGCGGCACCGGGGGACATCGCGCCGGCCCCGGAGGCCGAGCCGGAGCCGCAGCTCGCCCGGGGCCGGTC
>CALCTH010000480.1 GCA_937893795.1 uncultured Myxococcales bacterium | reverse complement strand
GTGTGGGTCGTGGTGCGGGGTTTCGGCGGCGCGGGCCGGCTTGGGGGGGGTCCCCTGTTCTCCCGGGTCGGGGGGGGGGTTGAGCACCAGCGCACGCGCGCCGCCGGGGTTCGCCTCGGGCGCACGGTACGCGAGGACTCGAACGACACGCGGCCCACACTTCGCCTCGCCGGCGCCGTGGCGCCGCGCCCCTGGATCAACGTCGTTGGCAGCGTGGCGACGGGGGCTCGCTTTCCGAGCTTTCTCGAGCTCTTCGGGAACCAGAGCAGCATCGTGGCCAACGTCGGGCTCGGCCCGGAGCAGAGCCGCGCGGCCGACGTCGGGCTCGTCCTACAGGGACGCGCGAACGCGCTGCGAGGGCTCCTCGAGGCGCGCTACTTCGACCTGCGGGTCCGCGACATCGTGCTCGCGTCGCCGACCTCCCAGCAGACCGTGCGCTTCGAGAACTCGGAAGACGCGCGCTCACGCGGCCTCGAGCTCGGCGGGCAGACGACGCTCGCCGCCCATGTCGTGCTCCGCGCTGCGATGACCTATCTGCGCACGCGCGGCGTGCGCGGCGTGGAGCTCAACTGGCGTCCGCGCCTGCAAGCGCATGCGCATGCGGAGGTGCACAGCCGCGCGCTCGGGCGCCGCGTCCAGGACCTCGTGGCGTTCACCACGGTCCTGCACCGCGGCGCCTACTTCAACGACCGCGCGAACCTCGTGCGCATCGCCGGGCGCACCTGGCTGGCGCTCGGCTGCCGCGTCGACCTCGGCGTGGGGGGACCTGGCTCGCGGCTCTCGCTGCTGGCCACGGCCCGCGACGTGCTCGACCGCCGAGGCCAGGACTTCCTCGGCTTCCCGCTTCCCGGCCGGCGCTACGCCGGCGAGCTTCGCTATCGATGGGATTGGTAACGCAATGAGACGGATGACCGAACGCAAGACCCTCCTCTTTCTGGCCCTCGCCGTGGCCCTCGCTGGCTGCGGCGACGACGACGGTTCCACCACGGGCGTCATGGACGGGGGCGACCCTCCGGCGGACGGCGCCATGCCGGATGCGGGCCCCGACCCGGTGCTGGCCGCTCTCCCCGACACCGCCACCTTCGGCGTCGTGAGCAGCGGAGACGGCGTGGCGAGCGTGGGCTTCCTCGACGCGAACGGCGACGTGGCCGTCGACGTGTGGATCGACTCGGGGACCATGCCCCCGGAGCTCACGGCGACGCTCGGCGGCGACGTGGTGCTGGCCACGGAGACACCGGAAGGCACGGTGACGCTCCTCGACCGCTTCGGGGCCGATCTGATCACGCGCTTCACGACCGGCGGCGTCTTCATCGGGCAGGGGCGCTTCACGCCCGAGTCGGTGTCGCTCAATCTCCAAGATGCCGTGATCCTCCCGGGCGGCCGCGGCTTCGTGTCGCGCTTTGGCCAGAACCCGGAGGGCGGCGCGGCGACGGAGGACCGGGGCAGCGACCTCATCGGCTTCGACCCGGAGACGCTCGTGCCCACGGGCGAGCGCGTCGACCTCGGCGTCTTCAACTTGATGGTGGACGGCATCGACCCGGAGACCGGCGACCCCGTCAGCGACGTGCCGGTGTTGGCACGACCGGGACGCATCGTCCGGCGCGGCGACACGCTCGTCGTGGGCCTCGCTCGTCTTCCCGAGGGCTTCACGGGTCCGCGAGCCTCCGGGCCCGGCGCCGTGGCGCTGGTCGACACGGGTGATCTGGGGGCGACGCTCTTCGAGCTGCCCGGGGGCCTCGCCAACTGCGACCAGGTGCTGCCAGTGCTCGGTAGCGCGACCGATGTGATCGTCAGCTGCAAGGGCTACTCGAACCTCGGCTTCGGCGAAGAGACCGAGACGCGCGATACCGTCGGCATCGTCCGCCTCTCCATCGCGGCGACCGGTGAGGCGAGCGTGGTCTCGAGCTGGGAAGCCGCGACGGCGGACGGCCCGCTCGCCGGGTGGAACACGCTGAGCCTCGGTGGCGACGTGGTCGCGACGGTGGCCTTCGGGGACTTCGTGGCGGAGACCGACGACGAGCTTCTTCGCATCGATCTCTCGACCGGTGACGTCTCGGTCATCGCGACGGGCGCCGGGCAATTCGTGCTCAGCCAGGGCGCGTTCGCGGAGGGAGGCCCGCTGCTCGTGCCCGACGGTGCCATGGGCGCGATCCGGCGCTTCTCGCCCGCGGGCGAGAGCTTCACGGAAACGGCGGCCGTCACCATCGGCCCGCCGACCCTGACCATCCGCAGCATCGCGGCTCTCTGACTATGCTCGTCTGGCTCCGGGCTTCCTCGGAGGCCCGGGGCCGGACCCCTGCTAGGACCGTGTGATGAGCGACAGCGAAGACCCCAAGACCGAGCCCGAGGCGAGCGACGACGCGCACGCCGCGAAGATGAAGGCGCTGAAGGCCGAGCAGGACGCGAAGGTCAAGAAGAACACCATTCGCCGCGGCGTCGTCGTCGTGCATACGGGCGACGGCAAAGGCAAGAGCACCGCAGGGTTCGGCGTGGCGATGCGCGCCGCCGGTCACGGCCAGAAGGTCGCCGTGATCCAGTTCATCAAGGGAACCTGGAAGACCGGTGAGCAAGCGGCCTTGAAGCGCTTTCCCGAGATCACGCACGTCGTCAGCGGCGACGGCTTCACCTGGAACACGCAGGACCGAAAGCAGGACACCGCGAGCGCCCAGAAGGGCTGGCAGACGGCGCGGGACTTCATCACGTCGGGCGAATACGACGTCGTCGTCCTCGACGAGATCAGCATCGCGCTTCGCTACGGCTATCTGGACGCGGACGAGGTCGCCCGGGTGCTGCGGGAGAAGCCCGAGAAGCTCTCCATCATCGTGACCGGCCGCGACGCGCCGCAGGCCGTCATCGACGCCGCCGACACGGTGAGCGTGCACCAGCCGCTGAAGCACGCCTTCGCGGCGGGTATCCGTGCGCGCCAGGGGGTCGAGTTCTGAGAGCGCCGAGCCAGCAAGGGCCGCCCGGCTCAACCGAGCACGGCGCGCACGCGCGCGAGCGTGAGCACCATCGCGAGGGCGAGGGCGGCGGTGAGCGCCATCGTCAGCCGCACCAGCGAAAGACCCCGGCGCAGGTCCCGCGGCGCCGGGGCGGGGAGGCCCGCGCCGAGCACGTAGCTCTCCGCCTTGACGAGGCGCACGCCGAGCACCCCCGCGGCGGCGGCCATGGGCCAGCCAGCATTGGGGCTCGCCGTCCGGCGCCCATCCGCCCGCAGCACCCGGACCCCGCGGCGCCAGTCACGGCCCTGCAGCGCACCGGCGATGAGCAGCAGCCCGGCCGTGAGGCGGGCCGGCACGAGGTTGAGCAGGTCGTCCAGCCGGGCCGCGACCTTGCCGAAGTGCTCGTAGCGTCCCCGGTAGCCGACCATGGCGTCGAGGGTGTTGAGCACGCGGTAGGCCACGAGCGCCTCGAGGCCGCCGAGCGCGAACCAGAAGAGCGGCGCCGTCACGCTGTCCGATGCGTTCTCCGCGAGCGACTCGAGCGCGGCACCGCTCAGCGCGCTGGCGTCGAGACCTTCCGGCGAGCGGCTACAGAGATGCATGAGCTCGGCGCGACCCGCGGCGGCGCCGCCCGCCGCGAGAGCGACGCGCATGCGCTCGCCCGCCTCGAGGAGCGCACGCGCCGCGAAGCTCGCCTGCAGCACGTAGAGCTCCACGGCGCGCTGGCCCCAGGGGCCCGCGAGGCTGGCGGCCCCCGCCCGCGCCAGCGTCAACGCCCCGAGGGCCAGCCCGAGGCTGATCACCACCAGCACCAAGCCCGCGATGAGCTGCCCTACGGGATCCACGTCGGTGCGGTGCAGGCGCTTCCTCAGCCACGTGACGAGGGCCCCGAGCCACACAACCGGATGCACACGCCCCGGCACTTCGCCGAGGGTGGCGTCCCAGGCCAGGGCCAGGGCCAGAAGCAGGGCCGGAGAGTCCACGTGCGACCAGGAAGTGGCGCCCGACACGAAAGGCCTCCCGGGCGATGAGCCAGCGTAGTCCGCTACGGGTACATGGCGCCCCGGATCTCGAGGAGATCCGTCGCTTCGGCCGCAGCCCCGGCGACGTCTTGGACTTCTCGACGAACCTGAACCCCGCCGGACCGGCCCCGGCGGTGCGCCGGGCGCTCGCGCAGGCGGATCCCGTTCCCTACCCCGACGCGCAGGGCGCCATGGTGAAGCGCGCGCTCGCGGCACATCTCGGCGTGCAGCCCGCGCTGGTCGCGCTCGGAGCCGGGGCCGCGGCGCTTCTCTGGGATCTGGCGCGGGTGCTGCTCCGGCCAGGCGCCCGCGCCGTGCTGGAGGCACCCGGCTTTGCCGAGCTCCCCGCCGCTGCGGCGGCTTCCGGGGCCGAGTTGACCTTCGTGCGAGGCGGAGGTCCCGCGGACGTCGCGGGCGTCGAGGCCCTGATCCGGGCCGCGCGCGAGTCGCAGGCCAACCTGGTGGCGCTGAGCTGGCCGAGCAGCCCGGCAGGGACCCTCCGACCGGCCGAGGACATCGACGCGCTCGCGCGCGCCCTTCCGACGACACCCATTCTCGTCGACGAGGCCTTTCTCTCGCTCAGCCGTGGCTGGGAAGAGAGGGCGCGGGTGTTCCCCGGCCACGTCATCCGCGTTCGGTCGCTCACGAAGGACCATGCGCTGGCAGGAGTCCGGGTCGCCTATCTGCTCGGCGCGCCGGACCTGGTCGACACGCTCGAGGCCCAGCGCCCGCCGTGGAGCGTCAGCAGCTACGCGCTGGCGGCCGCGCGGGCCACGCTGGCCGCCGACGAGCACGTCGCGGAGAGCCGGGCTCGCGTCCTCGCGTGGCGGGACGCGCTCGATGCGCGGCTCCGTTCGCTCGGACTTCGCCCCGAGCCATCGAGCACCCTCTACGGCATCGTCGACGTACGCCCGCTCGGTCTCGAGGACGCGGCGTCGCTCCGGGCCACACTGCTTCGCCGGGACGGGATTCTGGTGCGTGATTGCGCGTCCTTCGGGCTCCCCCATCACATCCGCCTCTGCGCGCGCCCGCCCGCGGACCAGGAGCGCCTGAGCGCCGCGCTCGATGCGGTCCGGCGGCCGAGATGAGCCCTGCGCTCATGGTCCAGGGCACGGCGTCCGGGGTCGGCAAGAGCTTGCTGACGGCCGGGCTCTGCCGCCTCTACGCACGACGGGGCCTGCGCGTCGCGCCCTTCAAGGCGCAGAACATGTCGAACCAGGCGGCGGTGACGCCGGAGGGCGGCGAAATCGGCCGCGCGCAGGCCGTGCAGGCGGAAGCGGCCGGGGTGGCACCGCACGTCGACATGAACCCCATCCTCCTGAAGCCCGAAGGCATGCTCCGCTCGCAGGTCATCCTACGCGGCCGATCGATCGGTCGGATGAGCTTCCGCGCCTACCACTCGCGCCGCGACGAGCTCACGCAGGCCATTCGCGAGAGCCTCGCGCGCCTTCGCGCCGACCATGACCTGGTCCTCATCGAGGGCGCCGGGAGCCCCGCGGAGATCAACCTGCGTGACCGCGATCTGGTCAACATGTGGGTCGCCCGCGAGGCCGACGCCCCGGTGGTGCTCGTGGGCAACATCGACCCCGGCGGCGTCTTCGCCCAGCTGGTGGGGACGCTCGCGCTCCTCTCGGAGGCGGACCGGGCACGGGTGGCCGGCACGGTGATTAATCAGCTCCGTGGCGATCCCACGCTACTGGCACCCGGCCTTCGCGAGCTCGAGGAGCGGACCGCTGTTCCCTGCTTGGGCGTCGTGCCGATGCTGCCGGCCCACGGCATCGACGAAGAGGACGGCGTCGGCCGCCGTTCGCTTCGCCGCGCGGGCCCGAACGAAATCGAGGTCGCCGTCGTCGCGCTGCCGCATCTGTCGAACTTCGACGACGCGCGGGGCTTCGAGGAAGAGCCCGGCGTCGTGCTTCGCGTCACGGACAACGCGCGGGAGCTCCTTGGCGCCGATCTCGTGATCGTGCCGGGATCGAAAAAGACGCGCCGCGACCTCGCGTGGCTTCGCGAGCGCGGCATCGACCGGGCGCTGGGAGCGCGAGCGGCGCAGGGTGAGCTCGTGGTGGGCGTCTGCGGCGGCTGCCAGATGCTCGGTGAGCACATCGACGACCCGGAAGGCGCCGAAGGTCCCCCCGGTGAGGCGGCGGGCCTCGGCCTCTTGCCCGGCGTCACGCGCTTCGCCCGGGAGAAACGCACGGAGCGTGTGCTCCGCCGTCCGAATGCGCTCCGGACGCTGGTCCCGGAGCTCGGAGAAGAGGATCTCTCCGGCTACGTCATTCATCACGGCCGCTTCGACGCGGAGGGCGACGGCGCGTTCATCGGGCCGGACGGCGAGCGGGATGGCGCCGTCCGCGGGAGCATCGTCGGCACCATGACCCACGGCATCCTGGCGAACCCGGGGCTACGCCGGGCCCTGCTGCTAACGCTCGCCGCGCGCCGCGGGCTCCCGCCACGAAGAAAGGCGCCGGAGCCGCCGGAGCCGAGCGACCGCTACGACCGGCTGGCGGACCACCTCGAGGCGCACCTCGACGTCGCCGCGCTCGATCGCCTCGTCGGCCTCCACGGGTAGACGACGCACGGCCCGGGCCGCCTTCACGGTGGAGCTTCGCCGACGAGGATGAGCCGCCCCGTCTCCGGATCGCGGTAGACCGTGCCCACGCTCTCGAGACCGGCGCCACCCTCCCCCGCCGACTCGGGCAGGCGGGGCAGCTCGCGACCCTGCTCGACCTCGACGGGCGTGGGCTGGAGCGCGTCCGCGAGCCCCGGACTCCGCACGATGAGCGCGGCCATGAGGCCGCAGGCGAAGACGAGCATCACGTCCACCAGGTTGCCCATCACCGACAGGGGGTCGGCGGCGGGATCCTGGTCGAAGCGGGTGGAGAAGCGATCAGGCATCGGCGGCCCTCGCTTCGAGGCGCGTCAGCGTCGCGTCGTACCACCGTCGGCGGAGGCGCCCGATGACGAAGCCGAGCACGCCGACCAGCAGGCCCAGCACCGTCGTGTCGAAGGCGATGGTCACGGCCTGCGCCAGCGACGCGACGTCGCCCCGGCCCAGCGCGGCGAGGCCGGGTCCGAGGGGAATGAGCGTCCCCATCAGCCCGAGCATCGGGCCGATGCGCGCGAGCACGTCCGAGCGCTCGATGCGCCGGCGCGCCCGCCGCTCGAGGGCCCGGGCGTCGGCCGGCATGCTCCGCGGGAGCGACACGACGCGCTCGCCCACGGCCACACCCACGTCGACGAGCACGGCCAGCGTGGCGCCGAGGAGGGCCAGCTGCACCGGGGTGGCCAGCCCGTCCACGACGAAGCGAAGCAGGGACGAGGTGCTCATGCGCGCCGCGCCCCCCGGGCGACACCGAGCGCGATCAACGCGAGCACGCCCAAGCCGAGCAGCCAGGCCGGCCAGGCCGACCCCGCGTCCGCGACCTCGATCTCGGACACGGTGCTCGGATCGCCGGGCGCGGCGGCCCGCTCCACCTGCGCCTGGTCGAGCACCGCCTGCCGGGCCGCCGCGCGCGCCGCCTCGCGCCGCCCCATCACGAGGCCCCAGATGGGATGGTCCGGCCGCGTATGGCCGCTGCCCGGGAGCCCGTGCTCGACGACGAGGCGCGCGAACTCGTCGGTCAGCTGCGTCAGCTCCTCGTCAGAGGGCGTGTAGAAGCCCTTGTCGTAGGCCGTCAGCAGGATGGCGAGCATGTTGATGCGGACGTGCACGTGGCGCGGGTCCTGGAGAAACGCATCCAGGCCGAGCTCGTGGCCGTCGTCGATGTACACGCGCTTGACCTCGTCCCACACCCAGGGCCGAACGAGGGCCGTATGGGTGACGTGCCTGCCCCTGTGGGTCTCCTTCACCTCGCCCCCTTTGGTGCGGGCGCCCGCGTAGCCGTGGTCCATGAGCGGCGCGATCCACGCCGGGTTGAGCTCCCGGCCGCGCAGCTCGGCGAGCAGCTCCGCCTCGAGGGGCGCCATGCGCGGCGACGCCGGATCCGCGTGGCTGATGACGCGCGAGAGCGGCGTCGCGCCGCGCGCTTGCTCCACGGCCAGCGACAGGCCGCCGAGGTAGTCGAAGGCGTCGTTGTTATCGAGCAGCCCGTAGAGGTGACTCGCGCGGCCGAGGTACGTGCGCCCGGTCTGCGCGAGTCGCTCCCCGAAGGCACCATGCGCCGGCTCGCCGTCGAGGCCCGCGCCGTAGGCATGACCCATGCGCAGGATCCACGCGTCGGCCAGCTCCATGCGCGTGTCCCACGCGCCGCTCCGCTCGGCCAGCCGGTTGAGGCCGGCCCCGTAGCCACCCGGCGCGTTGCCGAAGACCCGAAGCGACGCCGCCCGCCCCGCCTCCGCCGGCGAGCTGCCGGCCGCGCGCGCCTTCTGGGCGTCACGCACCCAGTGGGCCGCTACCTGATTGTGAGCGAGCGGCTCGGCGCCGGGCGCGCGCCACGGCGCGTCGAGACGGGCGAGAGCGCTGTCGAGCGCGGGGACGAGCTCGGGATGCTCGGCGCGGACGGTCTCCGAGCTCGCGTCGAGGGCGACGAGCCACGCCCGGTCGAGCCAGACCAGCTGGTTCGGAAAGAGATCCCGGAAGAGCCCGCTGGTCACGAAGCTCACGTCCCGGCGGCCGCCGGCCGCGAGCACGCTCGTGCCTCGCGCGATGCCTTTGAGAATGCCCCGGCTGTTCCAGACGGGCTCCACGCCGAGCAGCGCGAGGCCGAAGGCGATCATGGCGCCCTCGTCGCGCACCGTGTCGCTCGCCCAGAGAATCACCGCCTCGGCGTCCTCCGGTGGGCTCTCGCCGGCGACCGCCTCGCGGGCGAGCTGCTGGCCGAGCTCCCAGGCGAGCCGCGTGGGCGTCTGCTCGCCGCCCAGGGCGTGGAAGTTGCGCCCCGTCGGAAGCACGCCCTCGGTCCGGATCGGGTCGTTGCCTGGTCCCGGCGCAACGAAGCGCCCTTCCAGGGCCGCGAGCAGCCCCCGGGCCTCCGCCGCCGGGCTGCCCTCGAGAGCCTCGCGCACCGGCGCCGGCACGGGCTCTTCCCCGAACATGCTCGCGAGCATCGTGTCGACCTGCGCCCCCGACCACGCACGCCCGAAGACATGCAGGCCGAGCGGCATGAACTCCTCCTGCAGCGTCGTCAGGTAATGACCGACCTCGTGCACGAGGAGCTCGTCGTCGACCTCCGCGAAGGTGATGCCGCGGACCTCGAGCTCGCCGGCCATGCTCGAGGCGAGCTCGCTCTCGAGGTTCAGCTCCGCGATGAGCTGACGCATGCGCGTGACCGCGCGCGCTTGCCCGGGGTCGTTCCGCCCGGACTCCGCCGCCTCGTAGCTCTCCACGAGCTGGCGCAGCTCGAGGAGCTCGTCGTAGAGCGGCGTCGTGGCGAGCGCCGGGGTGAGGTGGTCGACGATGACCGCCTGACCCCGACGCTTGGCCTGGATGCCCTCGCCGACTCCATCGACGATGTAGATGTAGGCGTTCGGGAGATCGCCGAGCAGGCGCTGGGGGTAGTCGTCGGCGTCGAGCCCCGTACGCTTTCCGGGAAGGAACTCGGCGGTGCTGTGCCGGCCCACGTGAATGATCACGTCCGCCCGCCAGACGTCGCGCACGTAGTGGTACCAGCCGAGGTACTGGTGGTGCGGCGGGAAGGTCAGGTTCGCGTGGAGCAGCTCCTCGTCGACCTCCCAGCCGCGCGGCGGCTGCGGTCCGAGCCACACGTTGCCGAGCTCGAGGCCCGGGATGAGCATGTCGCCCTCCCAGGTCATCACCGCGCCCGGCGCCTCGCCCCACCCGCTCAGCCCTTCGATGCCGGTGCGGCCCAGGGCTTCGGTGAGCTCGCCCACCGTGCCCCAGCGCGTGGCGTCGCCGGCGAGGACCGCGTCGTACGCAGCCTCCAGCTGGCGCGCCAGATCGAGCGCCCGGTCGCGCGCGCGGTGCTCCACCCCTTCGAGCAGATGCCGCGTGTCACCGAGCGCCATCTGGACCCGGTCACGGGCGAGGCCCACGAGACCCGCCTCGAGCGCACGACCTACCAGGGCGCGAAGGCGATGCAGCGGCCCGCCCTCGACGGACTCTCGCAGGGCCTCGGGGAGCGACGCGAAGTAGCGACGGTAATCGTCTCCGGGGAGCACCACGCCAGCACCGTGCTGCGCTTCGAGGGCGCCGGCGTCCTCGGGAAGGTTCACGCCCGTGGCTTGAAGACGCTCGAGGAGCGCCTCGGCGCTCTCGGGCACGGGGCCCGTCCGGTAGCCCGCACCTTCGAGGAGGCGGAGCACCTCGAGGAGCGTCGCGGGCACGTCGAGGTTGTCGGCTCCGATGTTGTGACGCCCCGGGGGATGGTTGTAGTAGACGATGGCGACGCGCTTGTCGGCGTTGGGTCGCGACCGAAGCCGGTGCCAGCGCACCAGGCGGTCCGCGAGCCGCGCGATCT
>CALCTH010000479.1 GCA_937893795.1 uncultured Myxococcales bacterium | reverse complement strand
CTTCCGGCGGCGACCTTCGAGGCGCCGGGCGTGGACGCCGCGGCGGGGACGCTGCTTCACTTTCACGGCGGCGGCTACGTCGTCGGTTCGCTGACGACGCACCACCACTTCCTCGCGGACCTCGCTCTCGCCACGCGTCGCCGGGTCGTCGGCGTCGAATATCGCCTGGCGCCGGAGCACCCCTTCCCGGCGCCCATCGACGACGCGGCTCGCGCCTACGCGACGCTCGCGGGGAGCGGCCCGCTCGTGGTGAGCGGCGCCTCCGCCGGGGGCGGGCTCGCGCTCGCGCTGGCGCAGCGGCTCCGCGCCGCGGGAGGGCGCATGCCCGCGGGGCTCGCGCTCTTCTCGCCGTGGGTCTGCCTCGGCCTCGAGGGCGAGTCCATCGCCCGCAACGCCCGCTACGACTATCTCTCGCGCCCGGCCATGGAGCGCTTCGCCGCGCACTATCTGCAGGGCCACGATCCCCGGGATCCGGCGGCGTCGCCCGTTCACGCGGACTTCCGAGGCATGCCGCCCCTCTTCGTTCAGGCCGGCGGCGCGGAGCTGCTCGTCAGCGACATCGAGCGCCTCTGCGCGCGGGCGCGCGCCGCCGACGTCGGCGTCCGCCTGGAGGTCTACGAGGGCATGTTCCACGCCTTCCACGGCTTCGCCGGGCTCATCCCCGCGGCGCGCGACGCCTTCCGCAGCGCCGGTCGCGCCGTGCGCCGCTGGTTGCCCGCGACGGGACCCGTGGCCCGGCCCCGCTTTGGGAGCGGCGACCTCCGCGTGTAGCGTCCCGCCCATGGCGGGCGTGAGCGCGGAGGTGGAGGCGCGCGTCGGCTCCACGCTGGAGACCGAGGACGGCGGACGCTTCACCCTGGAGGCCGTGCTGGGCGAGGGTGGGTTCGGCGCCGTATACCGCGCGGAAGGCCCTGCCGGCCCGGCCGCCGCGAAGGTGCTTCACCCGCATCTGGCGGCGCACGACGAGACGGTGGTCCGCTTCCAGCGTGAAGCCCTCGCCGCCACCACCATCGGGTCCGAGCACATCGTGCGCGTCGACGCGACGGGCACGGCTGGCGACGGGGCGCCCTTCCTCGTCATGGAGCTCCTCGAGGGGCGCAGCCTGCGTCAGGTCCTCGAGGAAGAGGGCCCCTTTCCCCTCGGTCGGGCCTGCCGCGTCGGCATGGCCGTCTGCGAGGGGCTCGCCGACGCGCACGGCGCGGGCATCGTCCACCGCGACCTCAAGCTCGACAACGTCTTCCTGCTCGGCGACGGAAGCGAGGACCGCGTGAAGCTCCTCGACTTCGGCGTCTCGAAGTTCCTCGGGGAGGTCGACGGCGCGTCGCTCATGACCCGGACCGGGACCGCGCTCGGGACGCCCTACTACATGTCCCCGGAGCAGGCGCAGGGGACGAAGGACGTCGACGCGCGCTCCGACCTCTATTCGCTCGGCGTCGTGCTCTTCAAGCTGTTGACGGACCAGCACCCCTTCGCGGACCCGAGCTTCCCGATGCTGGTCATGAAGATCTGCACGGAGCCGGCGCCTCCCGTGACCGAGTACCGGGCCGACGTGCCCGCGGCCTTCGACCCCATCCTCTGGCGTCTCCTCGCGAAGGCGAAGGAGGGACGCTTCAAGAACGCGGGCAAGGTTCGGGACGCCCTCGCGCCCTTCGCCGGCGCCGACGCGGCGCCGCAGCTGAACGAGGCCGCGCCGCCGACGGAGGACAAGCCCGCCGCGGCCCTGGCCGCCACCGTGGTGAGCGCTGGGTCGGACGCTCCCCAGGCCGTCGATGCGCACACCGGTGAGCCGGTTCGGAGCGACCTGGCGGAGGAAGCCGAGGCGCTCGAGGAGACCCTGGACCACGGGTCCCGCGGGCGTCTTCCCATGGCGCTCGGTCTCCTGGCCGGCCTCGTCGCCTTCGGCGCGCTTCTCGCCGCGCTCGGCGGCTCGGGAGAGGAGGCCCCCTCGGATCCGGCCCCCGCCCCGGCGCCGCCGCCCGTTCGCGTGGCCCTGCCTCGTCCGCAGCCGCCGGTCCCCGTCCCGCTGCACACGCCAGAGCCCAACGCGCTCGGCTGGCGCTGGATGAACCCCGTCCCGATGGCGCTCCCCACCTTTCACGACGTGGACGTCGCGGGCGCGGACGCCGTCGTGATGGTGGGGCGTGACGGCTCCGCGGCCCGCTTCGCGAACGGCTCTCTGGCGCGCTGGGACACGGGCACCGAGGAGACGCTCCGGGGCGTCGCGTGGATCGGCCCGGCGCAGGCGATCGCGGTGGGGGACGGCGGCACGCTGCGGGCCCTGCTAATGACCGGCCCGCAGACCATCGAGAGCGGCACCTCCGAGGACCTTCGAGACGTGGTGCCCACCGGGACCCTCGACGCCTTCATCGTCGGCGACGGGGGTACGCTTCTCGAGCTACGGAACCTCGTGCCGCTCTCCTGGCCCACGGGCCGGGAGGAGAACCTCTTCGCCGCCGCCCTTCGTGGCGAGACGCTCTACGCGGTAGGGCAGGGCGGGCTCGTGATCTCCGTCGACACGGACTCCCGGAGCGTGACCGTCGAGCGCGAGGGAGGCGCGAACCTCCGCGGCATCGGCGGGTGCGCTGGCGGCGACCTCTACGCCGCCGGAGACGGGGGCGCGCTTCATCGACGGAGCGCCGAGGGGACCTGGCGCCGCGTGCCCGTCGAGACCCGAGAGAACCTCGGACGGATCGGCTGCGATCGGCGGAGGGCCGTCGTCGCAGGGCAGGACGGAGGGGCCTACGTCGTGAGCGGCGACCGCTACGTGCGCCTCGCGAGCGGAAGCACGCGAGGCTTCCGCTCTGCCAGCGGCGCCGCGGGCGACGACGGAGAGGCCTGGCTGGTGGGAGAGGGTGGCCAGCTCGCCCGCGTCGCCGATGACCGGCTCCAGCTCCTGACCGTGGGCCATACGGGTGCGCTCGTCGCCGGGGCGTCGCTCGGCGGCGTGCCCTTCGCCGTCGGCCGCTGGGGTGCGGTGCTCCGCCTCGGCGCAGGCCGCTTCGAGGCCCACGCCTCGCCCACGGACGCCGGGCTCTCGGGCGTGGCCGCGCTCGGCGATGGGCGCCTCCTCGCCGTGGGGGATGCCGACGCGCTCGTGCTCTTGCGCTACGACGGCTCGGAGCTCCTGAGAGCGCCGCCGGGACCGGCCGTGAGCTGGAAGGACGTGGTCGCGGCCTCCGGCCTCGTGCTCGCCGTGGGGAGCGAGGGGGCGACGCTCAAGGGCGCGCCCGAGGCGCTGGTCCGGAGCCGCGTGGACGGCGCCGGGACGCTGCGCGCGGTGGCGGGCAGTCCCGCCCGGGCCGTCGCCGTGGGGGACGCGGGCCTCGTGGTTCGCTTCGGGCTCACGGGTTCGCTCGTGCCGGAGCGCTGCGGGAGCGAAGACCTCCACGACGTGACCTGGGACGGCGAGGGGCCCGCCTTCGCCGTCGGTGCGGGGGGGCGCATCGTTCGCCTGGACGACCTCGAGGGGAGCCTCGCATGCGTCGAGGAGCGGCCGGCGGAGGGGCCCGCCCTCCACGCGGTCGGTCCTGGCTGGGATCGGGACCGGCTCCTCGCCCTTGGCGAGGACGGTCTCGCTCTCACGCGGCGCGACGGGGGCGCGTGGGAGGCCGTCGACCTCGACGCCGCCGGCTTCGACCTCTTCGGGATCCAGCGGAACGCGCGCGACGTGCTGGTGCTCGGCGCGGGCGGCGTCGTTCTACGGCACGCCCGCGTGCCTTGAGCCGGCTCGCCCATCTCGCCCGCACCCATCGCGCCGGGGCGTCAGCGCTTGCGCGTGCGCGCGATGAGGCTCGGCGACGGGTGGACGTGAACGGCGCCGCCATCGCCGTCGACGAGAATGGGGTCGCCCGGTCGCGCCCAATCCGTGAGCCCGACGAGCTCCACCACCGTCGGGATGCGCGCGGCTCGAAGGATGCCCACGGCGAGCGCGTCCTCCTCGAGGCGGTCGGCCACGATCACCGCCGCCGCACGTCGCGATGCCGCCTCGAGCGCCAGGAGACCGCCGGGGCGTTCGCTCAGCACCAGCGCGTCGCCCGGGCGGCAGAGCGGGCGATCGGCGAGGCGTGCCGCGAGGAGGCGGACGAGCGCACCCATCTCGCTCGCGCGCTCCGCGAGCCAATCGCTCTCCTCGCTCGGGCGCTCGCCCCGGTAGGGAGCCAGCGCGTAGCGCCGCGCGACGGACTCGAGGCCCGCGGCGAGGCCCCGGTGGATGACCTCGGCCTTCAGCTCGCGGCGGAAGCGCTCGTCCTGAAGCGTGAGCATCAGCGTCCGGAGCGGCATGGCCAGACCCTCCCCCAGGTCGAGCTGGGTGAGGGTGCGGTCCAGGCGGCGGCCGAGCGCGTCCAGCGCGTCTCCGAGGCTCCCCTCGCGCTCCGCGACGGCCTCCAGCTCGGCCTCCTTCGCCAGGGCGCCGAGGCTCACCAGGGGCTCGACGCGCCCGAGGTGACGACCCGGCACCGCGCAGCGGCCGCTGAGGCGCACCGAGCGGCCGCTCCCTTCGCGGCTCTCGTCGTCCCGGTCCGATCGCGCCTCGGCGTGCATGGTGCGGCCATGTTCGAGCGCGAGCGAGAACGCCATGGCCATGGCCGTCGCGAGGCGGAGCTCGTGCGCCTCGAAGGGCGTTCGGCGTTGCATGACCACGACGCCCTCCGAGCGCGTGCCGCGGAGCAGGGGAAGCGCCAGAAAGGCCGGGTAGGCGGACTCGTCGAGGCCTGCGACGGCGGCGAAGTGCTCGTCCTCGCTCGCCTGCTCCCGGACCACGGGGCGCTGAATCTCCGCCGCGAAGCCCGTGATGCCCTCGCCCATCGCGAGCCCGACGTTGTTCACGGCGCTGGTCGGGAAGCCCACGTTCGCACGCATCGTGAGGCCGTCGTTCTCCCGTAGGTACACGCTCACGATGTCGGCGGGCAGGGCCTCCGCCACGTCGCCGGCGAGCGCCTCGAGCACGGTGGGGAGCGGCCGCGACTGCGTCGCGCGACGGGCCATGCCAGCGAGCCGTGCGTAGCGAGCGTCCCCCTCGAGGACCGTGGCAGCCACCGTCGTCACGGGGCGCAGGATGAACCGGCGAGGCGGTGGCGGCCAGGTGGCCGCGACCCCGTCCCGCGCCGCGCTACTGGAAGTTGCGGAGGCGCGCGGCACGCTCCCGTGCGCGGTCTGCGGCGGCACCATCCCGGGCGCGCACGGCCTCGGCGTAGCGCTCGTAGGCGGCGATGGCTTCGTCCAGCTGCGCGCTCTGCTCGTAGCAAACGGCGAGGTCGTAAAGCACCGGCGGGGCGTTCTCTCCGAGCTCGATGGCCCGGAGGAAATGCGGGATCGCCTCCTCCCAGCGCTCCGATGAACGGAGTGTGACCGCGAGGTTCCGGTGCACGGTGCCCGAGTTCGGGCTGCGCTCGAGGGCCGCGGCCAGCATCACGATGGCCTCTTCGTTGCGATGAGCGCGCCGGAGCGCGACGGCGAGGTTGTTGAGCAGCTCCGGATCGTCGGGCGAGTGGCTGAGGCCCTCTTCGTAGACGCGGATCGCCTCGTCGGCCTGGCCGGCGCGGCGAAGCGCCACGCCCAGGTTTCCCCAATGGCGCGCGACGCTCGGCGCGAGCCGGGTAGCCTCGCGGAGCGGAGCCAGGGCGGCCTCATAGCGGCGCAGGCGCATCAGCATCGCGCCCCGCATGGCGTGCGCGTCCGCGTTGGCCGGCGACAGCCGCGCGGCCTCGGCGAAGGCCTGCGCGGCGTCTTCGGTGCGTCCCAGGCGCCGGAGCAGGCTCCCCCGCGTGAAATGCGCCGACGCGAAGGAGGGGCGGAGCGCGAGGGCGGCGTCGACCTCCGTGAGGGCCTGCTCGAGGCGGCCGGCGCGCTTGTGCACCAGCGCGAGGCGGTAGCGGGACTCCGCCGCGTCCGCGAAGGCCGGGGCCGTGGCGGCGAGCGGCAGCAGGAGGGCGAAGGCGAGGGCGAGGTGGGATCGAAGCATGGCGGGTCCCGGGAGGCGGCCAGAGGCGCTGACGGAGATCGGCGCCCGACCATTCATCCGATGAAAGGTAATACTCTGGACGGCGTCCGTTTTCCCATCGACGCCGTGAGACTCCGACCCCGGAGGACGCGGCCGGCGCGGCTTCCAGCGCCGCCCGCGTGAATCCGGCGCCCGGGCGACTATGCTCGCGCGCCGTGGCCCGCCTTCTGCGTCGCGTCGAGACCTTGGTGCCCCGTCGCGCTCGCGAATACGGGGGCAAGGCCAGGAGCCTGTCGGCGCTGGCCCGCGGCGGCTTCCCGGTTCCGTCGGCCTACGCGCTCCCCGCGTCGGCCTCGGCGGCCTTCTATGCCGCCGTCCTGCCCGAAGCCGACCGCCCCTCGTCGCTCCTGAAGGACACCTACGTGGCACCGGAGCGCCTCCGGGCCATCGCGGAACGCGTGCGCACGGCGCCGCTCCCCTTCGAGCTCCGTCGCGGGCTCGGCGAGGCCTTCCGCGCGCTGCGCGAAGAAGGCGCGGCGAGCGTGGCGGTGCGCTCGTCGTCGACCCGCGAGGATCAAGACGAGGCCTCCGCGGCAGGCCTTCACGAGACGGTCCTCGACGTGCGCGACGTGGTCGCTCTCGAGGATGCGGTCCGCCACTGCTGGGCGAGCACCTTCGCGCCCCGGGTGCTCACCTATCTGCGTGAGCTCGGCGCCGCCGAGGATCCCGACGCCGCCGTCGGAATCGTCGTGCAGACCATGGTCCCGGCGGAGGTCGCCGGCGTGCTCTTCACGGTCAACCCCCTCACGGGCGACGCGGGCGAGATCGTCATCAACGCCTCCTACGGACTCGGCGCGCTGGTCGTCGACGGAGCGGTTTCGCCGGACACCATCCGCGTGGACAAGGCGAGCGCCTTTCCGCGGGAGCGGGTCGTGGGCGCCAAGGAGACGCGCCTCGTGCTCGCGCCCGAAGGCGGGACCGAGGTCGTGCCCGTCCCCGAGGAGCTTCGGTCCATGAGCGCGCTCGGTGACGAGGACGTCGCGGCGCTGCCGCGCCTCGCCCTTCGCGTGGAAGAGCACTTCGACGGCCCGCGAGACGTCGAGTGGGCGCTGAGCGGGGGCGAGCTCCAGCTCCTCCAGGCCCGCCCGGTGACCGTCGCCCTCCAGCCCGGCACGCGGCGCTGGCAGCGACGCCGTGGCGAGGAGGGCGATCGCTCCCGCCTCGTCTGGTCGAACTTGAACGTCGGCGAGGCGCTCCCCGGCGTTGCGACGCCGCTCACCTGGTCGTTCCTGAGCGGGTTCAGCGAGCTCGGCTTTCGCCGGGCGCTGGGGAGCGTGGGCTGCACCGTCCCGAAGGACGCCGAGCTCGTGGGCAGCTTCCGGGGACGGATCTACCTGAACCTGAGCGAGCTACTCGGGCTCCTCTCCCAGGTGCCGGGGCTGCGGCCGCGCACGCTCCTGGCGCTCGGGGGCGGGGGCGAGGTCGAACGCCTCGAGGCGGAGATCGAGGGCCAGAGCTCGCTGGCCTTCTTCGCTCGTCTGCCCCTCACGGCGACGCGCTTCGCACGGGAGAACTTCCGCGTCGGCGAGAAGGTCACCGAGTTCGAGCGGAGCTTCGCGAGCGAGCGCGCGCGGCTGGTCAGCCTCGACCCCCGGGTGCTCCCGCCGTCGGCGCTCGCGGGCATGCTCGCCGACGTGGAGCGCCTCCTCGACCACGCGGGGGCCATCATGCTCACCGTCTACGGCAACCTCCTGGCGAGCGCCGTCGCGCTGCACAGCGCGCTGCGCCTCGCCGCGGGGGACCGGGCCGAGGCGCTGCAGCGCGATCTGCTCACGGGCATCGCCGACCTGGACAGCGCCGCGCCGGGTCTTCGGCTCTGGCACATCGCGGAGATGGCGCGGGGCGAGGACGCCGTGCGGGAGACGCTTCTCGGCCACGAGGACGTCGCCCGGCTGCGCCTCGAGGACCTGCCGGAGGGGCCGACGCGGCGGGCGCTCTCGACCTTCCTCCGGGCCCATGGCCACCGCGGCACGCGGGAGGCGGAGATCGCCGCGCCCCGCTGGCGCGAAGACCCCACGGTGCTCTTCGCCACGCTCGCCATCCATCTCCGCCGGAGCGCGGAGACCGCGGGTCCCCTCGACATCGAGCGCAGGCTGCGGGCCGTGCGGGAGGCTGCGGAGCGTGAGCTCCGCGGACGAGTCCCGGCCATCGGGCGACCCGCCTTCCGGCACCTGCTGGCTCTCGTGAAGCGATTCCTGCGCCTCCGCGAGCGCCTCCGCGGCTACGTCACGGAGGTGCTCGGGCTCTTCCGCATCGTGGCCCTCGACGCCTCCCGTCGCCTCGCCGTTCGTGAGCCGAGCGCGGGCCCCGACGCTGCCTTCTTCCTCACCATCACGGAGCTCTATGGCGTCCTGCGCGGGAGCGGCGTCCGCGTGGCGCTGAGGGTGCAGCAGCGGCGCCGCCAGCACGAGCGCGACGTGGCGCTCCCCGACCCGCCCGACACCTTCGTGGGCTACCCGCCGCCCGCCGAGCTCGGGCCCGTGGAGGCCGGGCAGGGCACGCTCGTCGGCCTCGCGGCGAGCAGCGGCGTCGCGGAAGGTCGGGCGCGCGTGCTCGTGCATCCCGCGGATGCCGCCGACTTCCAGCCAGGCGAGATCCTCGTCGCGAGCTGCGCCGACGTCGGCTGGTCACCCCTCTTCCTCGTGGCCGGTGCCGTGGTGACCGACCTCGGGGGCCCCCTGAGCCACGCCGCCATCGTGCTCCGCGAGTACGGCGTACCGGCGGTGGTCAACGCGAAGCACGCGACCCGCGCGCTTCGCACCGGGGACTGGGTGCGGGTCGATGGGAGCCGCGGCACCGTCGAGAGCCTCGCGCCGGCCGACGCATGAGCGTCGTTCTCGTTCATCGCTCGGAGCATCTGCTCGGGCTGGCGAAGCCCGCCGGCCTCGCGACCACGGCCCGACCGGAGCGGGACAGCCTCGCGCGGCGCGCGGCGCGCCTCGACCCCGAGGCGCCGCGGCTTCACGCGACCAGTCGCCTCGACGCCGAGGTCACCGGCCTCGTGACCTTCGCGCGTACGCGGGGCGGCAACGAGGCGCTCCTCGCGGCGCGGGAGGCGGGCCGCTACGCAC
>CALCTH010000478.1 GCA_937893795.1 uncultured Myxococcales bacterium | reverse complement strand
CCCTTACCCGTCGCGCTTCCGTTCTGGCGCTGCCGGGCGGCGCGGCGCCGCGGGGGGCCGCTGGACGCGGAGGCTCGCTACGGACTGGCTCGTGCCGCGGCGCGGGTCGGACGCCCGGAGGAGGAGCGCCGCGCGCTCGAGGCGCTCGTCGAGCGTCACGCGGCGTCGCCCTACGTCGCCACCGCGCGGCGCCGTCTGGACGAGCTGGCCGAGCGGGCCGACGACTAGGCCGGCATGCTCGCTCGCGCCTCCCTGCTCGCCGCGCTCTTGGCCTGCGGCTCCACCTCGCCGGACGTGGTCGCTCGCCGGGCCGGCGACGCGGGACCGATGGACGGGAGCCTCCCGGAGGTGTGCGGCGGCAGCGGGCCGCTCGTCCAGGTCGGCGACGGGCTCGGACGTACCCGCTGTGGCGCGGAGGGGAGGCGGCCCGTGTTTCGCCACGCGCTCTGCACGTGCGCCGGGGCCTCCCTGGCCACGGGGCTCGTGGCCGACGCCTTCGACGCGCGGGAGGGGCCCTTCGTCGCCGGACGACCCGGAGGCAGCGTGGGCGTGAACGGGGCCCTCGACGCGAGCGACGACCTCCAGGTCGGAGGGAGCCTTCGCGTCTTCGGCCGCACCACGGTGGGCTCCAGCCTTCGCCTCGACGTCGGCGAGACCTTCGTCGCCGGCGAGGACGTGGCCGCCGGCACGCTCCGCGTGGGCCGCTCGCTCCGCGCCGCCTCCGACCTTCGAGTCGCTCGCCTCGAGACGCCCGCCGTGATCGCGTCGCCGGCGGCCGCGGTCTCCATCGGTGACGCGAGCGGTGTCGGCCGCACCCTCCGGGCCGACGTCGAGGTGGAGCGTCCCTGCGGCTGCGACGAGGCGGCGTTTCTCGACGTTCGGGGCGTCGTCGAGACCGCGCTCGCGGAGGCCGACGGGCAGGACGTCGATCCCGAAGAGCTCGCGAACCTGGAGGCGCCGCGTACGCTCGCGCTTCCCTGTGGCGCGTACGCCTTCACGCGCGTCGGCGGCGCGGGTCTCGTGCTGGAGCTCTCCGGGCGCACGGCGCTCTTCGTCGCTGGTGATCTCTCCCTCGAAGGCAGCCTCGAGGTGCGCCTGGACGGCGCCGGAGAGCTCGACCTCTTCATCGCGGGCAACGTCGTCGGGCAGGGACGCTTCCTCCTGGGCGAGGCCGCGGACGCCGGTCGCGTGCGGGTTTACGTGGGCGGGAGCGGGACCGTGAACCTCGGCAACGGGGGCGTGCTCGCCGGCTCCCTCTACGCGCCGCGGGCGGAGCTCGTCTCGCCGGCCGCTCTCGAGGTCTTCGGGAGCGTCTTCGTCCGCCGCGTGGCGACGAGCGGCCTTCTGACGGTCCACTACGACGAGGCGGCGCGAGCCGGAGCGTGCCCGGACGACGTCACGCCCTGCGTCGACGCGGGCGAGTGCGGTACCCGGGCATGCGTCGCCGGGCTCTGCACCGCCTGCGCGGGCGACGACGCCTGCGACGCGCCGCGCGTATGTGGCGCCGGCGCGTGCGACCTGCCGCCGCCGTGAGGCCCGGCGTGTCGACGCCGGCCTCCTGGCGCGCGAAGCTCGGGGCGCATGCACCGGGACTCCACCAAGCTCGAGGCCGAGCTAGAGCGCCTGCGCACCAACCTCGCCTCGCTTCGCCGTGACTGGGAACGCTTGCGCTACGCGCCCGCGCTCATGCTCCTCGTCGTCCCGGCCTTCGCCATGGCCGGTCCGCTCGCGGCCGCGGCGACCGCGCTCCTCGTGCTCTCGCTGATCGGTACGGCCGCCTACCTCATCGGCGTGCGGCGCCGCGAGTACGCCGGTGAGATCGCGGAGGTGAAGCGCGAGCTCGCCATCTCGCGCCCCCCTCCGCCCGCCTGAGCGCGCCCGCGGCTACCAGGCGAGCACGAGCTTCCCGAAGGTCGCGTTCGCTTCCATCCGGCGGTGGGCCTCCGCGGCATCGGTCATGGGCAGCACGGCGTCGATCACCGGCTTCAGGGTCCCGTCCGCGAAGAGCGGCAGAACGTCTTGGGCGAAGCGCTGGATCAGCGTCGCCTTCTCTTCGAGCGGCCGAGCCCGGAGCACCGTCCCGATCCACGTCGCGCGCTTGCGGAGGAGGAGCCCGAGGTCGACCTCGCCCTTGCGGCCGCCCACGAGCCCGATGGTGACGATGGTCCCCTTCGGCCGAAGCGCGCGGAGGTCTTCGTTCGCGTACTTGGCGCCCACCGTATCGAGGACCAGGTCCGCCCCGGCCGGCGTGATGTCCGCGAGCTTCTTCGCGAAGGCTCCGTCGCTCGTCTCGATGGCGTGGGCCAGACCGAGCTCCCGGCAGCGCTCCAGCTTCGCTTCCTGGCGCGAGGTACCGACGACCCGGCACCCCGCGTGGCGGAGTAGCTGGAGCGCGGCGGTCCCGACACCGCTCGCGATGGCGTGCACGAGCACCGTCTGGCCGAGCCCAGCCCCGCCCTGGAGGAAGAGGGCGTCGTAGGCCGTCAGGTAGACCTCGGGCAGCGCCGCCGCGTCCGTCAGGCGCATGCCCTCGGGCACCGGGAGGAGCTCGCGCTCGTGCACGACCGCCAGCTCCGCCAGGCCGCCGCCGCCCACGATGGTCATCACGGGCTGCCCGGCGACGAAGCTGCGGACGCCCTCGCCGACGCTCTCGACCGTGCCCGCGATCTCCAGGCCCGGAACGTCCGCCGGCGCACCGGGGGGCGCGGGGTAGAGGCCCTTGCGCTGCATCACGTCGGCGCGGTTCACGCCCGCGGCGGCCACCTGCACACGGACCTCGCCGGGGCCTGGCTCCCGGACGTCGAAGGCGCCGAGCTCGAGCACCTCGGGCCCGCCGGCCTCACGGATTCGGATGGCCTTCGCCTGGGTCATTCCTCGTCCTCTCCGGCCGGCAGGAGCACGGCCTCGTGGGTCACCTCGACGCTCGGGAGCAGCATGCGGCTCACGGAACAGTACTTCTCGGCGCTCAGCTGCACCGCCCGCTCGAGCTTGTTGGCCGCGACCTCGCCGGTCGCGACGAAGCGCAGATGAATACGCTCGTAAACGGCCGGTACCGCGTCCGCGCGCTTGCCTTCGACCTCGATGTCCAGGTCCTCGAGGGCCTGTCGTTGCTGCCCGAGGATCATCACGACGTCCATGGCCGAGCAGGTGGCCAGGCTCACCAGGAAGAGCTCCATGGGCCGCATGCCGCCGCCCTCACCGCCGAGAGTGGCCGGGCCGTCGATCACGACCCGGTGCCCGCCGTCGTCGGTCGTGGCCTCGAAGGCGACCCCGCCCCGACGACGCACGTGGACACGCATGGTCTTCCCGCCGGCCTGCTCGCCGTGCTCGGAGGTTTGCCGGGGAGTCATCAGATCACCTCGAGCGCGCCGGCGTCGTCGAAGAGCGGCGACGAGAGGTAGCGGTCGCCGCGGTCGCAGAGCACGGTGACCACCGTTCCCCGGTCGAGCTCGGCGCAGACGCGCTGCGCCGTCAGCACCGCGCCAGCTGCGCTCGCGCCGACGAAGATGCCCGTGGTGGCCGCCAGCTCCCGGGACTTCGCCTCGGCGTCCGGCTGGGCCACGTCTCGGGTCTCGTCCACGCGGTCGGCGTCGAAGATCTTGGGCAGATAGGCCTCGGGCCAGCGACGGATGCCCGGGATCCGGCTCCCCTCCGTCGGCTGGCAGCCAACGATGCGGACGTCCGGCCGGACCTCTTTGAGGTAACGGCTGACGCCCATGATCGTCCCCGTAGTGCCCATGGCGGAGACGAAATGCGTCACCTGGCCTTCCGTGTCCCGCCAGATCTCCGGCCCCGTACCCTCGTAGTGCGCACGCCAGTTATCGGGATTCGAGAATTGGTCGAGCATCACGTAGCCGCGGTCCGCGACGCGCTCTCGGGCAAGATCGATGGCGCCTTCCATCGAGCGCTCCGCGGGCGTCAGCACCACGGTCGCGCCGAAGGCGCGCATGGTCTTCACCCGCTCGACGGTGCTGTTCGCCGGCATGACCAGCTGGATGGGGTAGCCCCGCGTCGCCGCGATCATCGCGAGGGCGATGCCCGTATTGCCGCTCGTCGGCTCGATGAGGGTCCGGCCGGGACCCAGCTCGCCGCGCTCTTCGGCCCGGCGAATCATCGACCAGGCGGCGCGGTCCTTCACGGAGGAGCCCGGGTTGTTGCCCTCCATCTTCCCGAAGAGCCGCACCCTCGGATTGTCGGTGCCCGTCGGCAGCGCTACGAGAGGCGTGTTCCCGATGCGATCGGTCAAGTTCATGCGTGAATCCGGGGTGGAGCCCGCGCCCGGAGCGGCGGAGCACGGCTCGGGTCGCTACGGCCAAAGTGGCCGCCGGCCCGAGCATAAGGCTACCGTGACGGAGCGCGAGGAGCTCCGCATGCGCAGCGAGCCGAAGAAGTACAGAGCGCTCGAGGCGTCCATCGACGCCATCACCGAGAGCTACGAGGGCGACCTCGCGATCAACAACCTCGAGAGCGCCGCGCTCCCCAACAAGCGCGCCGTCATCGAGGCCTATCACGAGCTCGCGACGGTCCTCTACATGGGCTTCTACGCGACGCGGCGCCTCCACCCGGACAACCTCCGCCACGCCGTGGCGGAGCACCTGCACCGGGTGCACGCGCTGCTCGTCGAGCAGATCGAGCGCTCGCTGACCTATCAGCACTGGGCCGGCACCTGCCACGAGTGCCCGCCGCCGGGATCGGGGGAGGACATCGTGCTCTCGCTCTTCGGCGCCGTCCCCGAGATCCGCCGCAAGCTCGATGGCGACGTGCTCGCGGCCTACGAGGGCGACCCGGCGGCGGAGAGCATCGAGGAGATCGTCTTCTCGTACCCGAGCGTGGCCGCCATCACCGCTTACCGTGTGGCGCACGAGCTCAACCAGAGCCGGGTGCCCATGATCCCACGCATCCTCAGCGAGCATGCGCACTCGCGGACGGGCATCGACATCCATCCCGCCGCGCGCATCGGCGAGCGCTTCTTCGTCGACCACGGAACCGGCGTGGTGGTGGGCGAGACGGCGGTGATCGGAGACGACGTGAAGCTCTATCAGGGCGTCACGCTGGGCGCGCTCTCGATCCCGCGCCGGGGGAACAAACAGAAGCGCCACCCGACGCTGGAGGACGGCGTCACGGTCTACTCGGGGGCGACGATTCTCGGCGGGAAGACCGTGATTGGGGCCGGCTCAGTCATCGGCGGCAACGTGTGGCTTCCCCACTCCG
Source organism: uncultured Myxococcales bacterium (assembly GCA_937893795.1). GTDB lineage: Bacteria > Myxococcota_A > Polyangia > Polyangiales > Houyiibacteriaceae > CALCTH01. The sequence continues at coordinate 8,226 of CALCTH010000478.1, read as the reverse complement.
TGCCGCCGGGCTCGAAGGTCTTCGGCGGCGCCAAGGAGGGCGGGCCGAGCCTGCTCCCCGAAGAGCCCTGACGCGCCAGCTCCCGCTCAGCGCTGGGGCAGCGTGTCGATGAAGGCGTGAATCACCGCGGGCGGGGTCAGCTCGTTGCGCGCAGCCTTCACGCGGCCGTCCTTGCCGACGAGCCGCATTCCGGGCTCGTTCACCTTGAGCGACTGACGAAGAAGCCGGGCGTCGAGGTGGAGGCCGGGGAAGGCGAGGCCGGCCGTCTCGTCGATCGCGCACCGGTCTCCGCGGCACACCCACACGACGAGGTCGCGGGCGACGGAGGCCGCCCGGGCGGCGCGGAGCTGCTCGAGCTGCGCGTCGAGCCACGGCGCCGGCGCCCCCGCGTCGTCCACGACCAGGACGCGATGCCGCCAGCGATGCGGAGAGAGCGGTCCCGCGGTGGCGCCGAGCGCGACGAGGGCGACGCCGATCATGTCTTCGGACCTGCCATCCGACGAGCCTGGGTCTGCGCGCTCGCGCCGGCAACGGCCCCGTTCCGCGGACGCCGGGAGTCGGGGCCACCTCGGGAGCGACGACGCAGCAGGTCGACGAGCCGGCGCGGAGCGACGAAGGGGGCGCTGAGGGGGAGCCGGCTCCACACCAGGCGCCCCGCCGCTCCGCCCGTCCAGCGGAAGCCGTCGACGTCCTCCACGACGAACGCGGCGCCCTCGGTGGGGCGCACGTCGAAGCGGTGGAGCCAGTCGAGGCGCGCCAGACGCCGGGCGATGCGTTGGCCCGCGGGATCGCGCGGGTCGAGGCGAACGACCCGCTCCCTCACCCGGGGCGTCACCCAGAGCAAGAGCCCGGCGAGCCCGAGGAAGCTGAAGACGCTCACGCTCGAGGTGATCTCGATCAGCACGTGGAAGCCCACGGCCGCGACCATCGCCGCAACATGCGTGCGCCGGAACCAGAGCCCCGCGCCGATGAAGAGCTCCGTGAGGACGACGGCCTTCCACATCACGGCGTTGAACGCGGGCGACGCGATCGGGTCGATGAGGCCGGCGGGGACGCCCATCCCCTCGGCGACGTGGCGGTAGCGTGCGATGCGGTCGGCCATGACCACTCCGCCCCACCAGTCCGGGTCGACGAGCTTGCTGAACCCGGAGGCCAGGTACGGCGTGCACGCGAGGCCGCGGACCATGACGAGCTGCCAGCGCGGCGCGCTCTCGTCGGGGGCGCGCCCCTCGCGGCGCACGCGCCAGGCGTCGACGCTGAAAGCCACGCCCGAGGGGAGCACCGTCAGACCGAAGAGAAGGGTCATGAGGAAGGCGCGGTTGTGACCGAAGTGGAGCTCGTTGCTGAGGACGTTGAAGCTCACCACCGCGAGGGTCAGCCCGGCCGCGGCGCGCGAGAAGACGCCCGCCGCGAGGGCGAGGGCCCCGCCCATGCCCACGAGGAGCGTCGCGCGGTAACCCTCGACCCCGAGCACCGGGAACCACTCGAAGAACGGCACGAAGAAGCGCTCCGCGAAGTAGCGCCCCGGAACCGCGTCCTGGAGAAAGGGCCAGAGGTGGATGAGCGTGATCAGGCCGACGAGCAGGCGAAGGAGCCCTACGGCGCGGACGTTCACGCGCTGCTCGAAGAAGGCGCGCGTCGGCGTCCCATCGCTCATCGCGGTCGCGTGACGCTCCGGAGCTGGTGCACGCGCGGCTCCCCGGCGTTGCGCACGGTGATGACCCGTGCCTCGAAGTGGTGCGTACGGCGGTCCTCGGGGGTGTACATCGCCACCCAGTCGAGGGCCTGCTGAAAGTAGTCGAGCGTCGCCGCGACGCCGTAGGACGCGTGATGCCGGACGAAGGGCACGGCGAGGCCCCGGCCGCGGACCAGCTCGTGCCAGCGATAGCCCTCCCAGCCATGCCGGATGTCCTGGCGCCGGCCGTCATGGGTGACCCGGACGATGTGCGCCTCCCAGGTGCTCGACTCGCTGAAGGGCTGATAGCCGAAGTGCTTGTGCGGGCTCCCGTAGGCGGCGACGACGAAGTAGAGCTGGGCGCCCCAGACGACGGCCATGAGAAGCGCGGCCAGCAGGTGTCTCGGCTTCCCGCCGGGGCGCTCACGAGTCATGGCGGGAAGCTACCCCGAGCGAGAGGGGATGCGCCTGACCGATCGTGGCTTCGAGCAAGCCTCGACCCGCGTCGCCCCTTGGCCGCTACCGGAAGGTGTCGGTGAGCACGAAGCCGGCGACCCCGAGCACGTAGAGCGCGATCAACACCAGCACCGGGGAGAATCCGAGACTCACGTGCGGTGCATCGCGCCGGACCGCGGCATAGCCCGGGCTGAACATGTAGCGGCCTTCGGGGGAGCCGAGGAGGTAGAGGAAGTAGACGCCGATGGCCGACCCGATGGGGAAGCCCAAGCAGAGCACGCCCGAGAAGAGCTTCAGCGGCAGGCGGGACCAGGGCCGCAACGTGAGCCCGGCGAGGCCGATGGGGAGGAGCGCCGCGCCGTAGCCCACGAGGACGAGGTAGAGAACGCCGAAGCGGCGCGCCGGGTCGCCATACTCCAGCGCGAGCTGCGCCGCGTAGGCCGACGCACTGAGCCCCACGGTGATAGCGAAGAGGCCGAGGTGCCGGATGGCCGCCTCTCGGCCTCTGAAGCGCCGCCGCAGCGCCTCGGCCGTCGGCGCCGGCGCGTCCTCCATCGCGCCGGACGCGGCCCCCTGCGTGCCGCGGTAGGCGAGGTCCGGTGTGTCCCCCGTGGTCATGGGAAGAGCCTACCGGCGCGCCTCGCGTTGGCGGATAACAGGCGATGACGAGCTCTCGAGAGGGACGGGGAAGCGCTTCGGCGAATCGTCTCGCCGAAGGGCGCCCTACCTGGAGCGCGTCGAGTCCACGGCATGAGCGTCTCGGAGGCACACACCCGTCCGGTCGCGTCCATGGCCAGCTCGTCGAAAGAGCGCACCGGCCACCCCTCCCGGGGCGCCAGCGTCGCCAGCAGCTCACCGTCCTCGAGCGCGAAGACGAGCGGGCTGGTGAAGGTCGCGAAGGAGAAGCTCGCCGGGCCGCCGCGTGGTCGGACCCCGCCCGCTACATGCTCGGCGGGTGGCCCGAGGCCGTCGCCGGCTCCGGCCAGTCCCCCACGTAGCGGGCGCGGGGCCGGAGGAGACGGCCCGTCGCGGCCTGCTCCTGCGCGTGCGCGCACCAGCCGGCGACGCGTCCGCAGGCGAAGAAGGCGGTGAAGGCCTCCCGCGGCACGGCGAGGCCCTCGAGGAGCGTGGCCGTGGCGAACTCCACGTTGGCGCGGAGCGTGCGCTCGGGTTTCCGGTCGGCGAGGAGCGCCTCCGCCTCGCGCTCCACCGCGCGCGCCAGCGCGAGGCGCGGATGGTCGCCGCCCATGCGTCGGAGGGCCTCCTCGAGCGCCGCCGCGCGCGGGTCGCGGACCCGGTAGACGCGGTGGCCCATGCCCATGATACGCCTGCCGGCCTCGAGCTCGCGCGTCAGCCAGGCGCGCGCGTGCTCCGGCGTCTCGATGGCGTCGAGCATGTCGAGCACGGGCCCTGGGGCGCCGCCATGCAGCGGGCCCTGCAGAGCACCGAGGGCGGCGATCACCGCGGATGAGAGGTCCGAGCCCGTCGAGGCCACCACCCGGGCCGCGAAGGTCGAAGCGTTCAGGCCGTGGTCGATGACCGTCACCCAGTAGGCATCGAGCGCGTTCGCCTCGGCCGGGCTCGGCGCGCGGCCGTGAAGGAGGCGCAGCGCGTCCTCGGCGTGGCTTGCCCGGGGGTCGGGACGCTGCGCTGCCTCTCGCCGCCGGCCGCGCGCCCATGCCCCGACGATCACCGGGAAGGAGCCGACCAGGGCGTGCGCCGCGTCGACGCCTTCGCCGCGCGGCCGGAGCTGAGCCGCGGCTGCCGCCAGCGCGTCCATGGGGTCCGGCTGGTCGAGGGCGACGCCGAGGTCGCCGAGGCGTGCGTGCGTCGCAGCGCGGGCCGCGCCGAGCTGGGTGGCGACGGCGCCGGCGTCCCCGCCGAGCAGCAGCGCGCACGCTCCCGGGAAGGTCACCTCGCGCACCAACGCCTCGACGGGGCGGCCCGCGATCACGAGGCGGCCGGCCGTGCCGTCCACCGCGCTCAGTCGCGTCTCCGCCGCGATGACTCCTTCGAGCCCCGAGGCGCGCGGTCGTGGCGGGACTTCGTCCATGTGCATCTCCATGGACTCATCCTCCTCCCCGGATGAGGTTGATCAACGTTGATTCGACAATCGACCAGGGTCATCGTCGCGGCAGCCATGACCTGCGAGCACGATGCCTGGCTCGACGCGGCGGCTTCCGCTTCGCTCCTCGGCGTGAAGCGGCGGACGCTCTACGCCTACGTGAGCCGAGGCCTCGTGCGGAGCCGGCCGGCACCTCGCGGCCCGGGGCGACGCTACGCCCGGGACGACCTCGAGCGCCTCGCGACCCGCAGCGCCGCGCGACGTGGGCATGGACCCGTCGCCGCGGGGGCGCTCCGCTGGGGTGACACGGTCATCGCGCGCGCCGTCGCCACGCTCTCGGCGGCGGGGCCCCTCTATCGGGGCATCGCCGCCACGGAGCTCGCGTCGGCGGGCGCGTCCTTCGAGGACGTGGCGGAGCTCCTGCTCACCGGTCGGCGGGGCCGATGGGGCCTTTGGACCGAGACCACCCCCGGCCGCCGCGCGCGTCTGCCCGCGGGGCCCCGCCAGCCTCTCGATGGCCTCGTGCTCCGTCTAGGCTTGCAGGCCATCCGCGATCCGCAGCGCTTCGCCGGGTCCGTGCCTGCCCGCCACGCCCAAGCGCGACGGCTGCTGCGCGGTCTCGCGAGGGCCGCCGGCGAAGGCGCGCTTCACCCCACGATCGCCGGCACGCTCGCGGAGGCCTTCGGGCTCCGAGGGACGGCGCGCGAGCGCGCCGCCATCGATGCCGCCCTCGTGCTCTGCGCGGACCATGAGCTGAACGCGTCGACCTTCGCCGCCCGGGTCGCGTCCTCGGCGGGCGCCGACGCCTACGGCGCCGTGGCCGCAGGGCTCGCGACCCTCGGAGGGACTCAGCATGGAGGCGCCGTGCGCCGCGTGGCGGCTTGTTGCGGAGGACTCCGCGACGCCGCGGACGTGCCGCGGGCGCTGCGCGCGCGCCTGGCGCGTGGGGAAGAGCTCCCGGGCTTCGGTCATCCCCTCTACCCGGAGGGCGATCCGCGGACCCCGCCGCTCCTCGAGCGGGCGCGCGCGCTCGGCCGACGACGGCGCGACGTGCGGACGGCGCTCGCCCTCGTCGACGCGGTAGCCCTCGTGGGAGCCGGCGCGCCCACGCTGGACATCGGGCTCCACGCCCTCGCGCGGGCCCTCGCCCTGCCGGCGGGGGCGGGGCTCGTTCTCTTCGCCGTGGGGCGCGCCGCGGGCTGGCTCGCCCACGCCCACGAGCAACGGGACCAGGGCTACGCCATCCGGCCCCGCGCCCGTCCGCCGAAGGGAGGCTAGGGTCCCGCGCACGTCATCGGCGCATCAGCTCACTCGAAGGCCGTCGGCTCGTCTTCCGGTGCGGGGACCTCGACGCCGATGTGCATCCACTTCTTGAGCAGCGGCGCCAGCGCGAAACAGATGGCAGCGGACGCGCAGGCCGCGAGACCGATCTTTCCGAAGACATCGCCGTAGACGTGCACGGTGTCGATGGGTGCGGGGATGGTGCTCGCGTCGCCGTCGCCGTGCTCGACGCCGGTGAGCCCCGCGATGAGCCCCGCCAGGTAGTTCGAGAACGCCGTCGCCAGGAACCAGGCGCCCATGACCGTGCTCACCAGCGGCGCGGGAGAGAGCTTGGTGACCATGGAAAGGCCCACGGGGGAGAGGCAGAGCTCGCCCGTCGTGTGCAGCAGGTAGCCGAGGATGAGCGTGCCGACGCCGACCATGCCACGGGCATCGGCGTTCTCCGCGCCCCGCCAGAGCGCGACGACGCCCCGGCCCAGCTGCAGGAGACCGAGCGCGAACTTCACCGGGGTGCTCGGCTCGAGACCGCGTCCGGCCAGGAAGCCCCAGAGCAGCGTGAACACGAGGCCGAAGATCAAGATGAAGACCGCGTTGACCGATTGGAACGTGCTGGCGGGGATCTCATCGACGCGCTCGGCGAGGCCCATGCCCACGTTGTCCTGCGCGACGGTCCATTGGACCGTGAAGCTCGGGTCCTCGGCGTTCTCTCGGCGAAGCGCGTCGAGCTGGTCGAGGGTGAAGAGCGTGTCCCCGTTCGAGTAGCCGAGCTGCTCTTGTGTGGGGCTCAGCGTCAGCGTCGTCCCGACCTGCGCTTCGTGCACGACCTCGTCGGCGAAGACGCGGTCCACGTTTCGGTCCGTGAAGGTCGTGATGGAGCTTCCGGCCTGCTCGAAGAAGCTCCAGAAGAGCATCGAGAAGAAGGTCAGGATGAGCACGACGAAGAGGCGTTCGCGCGCGATCTTCTCGGAGCGCGCGGCGTAGAGGATGAGGTAGGCGAAGGCCACCGCCCCGAAGATGGAGAGCACCGTGCCGGCGACCTCGTTCTTCTGCACCAGCAACGCGAAGACGGGTACGGCGATGACGATGCCGAGGTACACGGCGTGGTCGGCCTTCATGCCGAGCAGGCGCTTCCCCTCGGCCTCTGGCGGCCGCGCGCCCTTCTCCTTCGGTAGGCCGCCGCGGCCGAGCGCCGTGAAGGCCGCCGCCCCGGCGCCGAGCAGCGCACAGGCCACGAAGACGTTGACCGCCGTGTAGTAGGCGTTGTCGGGGCGGAAGACGAGGAGCCCGCCGCCGGCGACGAGGGCGCCGAGCATGATGAGGCCCTGGCTCAGTCGCGTGGGCATCACGAAGACCGCGAGGCCCAGCATCATGCCGATGGTCGCGAGGCCGAAGCCGTAGTGCCAACCGAAGGTCTCTCCGACGTAGCCGCAGAGCAGCGGCGACATCGCGGCCCCCAGGTTGATGCCCATGTAGAAGATGGTGAAGCCGCCGTCGCGCTCGGGGCTCCCGGGCGGGTAGAGGCTGCCGACGATGGTCGAGATGTTCGGCTTGAAGAAGCCGTTGCCGACGATGAGGAGCGCGAGCGCCGTGAAGAAGGGCAGCTCGTCCTCGAAGGTCATCGTCAGGTGACCCGCGGCCATGAGCAGGCCGCCGATGACGACGGCCTGCCGCGCACCGAGCAGCCGGTCGGCCAGCAGCCCACCGACGAAGGGCGTGGCGTAGACCAGCGCCGTATAGGCCCCGTAGACCTTGAAGGCGTCACCGTCGCCGAGCTCGAGGAAGCCCTTCGTCATGTAGAGGACGAGAAGGGCCCGCATCCCATAGTAGGAGAAGCGCTCCCACATCTCGGCGAAGAAGAGCGTGAAGAGGCCCGTGGGGTGGCCAAAGATGGTGCGGTCGGGCGCACCGTCGGGGGAGGCGGCGGAGGGGGCGGCGTCGTGGCTCATCGGCGGGGAGGTCTCTCGGGGAGGGCGCTCGCTCCACCGCCGAGCGGCGCCGCGGCGCGAGCGTGACCCTTCCCGGAAGCTCGCGTCGCTGTCAACGAGAGGCTCGTGCGGGGCCTCAGCCCGCTCGCCGGCGGTGGTACGTGCTGGGGCGACTCGAGGTGGCCCGGGCACGTGCGCGGCTCGGTGGGCGGCCTATGCATGGCCGATGAACGGGCGCGGCACTCTTCGGCACGAGCTCCGAGCGCTCCTTCGCCTCGCCGGCCCCTTCGCGTTCCTTCAGCTCGCGAATCACCTCCTCTCGGTCGTCTCGACGGGCATCGTCGGTCGCGTGGGGGAGGTCGCGCAGAGCGGCGTCGGCCTCGGATCCTCGCTCTTCTTTGGAGTGGCCATCCTCGCGATGGGCTTCGTCTTCGGCTTCGATCCCCTCTTCGCCCAGGCCCTCGGGGCCAGCGAAGGCCGCCAGGCGCGGAGCTACGCACGGCAGGCTGGCTGGATGGTGGTGATCACGGGGGTGCCCGTTTCCCTCGTGCTGGTCGCGCTCGCGCGCGGTCTCGACGCGATGGGCGTGGAGCCGGCCGTGGCGCACGACACACGCGACTACATCCTCGCCCGGACTCCGGGGCTCCTTCCCTACCTCCTCGGAGGCGCGGCCCGCGGCTACCTCCAGGCCGCGGGCATCACGCGGCCGCTGGTCGTGGCCGCCGTCGTCGCCAACCTCGTGAACGTGCCGCTCAGTGGCGTGCTGATCCTCGGCGACGAGGCGCTCCTCGCCGTCGGCATGCCGGGCGTGGGCATGCCCGCCC
>CALCTH010000477.1 GCA_937893795.1 uncultured Myxococcales bacterium | reverse complement strand
CGGGAGGTAGATATCGCCCTGCTCGGTGGTGGAGAGGCGGCCGAAGACGGCGGCCGGACCGACGTCGGCGGGGACGCCGTAGGCGACGAGGCGCGATCGCAGCGCTTCGAAGCGCGCCGCCGCGTCGCGCTCCTGCCAGGCCAGCTCGGCGCCGCCCCGCTCCGGCGCGCCCGCCTCGAGGGACGCCAGGTACGCCGCTTCGCGCGGCAGGCGACGGTGGAGCCAGCCGTCGAGGAAGAGCTCCGCGCCGATGTGCGCCGCCGCCCGGACCGTGCCACGTCGGGCGCCGCGCATGGCCCCGGCGCCGTCGCGGCAGAGTGCGAGGAAGCTCGGTGTACGGTGAAAGACGGCGTCCACCTCGTGGTGGTTGTCGATGCCCTTGGCGAGCGGCGTCGCGGCCCGGGTCTCCGGCGGACGCGCGCGCACCATGCCCGCGAAGTCCGGGAGCATCGCACCGAGGCCGAAACGCGGGTCCTCCTGGCCCGGGCGGGTCCAGGTGGCGACGGTGAGGTGGCCATAGAAGTTCATGAGGCGGGGGAGCCGGGGTGGGCAGCGAGGTGGGCTTCGAGGCGTCGCATGCCCTTCACGGAAAGTAGGTCGTCCGGCGTGGTCCGCCACCCCACGGCGGGCTCCGAGCGAAACCAGGTGCGCTGACGGCGGGCGTAGACGCGGGTGGCCTTCCGGATCCGTCGCTCCGTCTCCGCGAGCGTCACGTCGCCGGCCACGTGAGCCACGATCTGCCGGTAGCCAACGCTCCCGAAGGCGCGCGCGTCGCGGGGCCAGCGCCCGAGGAGCCCGCGTACCTCCTCGATCCATCCCTTCGCGAGCATGGCCGCGAGGCGCGCCTCGATGCGCGGCGTCAGCGCGTCCGGGTCCGGGTCCAGCACCGCGAAGAGCGTGGGGTAGCGGTCCGCCCCGAGAGCGTGCGCGGCCCGGAGCTCGCCGAGCGCTTCGCCGGTCTGCGCATGCACCTCGAGGGCGCGCACGATGCGGAGCGCGTCGTTCGGATGCACGGCGGCGGCGCTCTTCGGATCGACCCGCGCCAAGCGCGCGTGGAGCGCGGGCGCCCCCTGCTGCGTGATCTCGTCCTCGAGGGAGCCACGGACCCCGGGATCCGGCGGCGGAAGCGCGACCAGCCCGCGCACCAGCGCGCGTAGCCACAGACCGGTGCCGCCGACGACGAGAGGCACGCGGCCCCGCGCGGCGACCGCCGCGATGGCGTCGTCCGCGCGCCGCGCGTAGGCCGCCGCGTCGATGGCGTCCGGGGGGTCGCAGACGTCGATGAGGTGATGCACCACGTCCCCGAGCTCGTCGGGCGTCGGCTTGGCGCTCCCGATGTCGAAGCCTCGGTATACCTGAACGCTGTCGGCGCCGATGAGCTCGGCCCCGAGGCGCCGTGCCAGCGTGAGCGCCGTGGCGGTCTTTCCACTCGCGGTGGGGCCAGCGAGAACGAGCAGCGGTGGAGAGGACGCGCTCACGGCTCGAAGGTGCGCCCGAGGCTGCGGGCGACGCTCGTGCGAGGTAGGCGGAGCGCGACGGCACGTTGCGCCTCACCGTCGTGGCCGAGCGCGTCGAGTAGCGCGCCGGCCATGCGGGC
>CALCTH010000476.1 GCA_937893795.1 uncultured Myxococcales bacterium | reverse complement strand
TTTCCGCTCCTGCTCCTCGTCGTCTTCTACTTCATCCTCATCCGCCCGCAGCAGAAGCAGCAGCGCGAGCGCGAGACCATGCTCGGCGCGCTCTCCAAGGGCGACGTGGTGCGCACGCACGGCGGCATCCGGGGTGAGATCGTCGCCCTGGACGCGCGCTCCGTGACCCTCAAAATCGCGGAGCGGACGAAGGTGAACGTGCTGCGCACCGCGATCATGGGCCTCGACGCGCAGCTCGCCGAGTCTGCGACCGCGGCGCCTTCGCAGCCGCGCGGCGACGCCGCCGGCGCCTGAGCAAGCGAGCCCCTGATGGATCGTTCCTGGTATCTCCGTTTCTCCGCGGTCGTCGCGGCCGTGATCTTCGCGTTCCTCTCGCTCTGGCCGAGCCTGCCGAAGGACGTCTTCCCCGAGGCCCCCGAGTTCGTTCAGCGCAACTTCGCGGGTCGCATCAGCCCCGGCCTCGACATCAAGGGCGGCCTACGCCTCATGTACGAGGTCGAGGTCGACGAGTACATCCGCGACCGGCGCGACCGCGAGTCCGAGCGCATGCTCCGCGAGCTGGGCGTGCTCCTCGGCGTCATCGAGGACGACGAGCTCTCGAGCGTCAGCCGTGAGCAGCTCGTCGAGGTGCGCGAGCGTGTGACCGTGCAGCGCGTCGGCCGGCTCAAGATCCGGCTCGTCTTCGAGAACGAGGACGACCTGAACGTCTTCGACACGGAGTGGCTCGACAGCCGCTTCCCGGATCTCCGGCTCGTGGCGCGGGACGACCTGCAGGTCGACCTCCAGATGCGCGAGGCGAAGACCGAGGAGCTCCGCAAGACCGCCGTGGAGCAGGCCGTCCGCACCGTCGGCGAGCGCATCGACGTGCTCGGCCTCCGCGAGGCGACGGTCATCGGGCGCGAGACGGACATCATCGTCGAGGTGCCCGGCGCCGACGAAGCGCAGTTCGATACCATCCGGCAGATCATTCAGCGGACGGCGCAGCTCCAGTTCAAGGTCGTCGACGACGCCTCGAGCTTCCTCCAGGACAACGTCGACGTGGCGAGCCTCCCGGAGGGCGTGCGCCTCGCGACGGAGTCCGCGCCCGCCGGCGAAAACGCCGGATCGGTGACCTCCAGCTACCTCGAGGCCATCGGCCCCGACTGCGAAGAGCTGGCAACGGGGGACCAGGAGGGCTGCGTGCCCGTCCGCCAGCTGCTCGCCGACTACATCGCGACCCTCGAGATTCCCGACGACCACGAGCTCGTGATGCAGCAGCTCGACCGCATCGAGGAGCCGAGCATCGAGGCCGGCGAGGAGGGCTGGCGCACCTACTACGTGTACACGGTCACCGACGTGACCGGTGAGGACGTGGACGACGCGCAGGTCACCTTCGACACGCAGCGCGGCAACCAGCCCATCGTCGCGCTCACCTTCAACTCCACCGGCGCCTCCGAGTTCGAGGAGCTGACGGGAGCGAACATCAAGCGGCGCATGGCCATCGTCCTCGACGGCCGCGCCGAGTCCGCGCCGGTCATCCAGGACCGCATCGGCGGTGGCCGGGCGACCATAACCCTGGGCTCCGGCGACTACAACGAGGTGCTCGACGAGGCCAACCAGCTCGTCGTCGTGCTTCGCGCCGGCGCGCTTCCGGCGCCGCTCCGCCCGGCGAACGAGCAGCTCATCGGCCCCACGCTCGGCCAGGACTCGGTCGCCCAGGGCGCCCAGGGCGCGCTCATCGGCGTGCTCCTCGTGCTCATCTTCATGGCCGTCTACTACGAGGTCGCCGGCCTCGTGGCAGACGTGATGGTGGTGCTCAACCTCCTCTTCCTCCTGGCCATGATGGCGGCGTCCGAGGCGACGCTCACGCTGCCGGGGGTCGCGGCCATCGCGCTCACCGTAGGCATGGCCGTGGACGCGAACGTGCTGATCACCGAACGCATCCGCGAGGAGCTCCGCAACGGCAAGACGGCGCGCGCCGCCGTGGACCAGGGCTTCGGCCGCGCTTTCTGGTCCGTCATCGACAGCCAGCTGACGACCTTCATCGCGGGCGTCGTGCTCTTCCAGTACGGGACGGGGCCCATCAAGGGCTTCGCCGTGATGCTCATGTTCGGCATCGTCAGCTCGCTCTTCACGGGCATCTTCTGTTCGAAGGTGATGCTCGACTGGATCGTCCGGGGTCTCCGGGTCAAGCGCCTTCGGGTCGGCTGAACGAGGAACGCCACCATGGAAATCGTCAAGCCCGGCACGCTCATCGACTTCATGAAGTACCGGACCCCCGTCGTCGGGGTGTCCCTGGCGCTCGTGGTCCTGTCGATCGTCAGCCTCTTCTACCCCAAGCCCAACTACGGCATCGACTTCGCCGGCGGCACCGAGCTGCAGCTCGCCTTCCAGGGCGACCTGAGCTCGGCGGAGCTGCGCGGCGAGCTCGGCGAGCTCGGCTACCGCGGCGCGGACGTCGTAAGCGTCGAGGGCCGGGAGAACACCTACATGCTCCGCATCCGCGAGGTGACGACCTTCGGCGAGGAGCAGGTCGGCGCCGTCGAGGCGGCGCTCGAGAGCGGCTTCGGCGAGGGCGTCATCCGCGAGGTCCGCGTCTCCCCCGGCGGCGACAAGCTCACGCTCCGCCTCACCCGCGGCAAGGAAGAGGCGGACTACGGCAAGGTGATGGACGCGCTCCGCGGCGAGGGCCTCGCGCTCCGGGCCGTGAGCGGCGCCGACGACTTCACCGAGGACGACCCGCGGCGCTTCGTCCAGGACCTCGCTGGGTCCGAGGATGCGCGCTACGAGGTGCTGCTCCAGGGCGTCGGCGGCGAGCTCGTCGCCAACCTCCAGGAGCGCCTCGGCGAGCGCGGCCCCGACACCCCCGAGCGCATCGAGTGGGTCGGCCCGAAGGCCGGTGAGCAGCTCCGCGACGCGGCGCTCAAGAGCCTGCTCTACGCCATCGCCTTCATCATGGTCTACGTCGCGTTCCGCTTCGACCTGCGCTTCGCGCCGGGCGGGGTGCTGGCGATGTTCCACGACGCGGTCATCACCCTGGGCATCTACGTGCTGGTCCAGAAGGAGGTGAACCTGACGACGGTCGCTGCCCTGCTCACGATTTTGGGCTATTCGATCAACGACACCATCGTCGTCTACGACCGCATCCGCGAGAACATGGGCCGGCTCAAGGACCGCTCGCTGCGCGACCTCATCAACCTGAGCACGTCCCAGATGCTCAGCCGGACCATCGTGACGAGCGGCACGACGCTTCTCAGCGTCATCGCGTTCTTCATCTGGGGCACGGACGTCATCCGCGACATCGCCTTCGCGCTCTTCTGCGGCATCCTCATCGGGACCTACTCGTCGATCTACATCGCGGCGCCGGTCACCGAGTACATGGACAAGCGCTTCTTCAGCGCCGAGGCGCAGAAGAAGGCGCGGCGCCGCCGCCAGGCCGCCGCCAGCGGCTGAGCCGGCGCCGGGCGACCGCACGATACGCGCGCTTCCCAAGCGGGGGCGCGCGTTTCGTCGTTTTGCCCTCGGATGGCCGGTGGCGGCGGCGCCGCATTCGTGTAGGGTCATGGCGTGGCCCTACATGGCGTGACGTTGCAGCGGCGCGGAGGCACGCCTTGAGCCCGGGGCTCGCGGCGCCGGTGGGCGAGGCCCCCGGGCGGCCCTTTACGTCCCCGGCGCCGGACGTCGCCGCCGCGCGGGAGCTCGCGCTGGCCTGCGGCGTCGGGCCCGCGCTCGGGCAGGTCCTGCTTCAGCGCGGCCTCGGCGACCCGAGCGCAGCGCGGGCCTTCCTCGATCCGCGCCTCGGCGCTCTGAGCTCACCGGCGGAGATGGCCGACCGGGAGGCCGCCGCCGACCGTCTCGCGCGGGCCTGCCGAGCCGGCGAGCGGGTGGTGATCTTCGGCGACTACGACGTCGACGGGTCCACGAGCGCCGCCATCCTCGCGGACGTGCTCGAGGCCCTCGGCGCGGACGTCGTGGCCTACGTCGCGAACCGCTTCCAGGGCGGCTACGGCTTCAGCGAGCCCGCGCTCCGCAAATGCCTCGCGGCCTCGCCGGGGCTCATCGTCACCTGCGACTGCGGGTCGAGCGACCACGAGCGCATCGCCATGGCGCGCGCGGCAGGCGTCGACGTCATCGTCGTGGACCATCATCTCGTCCCGGACGAGCCGCTGCCGGCGCTGGCGTTCTTGAACCCGCACCGGCCCGACTGCGGCTTCGCCTTCAAGGGCATGTGCTCGGCAGGGCTCGCCATGAGCGTGGGCGCGGCGGTGCGGCAGGCGATGGGCGCCACGCTCGACCTGCGCGCCTGGCTCGATCTCGTCGCGCTCGGGACCGTGGCGGACGTCGCGCCGCTGGAGGGCGACAACCGGGCGCTGACGCGGGCCGGGCTGAAGCTCTTGGCCTCACCGAAGGCGCGGCCGGGCGTGGCGGCGCTCCGGGAGAACGCGCGGCTTCGGCCGGGGCGGCCCATCGGCGCCCACGAGATCGCCTTCCGCCTGGCGCCGCGGCTGAACGCGGCGGGGCGCCTCGGCGACCCGACGGTGACCCTCGACCTGCTTCGTGCCCGGAGCGCGCCGCGGGCGCGCATGCTCGCGGCGAAGATCGAGCAGCTCAACGAGCAGCGAAAGGCCATCGAGCGCCGCATCACGGAGGAGGCGTGCGCGCAGGTGGAGGCGGTCTACGGGCGCGAGCCCGAGCACGGCGTGGTGGTGGCGCAGGAGGGCTGGCACCGCGGCGTGGTCGGCATCACGGCCGCGCGGCTCGTCGACCGCTTTCATGTCCCGGCCGTGGTCATCGCGATGGAGGCGGGCGTGGGTCATGGCAGCGGCCGGACGCCCGACGGCTTTCACCTTCACCGGGCCCTGAGCGGCTGCAGCGAGCTCCTCCTCAAGTTCGGGGGCCACGCCGCGGCGGCGGGGCTGACCGTGGAG
>CALCTH010000475.1 GCA_937893795.1 uncultured Myxococcales bacterium | reverse complement strand
GACTCGCCGCCGACGTGATCAACTTCGACAACTACGAGGGGGCGCGCGACCTCCGCCGGGACCGCGAAGACCACGCCCTCGCCGAGGGCGTCGCCCGCGCCGTGGCGTACGCGCCAGCGCTCGCCGGCCCGCTCGATGGCCGAGACCGGCGCGCCGGTGTGGAGCTCGACGTCCGCCCGGCCTTCGAGGCGGCCGCGGAGCACGTCGGCGAAGGTCCCGAGGCCGCCCTCGAGCTGCCCCCAGGTGGGCCGCGTCGTGCCTTCCGGCTGCTGGTCGACGAAGTGCCGGAGGATCGGGTACGCGGCCAGGTCGTCGAGCTCGGCGTTGTGCGCCCCGACGGACGCGCCGGCCCAGGGCGCGAAGAGCTTGTCGTGGAAGCCATCCGACCAGCCGAAGCGTCGCCGGCAGGCGGCCACGCTGAGGCTCCAGTCCTCGTCGCGCACGACGGGCATCGCCTCGTCGATGAGCCTGCGGAAGCGCAGCAGCTGCTTGGCCCGGCGCGGACGCCGAGCGATGGCAGCGACGTGCGACGGCGTCGAGGGAGGCAGGACGACGGAATCCCCGCGCTCGGCGTCGTGAAGCGTGACGTCGACGGAGATGGGCAGCACACGTACGCCGAGCCGCTCGACGAGCGCGTGGAAGGTGGGATGGGTCTTCCGGGCGAAGAAGCGCACGCCGAGGTCGACGCCGCGGCCCTGCGTGGTGCGGGCGTCGAAGCCGCCGCCGAGGCGCTCGCTGGCCTCGAGCACCACGAGCCGTCGCCGGCCGAGCAGCGCGTGGGCGGTCATGAGCCCCGCGGCGCCGCCTCCCACGATGACGACGGTGGGCGCCTCCGACGGCGCCAACGGAAGGTCGTTCACGGCGCCCGGTCTAGGCCCCCTACGCGCCGAGGTCGAGTCCCTTGGAGGGGGTCGTCTTGGGGGAGCGGCCCTGGCGCTCTCGCCCCGGCGCGCCCAGTGTCGGCCCCATGGAGCTCATCCTCCCGCTCCGCTTCATGAAGCTCCTGGGCGTGCTCGTGCTCGTTGCGGGCACCGTCGGGGCGACGCTGCCGGCCGACGTGCCCTTGGCGGCCCGGCGACGCTTCGCCTTCGCGGTCGCGGGCCCCGGCTTCGGGCTTACCTGGGTCGTGGGCATCCTGCTCGCCTGGCAGCTCGGCCACGCCCTGCTCTCGACCTGGGTCGTGGCGAGCCTGGCGCTCTCACTGCTGAGCCTCCAGGGCGTGCTCTACGTCGCGGGTAAGGAGGGTCGCGCCGGCCTGCGTCCCGCGCTCGTCGCCTGGCTTCCCCTGGTCGCGACGCTGGCGCTCATGGTCTGGCGCCCGGCGTAGAGCATCGGGCCCCCGCCTCTGAGGATCTCGAAGGATAGCGGCCACGTGGCCCAGGACCCTGGCGACGGACGCCGGCCAATGGCCGGCCGCCGCCGACGTTCGCACGGCAATGGGCCAGCAATATCGACCCCGAGCGCGAGTGGCACGCGCGCTGCTCGGGAGGCTACCCGATGACGGCTCCCCGCATCGTGGTGCGCGGCGCGACCATGGCGCTGACGCGGCGGACGACGTTCCGGAAGGCGTTTCTCGCGGACTGGGCGCCGGAGGTGGAAGGCGTATGGCTCTACGCTCTAGCGGACGCCGCGCGCGAGCATCGGGTGGCGGTACATCACGCGGTGCGCGTGGTGACGCATCACCACCTGACGGTGACGCTCACGGAGCCGAACCTGGGCGCCTTCCTTCGGCGGTTTCACCGCGAGCTGAGCTGTGGGCTGAACGTGTTGCTAGCGGCGTACGGCTTCGACGCCCCGAAGAGCGTCTTCGACGCGCGACCGACGCACGCGATGCGGCTCCTGAACTGGGAGGCCGAAGCCGAGCATCTCATCTACGAGCGGCTGAACCCGGTCGCCGCGGGCCTGGTCGACACGGCGCGTGAGATGCCCGGGCTCGGCCTCGGCCTCGAGCGATGGGGCCGAGGCGCGCTGGTGGTGAAGCGGCCGGACGTCTACTTCGGCACGGACCGCCCGCAGGAGCTCCGGCTGGAGCTCACGCCGCCGCCCGCGCTCCTTCGAGCGGGCGGCGGGGAGGTGGGCCGCCTTCGGAAGGCGCTCCTCCAGGAGGCGGAGCGAGGCGAAGCCGGGCTGCGTCGCGAGCGGACCCGCCCGGCGCTGGGTCCGGACGCTCTGCGGTCCATCCACCCGTGGCAGGAGCCGAACACCCTGGCCGAGCCGGGCGGCGGCCGGGTGCCGCGTTTCAAGGTGGGAGGCCGCGGCCCCGAGGCGCAGGCGCTTCGCCTCCGCGCCAGCGTGGAGTGGAAGCGCTGGAAGGGCGGCTACTGGGGCAGCCTCGACCACTGGCCCCAGAACCGGGCGACGCCCTTCCCGTACGGAACCTACGAGATGCGGCGGCTTCACCGCGTGAACGTGGCGGACCCCGCGCCGGACGCGCTGCTGGCCGCGCCCGGCAACGTGGAGGGCGTCGAACCGGCAGGGCGAGATGCGCTGCGCGACGCCGCACAGACGGGCGCCGAAAGCACGCTCGAGGCGATGAAGACCGCCCAGGCGCACGACGCCGTGAACGCGCAGCGCGGCGAGCCGGAAGAGCGCCACCGCTTCATGACGCGCTCGCCGCGGGCAGACGCGCCGCGGCTGGTCGTGAAACGCGACCGCCGTCGGGGTGGGCCAAGTCTCTGGCCTCCTCCTCCACCTGACGAGCCGCGCGACCCAGCCTGCTGAGCGCAGCGGGCCTCGAGGCCCTTCCCTGCTCGGAGCCGGACCGAGCCAATGGGCATGTACGCCCGCGCGAAGAAGCACGGCCTCGCAAAGGGCGGGCGGGTATGAACGCACCGCGTCAGCGGCCGAAATTTCGTTGCACGGAAGCCGCCCTCCCATCCGTCGTCAGCGAATAGCGAGTCCAACTACTGCGGGGCCCACCGTACCCGGAACTACTGCGGGGCCCACCGTACCCGGGACCGACCCCGACCGGGACGACGGACCGACCCCTTCCGGGACGGCCCAACGTCCGTGCCCGGAACTGCGGGGCCGACCCACGTCACTGCGGGGCCGACCCAACGTCCTCCTGCCGCACCATCACGTCCAACTCGGCGCGCGGTGTCCGTGGGCCAATGCTCATCACAGCGCCGTGACCGCGCCCAGCTGTCCCGCCAACACGGCCGGCTCCGCCGTCGGTCGCTCGCACCGTCCCTGCTCGCACACGTAGGCCGTCGCCTGCGTACCCGGGAGCAGCCCCTTGTCGCCCAGCACGGCGACCACCGCGGCGCGCTCTGCCACAGCGTCCACCGGCACGCGCAGCAGGGCGCGATTCGGGAGATGAGCCTCGCGTAGCACCGCGACGAGCGCGTCGCCCGCCCCCGCGCGCGCCTCGACGATCACCACCTCCCGGTACGCATC
>CALCTH010000474.1 GCA_937893795.1 uncultured Myxococcales bacterium | reverse complement strand
GGCGTCGCCGCCGGCGCAGAGGCCCGTGCCACCGAGGTCGACGGAGGCGTCGGGCGTGCCGCCCGTGGCGGGGCGGTCGTCGTCGCCACAAGCGACGAGGAAGACGAGGGCCGTGAGCATGGCCAGAGAAAGCCGAAGGAAGGGCATCGAGGACTCCGCAGGCGGCCGCTCGGAGGCGGCGGGGGGCAGTCGGGAAGAACGCGAGGCGCACGCCACGCCGTAACGACGTGGCCCTGGAGGTATGGTTCCGTCAAGGTTGCCGAAGGAAGTGCGTGCGAGATCGCCCGCTCAGGGCGCTTCGTTCGGTGCCCGCGCCGCGGGCTCGCGGGGGTCGGCGCCGGCGCCCTCCGCGGCCGCGGAGTCCTCCGCCGGGGACCGGGGCGCGAGGGCCCGGCGCGCCTGCTCCCGCCTCGCCAGCACGTCGTCCGGGCCGGGGACCCCCACGAGCGCCGGCGCCAGGGGCGCGAGGCCGGCGTCGAGGAAGGCGAGATGCGGGAGCCGGTCGACGCCGAGGCGCTCCGCGATGGCTTGGTGGGCGTCGAGGTCCAGGCGGACGGTGACCGCGTCGCCGAGCGCCGCCTCGACGCGCGCCTCGGCATAGACGCCGCCGAAGGCCAGCCGTGAGCTCTCCGCCCACTCCGCTTCGAAATGCACGACGCGCGGGAGTCTCTCGGCCGCGGCGCGGACCTGCGCGCGATGAAGCGAGCGCCCCCAGGAAGGCTGCCCCTCGCCGGGCGGGAGCGCCGCCTCGTCGCTGGGGGTGCCCACCCCGGGACGGCTCTGGATGAGCTCGGACACCTCTTCACGGGCGTTCTGCACCATGGCGACCACGGCCCCGAGGCCGAGCGCGAGCATCGCCAGGCAACTCAGGCCAGCTCGCCGCCGCTCCGCGTCCGTGGGCACCGCGGCCTCGGCCTCGCCGGCCTCGGGCGCCGCGTCGGCTTCGCTCGGGTCCACCATCGGGGCCCATTCTAGGGCGCGCGGTGGCTACGAGCGCGCGCGCTGGCCCAGGGCCAACGCGAAGTAGGCCTCGGAGTCGGTCCACCAGTCGGCGAGCACGAGCCCGGCGTCGCTGAGCAGCCGCTCAGTGCTCTCCGGCGTGAACTTCCGGCTGATCTCCGTGTGGATGCGTTCGCCAGCGGAGAGCTCCACCTGCAGGCCGAGCGCATCGAGGCGCACGGACATTGGGCGCCGCGCCTCGAGGTGCATCTCCACCTGCTGGAGCTCGGTGTCGTAGAAGGCGACGTGGTCGAAGGCCTCGGGGGCGAAGTCGCCGTCGAGCTCCCGGTTCACGACCTCGAGCACGTTGCGGTTGAAGGCCGCCGTCAGCCCCTGCGTGTCGTTGTAGGCCGCGTGAAGCACCGCAGGGTCCTTCACCAGGTCGACGCCCAGGAGGAGGAAGTCGTCGCCGCGCATCTGCGACCCGACGCGACCGAGGAACGCCGCCCCCTCCTCGTGGGTGAAGTTGCCGATGGTACTGCCGAGGAACGCGACGAGGCGCCCGCCCTCGTCCTCCGGCAGCGCCGCGAGGAAGGGCTGGTCGTAGTCGGCCACGAGACCGTGCACGCGGAGCGCGGGGTAGTCCGCGAGGAGCGCCTCGGCGCTCGCGACGAGCATGTCCCGGGCGACGTCCACGGGGACGTAGCGGGTGGGGCCCTCGGCGAGCATCGCCTCGAGCAGGAGCCGCGTCTTCCGGGCCGCGCCGCTCCCGAGCTCCACGAGCTCGGTGGCCTTCGACCGGGCGATGACGTGCGGCGCGACGTCCCGAAGCAGCGCCTCCTCGGTCCGCGTCGGGTAGTACTCCTCCGTATCGCAGATGGCGTCGAAGAGGCGCGCGCCGCGCGCATCGTAGAAGTGCTTCGGAGGCAGGCTCCGCGGCGGCTCGGCGAGGCCGGCGCGCACGTCGGCCACCAGCGTGGAGCGCGCACCGGTGCTGGCGAGCGTGACCACCTCGAGGCGATCGGTCGTGTCCATCCGGTCGTACTCCACCACGTCGAGGCCGCTCATGCGCCGACTCTAGAAAAGAGGCGCGTCCGTGGGACCCCCCGCGGATACCGCACTGGCGGGAAGGGGGCCACGAAATCCGGGACGGAGCGCTCCACGGCGCCGTGCGACGCTAGCGGGGCCATGTGCCGCATCCTGGCGTACCTGGGACCCGAGGCGTCGCTCGCGACGCTGCTGCTCGACGCACCTCATTCGCTCGAGGTGCAGAGCTACCAGCCGCGCGAGATGGCCACGGCGCTGATGAACGCCGACGGCTTCGGCGCGGCGTGGTACACGCCGCGGGCCACGGCACCGGCGCGCTATCGAAGCGTGCTGCCGATGTGGGCCGACGAGAACTTCCCGGAGCTCGCGCGCCCGCTCGAGTAGCGCGGTGTGCTCGCGAACGTCCGGAGCGCCACGCCGGGCGTAGGCTTCGGCCTCGCGAACACCCAGCCCTTCGTGCACGGCCGCTGGGCCTTCACGCACAACGGCTACCTCGAGGACTTCCGCGCCTCGGTGATGCGACCGCTCCGGGCGTCCCTCGGCGATGCGGCCTACGGGGCGGTCGGAGGCACCTCCGACTCGGAGCACCTCTTCGCGCTCTTCCTGGACGCGCTCGCGGCCGGCGCCGCTCCCGCCGACGCGCTGGTCGCCGTGCGCGAGCGATGCGCTGTGCTCCTCGGCGGCCGCGCGGCGCTGCTCTCGCTGGCGGCGACGGACGGGCGAACGCTGGTAGCGCTGCGAAGCGCCATCGATGCCGACGCCCCCACGCTCTACCGGCGCGAGGAGGGAGGAGCGGTGTGGCTCGCCTCGGAGCCGCCGGATACGTCGCCCGGATGGCAGCCCGTGCCCATCGACGTGCCGCTCACGCTGGAGCGCGCCCCGTGAGGCGCGCCGAGGCCACGGCTGGTTCGGCCGCCCTGGCGGAGGCCCTAAAGCTCCTCGAAGCGAGCCGCCGCCGCACCCTCGCCTTCGTGCGGGACCTGCCCGACGAGGTGCTCACCTCCTGGCCGGACCCGGAGTTCAGCCCGCTCTGCTGGCACCTGGGCCACGTCGCCTACACCGAAGCGCTCTGGCTTCACCGGCAGGTGCACGGCGACGCGCGCTTCGTCGAGGGCTACGAGCGCCGCTTCGATCAGCGCGGCTGCCCCAAGGTCGAGCGGTCCGCCGGCTACGCGCGGGCGCGGCTCTTCACCTATCTGGGTGAGGTGCGCGACGCCTCGCGGACGCTCGTCGCGCGCGCGGACGCCGAGGCGCTCCCGCCGCTCCTCGAGGAGGGCTACCTGCTCTGGTTCCTCGCGTGCCACGAGGATCAGCACCGGGAGACGATGGCCTACGTCCTCGGCATGGAGCGCGCCGGCCAGGCGCCGACGGACGCCGAGGCGCTGCCCCTCGACGACGAGGGCCCGCCGCCCCGGGTCGCTCTGCCCGGCGGCCGGGTGACGCTCGGCCATACCCGCCGGCGCGCGTACGACAACGAGCGGCCGGCGCTCGCGGTGGACCTCGCGCCCTTCGTCCTCGACGCGCACCCGGTCACGGCCGCCGCTTGGATGCGCTTCATGGAGGCGGGCGGCTACGCGGAGCGCTCGCTCTGGGACGAGGAGGGCTGGCGCTGGCGCTCCGTCCAGGACGTGAGAGCGCCGCGGGGC
>CALCTH010000473.1 GCA_937893795.1 uncultured Myxococcales bacterium | reverse complement strand
CAGGCAGGGCGCGAACGCGAGGGCGAGGGCGAAGGCGCGCATCAGTAGATCCCGAGGAGCCCCACGCCGCGGCCCGCGGGCACGACCCGAAGCGTGAGCCCGTCCCGCAGCCCCTCGCCCTGCCGTCGCGGGTGCGGTCGCATGCGTAGCGCCGGGACCATCCAGCCGATGGCGATGCCGGTGAGGGCCCCGAAGGCGACGTCCGACGCGTAGTGCTTGTCCCCGGCGATGCGAAAGAGGCCCGTCGTGGCCGCGAGGCTCGTGGCGGCGGCGCAGGCGAGCCAGTCCCGGCCGCGGCCATAGAGCGGGAGTCGCCGATGGAACACGCAGGTCGTGGCCGCCGCGGCGAAGGCCTGGGACGTGTGCCCGCTGTAGAAGCTCCGAAAGCGCGCGCGGCCGAGGCAGTCGTTGTCGCCCTCCAGGGGATTGCCCGTACGGTCCACGGGCACGTCCCCCTCGAAGTCGATGCAGTTGCGGCCGTAGGGGCGCTCGCGAGAGCCCACGATGTTCGCCGCGGCTTGAAGCGTGGACGACACGAGCTGCGCCTCGATGCCGAGGAGCGCGAGCTCCCGCCCCACGTCCGGGTTGTCGTGAAACCAGAGGGCCGTGAGGATCGCGTCGAAGAAGATCGGGAACCCGATGGCCAGGTTCAGGGTCACGTCACTCGCGTCGCGCAGGTTCTGCTGGCGCTGAAGCGAGCGCCCGCGGAGCGAGCGACGCACGCGCTCGTCGAAGCCGTTTCGCCGCAGCCAGCGACCGTTCTCGTTGGGCCCGATGATCTGCAGCGTCACCGTCGCGGCGGCGCCCGCCGCCAGCACCCCATAGTCGAGGTTCCGAAAGCGCCCCCAGCCCGAGCCCCACTGGAGCCCGGGTCCGAAGCCACCCTGGCCCGTGCGCGGGATGAGCGCCTCGGGGAGCGTGGGATCCGGGGTCGGCTCCTCCGCCTGAGCATGGCCCCGGGAGGGGCCCGCGAGGCTCGCGATGGCGAGGAGGGCGAGAAGCGAGGAAGAGCGGAGCACGGCGAGGGCGGACCGTCGGGGGTCCAGCAGCCCCGCTCTCATGAATCGGGGTTCCGCACAAGCGCCGACGCACCAGCCGCGTCAGGGCCAGGGCGAGCCGCGGAAGAAATCGGGCGCCGGCTCCAGGCGCAGCTTGGGGCGCAGCGACGCGGGAATCACGCTGTCCTCGAGCCACTCGCCGTCCTCGCCGACCCACACGCGCCGGAGCTTCGGCTGGCGCGCGAGCGCCGAAAGGTCGGGGAGCGGTGGGCACCCCGCGAGCACGAGGTCCTCGAGGGCGGGCAGCACCGGGAGCGTCGCGAGCTGCGGCGTCACGTGGTGGCTCGCGAGCTCGAGGGTCTCGAGCTGCCGCGCGTCCTCGAGCCAATCCAGCTCCGTCGCGTCCAGCTCCAGGAGCGCCAGGCGCCGCACGTCGCCGAGCCACCGGGTGCGCGCCGGGGCGTTCTTCAGGCCGTGCATCTCGAGGAGGTGGAGCCGTGGCGCCGCCTTCGCCCCCAGGAAGTCGCTCGGCGGCGAGTGCAGCCGGAGCGTCGAGAGCGCGGGGAAGCGGCCCAGGTCACCGAGGTCGCCCACCTCGCCGAAGAGGCTCAGGGAGCGGAGGCTCGGGAGCGGGCCGAGGTCGAGGCGCTCGAGGCTGTGGCTCAGCCCCACGTGAAGGCGCTGCAGCGAAGACAGCTCACCGAGCGCCGCGAGGCTGCGGGGCGCGGAGGCACCGGTCGCCCGCTGGGAGAGCTCGAGGTTACGCAGCCCGGGATGGCCCCGGAGGGGTCCGAGGTCCGTCGGGAGCTGGGCGATGACGCTCAGGCTCGTGAGCCGCGGGAGGGCCTCCACGCCGCGAAAGCTCCGCAAGACCGTCGGCTCGCGCCGGTAACCTTCGCCGAAGAGGTCGATGGAGAGCGTCTGAAGCGCCTTCAGGTTCCGGAGCGCCGTGAGCGAGTCGAGCTCGCCTCCGAGGATGCGCAGCGTCGTGAGGGACTCGTTCGGCCCGCCGGCGCTCATGCCGTGCGGCCTCGCGACCAGCAGGAGGTTCAGCCGGTCGAAGCGCTCGAGGCCGGCGAGGCTGAAGGGCGTCGGGCGACCGGGCTCGTGGCGTCGGTAGCTCGCGGCGTCGATGGCGAGCGCGCTCAGGCTCGCGCGCCAGTCCCCGGCCTCGGGACCGGGCATGACCGCCAGGAGCCCCAGCACGGCGCGCACGGCGTAGGGTCGGTCCGGCGCCGAGCGCTCGAGCTTCGGACCGGGCTCGAGGGTGCCGATGCCATCCTCGTCGACCACGAAGCGCGTGCCCTGGAGCAGGTCCCGGAAGATGCCCGCGTCCCCGAGGGCCCGGGCCAGCGCCACGCCCTGGTCGATGCGCGCGGCGTCTCGGCTCCGGAGGAGGCGCGCGATGCGCGCAGCTCTCCCCTGGAGGCGATGTCCCGTCTCCGGAACCGTCCATCTGACCGTCCGCCGAACCATGACTCGTGGAGTGTGGGTCCACGCCGCGCCGATGCTCGTGCCGACGCGGAGAATTCCCGCGGAGAGTTTACCAGAGCGGGTCGGGCCCAGGTCAGGCCCCTACGGGCATCACGGCGCGGAGGGCCTCGAGAAGCTCCGCGCGCGTGGCCGGCTTCGGCACCAGCTGGCGGCGGCCCGCGCCGATGAAGCTCACCTTGGCGCCCTCGTCGACGCCACCGGTCATCACGATGGCGCGCTCCGCGAGGTCCCCGTGCGCGTCGCCGAGGCGGTCCAGCAACTCCGCGCCGCTCATGCCCGGCATCATCAGGTCCGTGACGACCGCGTCGAAGCGTGCACCTTCCTCCAGCAGCGCCAGCGCCTCGCACCCGCTGGTGACGCCCTGGACGTCGGCCTCGTCGCGCAAGAGCCGGGCCACGGAGCGGAGCACGAGCTTCTCGTCGTCCACCAGGAGCACCCGCGGCCGCGTCTCGAGCGCCGGCGGCTCCTCCGCCGGCTCGGGCACCGGGATCAGCCCGTTGTCCCGCGGGAGCACCAGAGTGAAGGTGCTGCCCACGCCGACCTCGCTCTCGACCTCGAGGGCTCCGCCGTGGCGCTCCGCGATGTCTGCGCAGAGGGCCAAGCCCAGGCCCACGCCGTCTCCGCGCGCTTTCGTGCTGAAGAAGGGCTCGAAGACCCGCTCCAGGGAGGAGGCCGAGATGCCCGAGCCGTCGTCTTCGACGGCGATGCGGACGGCCGCCTCGTCGACCCGGCTCCGGAGGCGCACGAGGCCCCCGCCGGGCCCGAGGGCTTGCGCGGCGTTGACCACGAGGTTCACGAGAACCTGCGAGATCTGGCCTTCGTAGGCTGGAAGCCTCGGGAGCGCGTCGCCTTCGATCACGAGCTGTCCGCCGTGCTGTCGCAGCCGCGGGCCGGCGAGCGTGGTCGCCTCGTTCACGACCTCCGCCAGCGGGACGTCGACCACGCGGTCCTTGCCCTCGCGGGCGAAGATCTGGAGGTTGGCGACGAGGCGCTGGATGCGTGCCACGCCCTCGCGGCTTTCGCGGATGGAGGCGAGCAGGTCCGGATCCGTGGGCGCGACGGAGCCGCTCTCTAGACTCCGCTCGAGGTGCTCGAGGTTCGCGAGGATGAAGGCGGCCGGGTTGTTGACCTCGTGCGCCACGCCGGCGGCGAGGGCGCCCAGCGAGCGCAGCCGATCGTCGTGGAGGAACGCCCGCCGGAGCCGGCCTTCGCGCTGGCGCGCGACGGCGAACCCGATGACCCGCCGCAGGCTCCGTGCGCCGAGCTCGTCCTTGGCGAGGTAGTCCTGCGCGCCGGCCTCGAGGCAGCGCTCCGCGACGGCGCTGCCCACGAGCGTGGTGAGCACCACGACGGGCACGTGCGGGCTCTCGCCGACGAGGCGCGTCACCACCGCAGGCCCGCGGCCGTCCGGGAGCTGAAGATCCGCCAGGACGACGTCGAAGGATGCCCCGCGGCCCAGGCAGGCGAGGGCGTCGCGCACCCGGGTCACGTGCTCCACCTCGTAGGCGCCGGCCCGGCGAAGATGAGCCTCGATGAGGGCCGCGTCGTCCGGATCGTCCTCGATGAGGAGCACGCGCCCGGCGGGAAGCCGGCCCCCGGAGACGCGCCGGCCGGGCAGCGAGGGCTGGAGGTCCGCGGACGGGGCGTCCTGCGGGTCCGGATCCCAATCCTCCAGGGAGAGCATCACCCATGGCAACGGCTCGGCGGCGTGAGTTTTTAGTGAGAAAAGGCGCCCATCCCCGTCTCGAGATTCACCCTTTGGGGGCTCCTCGGCGCATCCAATCCCCCGAGGGAAGCGGCCGTCCCACGGGACGCCGGAGCACGTACGTCCATGCAATTCCGCCACCTTCCAGCCGGACGATGCCCCGGTGGTAGAGCGAGCGCGGCAGGGCGTTCCAGCCCCCGAAGTCCTCGTAGGGGTCCAGCTCGGCGAAGACCTGCCGGGCATGGTCGCGCGAGCGAAGGCGCAGGACCTCGCCGGCGACCCACCCCTTTCCGGTGACGAGTCCGGGGTAGTCGCCGAGGTCCAGGAGCCGGCCTCGAGCCCGCGCCGGGCGCCGTGCGCCGGGGAGCCGGCGCGCTTCGCCCGCCGCGCTGCGAAGCGTGCCGTAGACGAAGAGGCCGTCGGCCGCCGAGGCGTCGCGTCCCGCCTCCGCGGCCTCGAGCGACGCGGGGTCCAGGCCGAAGCGGGCGTAACCGCGGCGACAGATCGCGCCGTAGGCCGGCGTGGGCGGCACGTGCTCCTCGCGCGGCGCGCGCACGCGGTAGGTCGTCGCCGTCATGGCACGCCCGCTCTCCGTCAGGACCACCACCGGGACCCGCTCATAACGTCCCGCGGAGACGCCTTCCTTCGCGTCGAGGAGCGCGCCTGTGGCCGGGCCCCCGGCGAAGAGGCCGCCCGGGACCAGGCCGCCCGGCGAGGGGACGACGTCGAGAGCGCCGCCGCCGCGGGCCGGCGATAGGTAGTGGAACCGGAGCACGTGATCCGGAAGGAACGCGCGCCCCCGCGGACGGGGAAGCGCCACCGCCGGGTCCATGCCGCGCCGCGCGGCGAAGGCCCTCAGGTCGACCTCGTCGAGGTTCGAGCCATAGGCGAAGAAACGCATGGCTCGTGTGTAGCGCTCCAAGGGCCGGCGCGGCTCGAAAGTCGGGCGCGAGGTGCTAGTTCGCCCGGGTGATCACCAAGGACAAGGTCGTCTCTCTGAAGTACGTCCTTCGCGACGCGGCGGGCGCGACGCTCGAGGAGAGCTCGCCCGACCGGCCGCTCGTCTATCTTCACGGTCGCGGGAACGTCATCCCCGGCCTCGAGCGTCAGCTCGATGGGAAGGCCACGGGCGACACCTTCGTGGCCGTGGTGCCGCCGGCCGAGGGCTACGGGGAGAAGCGGAAGGTGAAGACCCTTCGCCTCCCCCGGTCGAAGTTCGAGCCCGGCATGACGCTGGACCGCGGCACGCAGTTCTTCATGCAGACGCAGGACGGCCGTCCGCTGCCTCTCTGGGTCGAGAAGGTCCAGGGGAACACCATCGTCGCCACGCCGCAGCACCCCATGGCCGGGCTCGAGCTACACTTCGACGTCGAGGTGCTCGAGATCCGCGAGGCGACGGCCGACGAGCTGAAGGAAGGCTACCCGGCCGCCGACGAGGGCGAGGAACCCGGCGGCGCATGAGCGAGCGCGTGCTCGTCCGAGGCGCCTTCGGCGGCGCCCTCCGTCAGACCGGCCCGCGGCGCCTCGAGGCCGACATGTCTCACGGCTTCCTGACGTCACTGATGCTCGTGCCGGCGATGCTCCTGGGCCTCGCCAGCGTCTTTCTTCTCGGGAGCCAGGCCGGGAGGAGCGGCGTCCCGCTGCCGGCGCTCGCCGGCGCGCTCATGGGGCTCGCGCTGGCCATCGCCCTGATCGCCTTCGCCCGCCGCCGCGCGCGCTCCATGGGCCGCTTCGTCATCGACGGTGACACGCGACGCGTGCGCGAGCGGCGCCGCGGCGAGGAGCGCGACCTGGTCGGCTTCGACGACGTGGCGCGGGCGACGCGTCGCTGGGACCCCTTTCATCGTGGCTTCGTCCCTCAGCATTGGCTGCTGCTCGAGCTGAAGGACGGACGGCGCTACCGCCTCGCCAAAGGCCCGATCGCCCAGGTCGACGGGGCGCTCCAGCTCCTCGCCAGCTGGGGGCTGCCCATCGCCGCGCCTTGAGCCGCGCATGCGCGACCCGCGCCGCAAGGAACTACCCGTGATCCCGGGATCCTCGGCAAACTACGCGCGTATGTCTCCGTCCCTGCGTGCCGTCCCCGTCCTGGGGGCAGGGTCGCTCGTGCTCGCGACGCCGGCGCAGGTCTCGGCCGCGGGCGGCGGGGACTCCAGCCAGAGCACGCCGGTGGCCATCGTCATGGTGCTCGTGGGCATCGGGTGCGCCTATTTGCTGGCGAACTTCGTCGTCGACTGGCTGCAGCGGCGCGCCCTGATCATCAGCGGCGTCGAATACCTGCTCGTCGGCCTCCTGCTCGGCCCCGCGGTGCCCGAGGTCGAGGTCCTGAGCGACGTCACGGGGCTGCTGCCGGCCATCGCCCTCGCCGCCGGCTGGATCGGGCTCCTCCGCGGCATGGCCTTCAACGGCCACCGGGTGATGAACCGCATCCCCGGGAGCCTGCGCGTCGCCGTCTGGCATCACGTCCTCCCGGGCGTCGCGGTGGGCTACCTCGCCTACCTCTACTTCTTCCGCGGCTTCGGTGACCTCGACGCGCTCGTCGTGGAGCCCTCGCTCGGGGTCTTCTCCAGCACCTGGCGCGACGCCGCGGCGTCCGGGTTCTTCCTGGGTTGTGCCGCGGCCTCGGACTCGAGCGAGCCCTTCGACGTCATCGAGCGCCGCTACGATCTCGAGGGGACCATCACGTCCCACCTTCGCGAGTCCACGGGCCTCGGCGACGTGCTGGTGATCCTCGCCTTCGGGCTCGTGTTCTGCATCTTCCACATGCCGGACCCCGAGCGCCTCGCCGCCGGCGCCGCCGAGCTCGACTGGTTCGACTGGTTCGGGCTCCAGACCGGCCTCGGCCTCGTGCTCGGCGCGCTCTTTTCGCCTTTCCTCGGCGGCCACGAGTCGCCGAACGGCCGTTTCCTGGCCCTCGTCGGCATCATCGCCTTCGCCTCCGGGGCCGCGTACTTCCTCGTGCTCTCGCCCCTCGCCGTGAACGTGGTGCTCGGCCTGGTGCTGGCGAGCTCGGCGCGCTCGGGCAAGCGCATCCGCGAGACGCTCACGACGACCGAGAAGCCGATGGCGCTGGTGCTCTTGGTGCTCGCCGGCTTCCTCTGGGAGGCGCCGCCCTGGGCCCCGACGCTCGCGTTGCTCCTCGCGTTCGTCGTCGTGCGCTTCGTCGGCAAGGTGCTCGCGAGCCGCGTCGCCGTGCTCGGGCTGCCGCTTCGCCGGGACCTCTGGAAAGGGCTCCTGGCCCATGGCGAGGTCACCGTCGCCATGGCCGTCAGCTTCAAGGTGGTCTTCGAGGGCGAGGCCGTGAACGTCGCCTACACGGTGGTGCTCGCCAGCGTCGTCCTGCACGACCTCGTCGCGCCGCGCGTGCTCCGCTCGCTGCTGGTCGACGCGGGCGACGTCAAGCGTGAGCGCAGCGTCGAGGGGCTTCCCGCGCGCATCTCGAGCACCGGCGCGATGGAAGGGGAGTGAGCCATGTACATCGTCGTCATCGGCCTCGGTGAGGTGGGAAAGCACCTGCTCGGCGTGCTCCAGGCCGACGGTCACGACGTGGTGGCCATCGACAAGAGCCCGAGCGCCGTGGCCTACGCCGAGGAGCACTTCGACGTCGCCAGCCTCACGGGGTATGGCGCGAGCCAGGAGATCCTCGACCGCGCCAACGTGAAGAGCGCCGACCTCGTGGTGGCGGTCAGCGACCACGACGAGGTGAACCTCATCGCCGCGCTGGCGGCGAAGCAGCTGGGCGCCGAGCGCGTGATCGCGCGCGCCCAGGGCAACGAATGGGCGCGCTGGACCGAGGGCATCCGCTACGGGCTCCTCGGCGTCGACGTCGTCATCAATCCGCGCGTGCTCGTGGGGCAGGAGCTCGGACGCGTGGCGCGCTCCCATGGCGCGTCGGACGTCATCGACCTCGCGCAGGACCGCGTCGAGCTGGTCCAGATGAAGATGACCACGCGGATGGCGAACAAGCCGCTGTCCAAGATCCAGCTCCCCGAGGACTCGCTGGTCGCGGCGTACGTGCGCGACGGCGACATGGTCGTACCCGGCGGCGCCGACGTGCTCCTGCCGGGCGACACCGTCTACCTGATCGGCCGTCCCGAGGCGATTCTCCAGGCCGAGGACCTCTTCAGCACGCGGCGGGAGGCGAACCGGGTGCTCGTGGTCGGGGGCGGCGTGGTGGGCCAGTCTCTCGCGCGGCAGATTCTGCCCTTCGGCGCACAGGTCACCATCGTCGAGCGCGACCCGGAGGTCGCCGAGCGGCTGGCCGCGGAGCACGACGACGTCACCGTCGTCCAGGGCGACGGCACGGACGGTGACCTGCTGCAGGAGATCGAGATCGAGACCTACGATCTCATGGCCGCAGTCACGCGCGAGGACGAGATCAACCTCATGGCCTCGCTCATGGCCAAGCGCGCCGGCGTGCCCCGGACCGCCGCCATCGTGCAGCGCGCCGACTACGTGCCCATCTACCGGCAGCTCGGCATCGACATCGTGCTCTCGCCGCGCACCGTGGCCTCGGACCAGATCCTCCGCTTCGCCCGCTCCGGGCAGCTCCACAGCCTGCACGTGCTCGAGGAGGGCGCGGCGGAGGTGGTCGAGCTGACGGCCCTCGCGAGCTGCGCCGCGACGTCGAAGCCCCTTCGGCGCCTCCAGCTGCCCACGGGCTCGCTCATCGCGGCGCTCATCCGCGGCGACGAGGTCCTCGTCCCGGGCGGCGACGACGTCATCGAGGCCGGGGACCGCGTGATCCTCATGACCACGCGCGAGTCCCGGGCGAGCGTCGAGCGCCTCTTCCGCGGGAGGCGCGGCCTCTGATGACCCGCCAGCACCGGCGTCTCCGCGACTTTCGCGGTGCGCTGCGGCCCGTTGGCGCCGTGATGATCGGCGTGGGCGTCGCGATCGCGGCGAGCGGTGCGGTGGGCTTCGCGTGGGATCTCGTGGCGCCGAGCGCCCGCATCCCGGTGGGCGGCCTCTGGCCCTGCCTCTTCGCTGCGCTGGCATCCGTCGTGCTCGGCGCGGCGTGCATGGCGGCCTCGCGCGGCCACGTCCGCGAGACCATGAGCCGCCGCGAGGCGCTCGTGAGCGTCGCGGCCATCTGGCTCGGCGCGGGCCTCTGCGGCGCGCTGCCCTTCGTCTTCGGCGCGCGCATGAGCCTCGCGGACGGGCTCTTCGAGTCGATCAGCGGGCTCACGACCACGGGCGCGACGGTCATCACCGACATCGAGACGCGCCTCAGCCGCCCGCTGCTCCTCTGGCGCTCCATGAGCCAATGGCTCGGCGGCATGGGCATCGTCGTGCTCTTCGTGGCCGTCTTTCCGAGCGTCGGCGCCGGGGCCAAGCACCTCTACCGGGGCGAGGCGCCGGGGGCGCAGGCCGAGGGTTTTCGGCCGCGTATCGCCGAGACGTCGCTGGCGCTCTGGCGCCTCTACGCGCTCTTCACGCTGGTCGAGATCGCGCTGCTCTGGGTCGCCGGCATGGACCTCTTCGAGGCGCTCTGCCATGGCCTCACCACGCTCAGCACGGGCGGCTTCTCGACGCGCGACGCGAGCGTGGCGGGCTTCGCGATGCCCGCCGTGGAGTGGATCATCGCCACCTTCATGCTCCTCGGGAGCATCAACTACGGGCTCTACTACTTCGCGCTCCGTGGCCGCGGTCTTCGCTCCATCGGTCGCGACCCCGAGTTCCGGACCTTCGTCGGGCTCGTACTGCTCTCCACGTCCTTGCTCACGCTCCTCAACATCGAGCTTCACCCGGGCGGCTACGGCCTGGACAGCCTGCGCTTCGCCTACTTCCAGGTCGCCACGACGGTCAGCTCGACGGGCTACGGCACCGACGACACATCGACCTTCGGCGCGGCGGCCTTCACGCTCGTGCTGGCGCTGATGTTCGTCGGAGGGATGAGCGGCTCGACGGCCGGCGGCATCAAGGTCGAGCGCATCGTGCTCATGGCCAAGCAGACCTTCGCGCAGGTCCGCCGCTCCTTCGACCCGAGCGTGGTGCAGGTGGTCCGCATGGGCCGGAGCGTCGTCGCCAAGCCAATCCTGGCCGACGTGATGAGCTTCTTCGTCATCTACATCGCCTGCCTCGGGGTCGGCGTGCTCTTCGTGTGCACCGTGGACGGCGTCCCCATCCCCACGGCCTTCGGCGCCATGCTCACCTGCCTGTCCAACATGGGTCCGGCGCCCTTCCACGAGCTAGCCGGTTTCGCCGACAACTTCGCGCCCTACTCGCCCGTCTCGAAGACTTTCTTCGTCGTGGCCATGCTGCTCGGGCGCCTCGAGTTCTTCACCCTCTTCGCGCTTCTGGTGCCGGGGTTCTGGCGACGATGAGCAGCGCGACCGAGACCTTCGAGGGCGAGCACGCCTACGACGACGGTCACGGGCCGCCGAGCGCGAGCGCGTCGGTCCGGCAGCTGGTCATCGTCAGCTTCCTCGTCGGCGGTCTCCTCCTGCTCCACGCCTTCGGTAGCCCCGAGGCGCATGAGGGGAACTACGACCCGACGGCGATGCTCGCCCTCGGCTTCGTCATCCTGGCGAGCTTCACCATCGGTCAGCTCGTGGGCGTCATCCGGCTCCCGCACATCACGGGCTACCTGCTGGCGGGCATGGTCTTCGGGCCGTCCATCAGCGGCTTCGTGCCCTACCGGCTCTTTCCGCCCTTCGACGAGGGCGTGCTCAACGACCGGGTGATCGGGCAGCTCCTGCCCCTCGAGACCTTGGCCGTCGCCCTCATCGCGCTCACGGCAGGCGGCGAGCTTCGCATCGAGGGGCTCAAGCGCGGGCTCCGTGCGATCCTCGGCGTGCTCGGCCTTCAGCTCGTCTTCGTCCTCGTGCTGACCACGGCCTTCGTCTGGCTCGTGGGCGGGACCTACCCCGAGCTCGCGCTTCCCGGCTTCGAGGGCGTCGAGGGGCGGGCGCTCATCTACGTGGGCCTCACCGTCGCCGCCATCAGCTTCGCGACCTCGCCGGCCGCGACCATCGCCGTGATCAACGAGGGCGGCGCGCGGGGTCCCATGTCCCGCACGGTGCTCAGCGCCGTCGTCCTCAAGGACGTGCTCGTCGTCGTGCTCTTCGGGGTCTTCAGCGCGCTGGCGCTGACGGAGCTCGGGGGCACCTCGGAGGTACCCCTCGAGCAGAAGCTCGCCTGGGAGATCGTGGGAAGCCTCGTCGTGGGCATCGCCCTCGGCGGCGGCATGGCGCTCTACCTTCGCTACGTCGGCAAGGAGCTCCTGCTCTTCATCGTCGGCGTGGTCTACACGGCCACCTTCGTGGTGGGCTGGGCGCGGACCACGGAGCTCCACGCCGAGCTCGACCCGGTGCTCATCTTCCTCACGACGGGATTCACCGTCGCGAACTTCTCGAAGCACGGCGAGACCTTCATCCACTCGGTGGAGCGGATCGCCATGCCCGTCTACGTGGTCTTCTTCACGCTCGCGGGCGCGAAGCTCCACCTCGACGAGGTCATCCACCTCTTCAGCTTCGCGCTCGCGCTCGTCGCGGTCCGGGTGCTCGCGATCTACCTCGGCGTGCGCCTCGGCGCCGCGCTCGGCGGGGCGGACGAGGGCACCAAGAAGTACGGCTGGATGGGCTTCGTCTCGCAGGCGGGGGTGGCCATCACCTTCGCGGGCTTCGTGTCCCTGCGCTTCGGCGAGCCCGGCGAGGCGCTCGGGGCGCTCCTCATCGCCGGCGTGGCGATCAACGAGGTGATCGGGCCCGTGCTCCTGAAGGTCGGCCTCGGCCTCGCGGGAGAGCTCCGCGGCCCGGCGCGCCCGGAGAGCACGGACGAGCCCGCGCACGAGGCCACGGAGCCTCCGGCGCCGAACCCCTGGTCGCCCTGGGCCGAGGACGAGGGGAGCGTCGACTGGGGCCCCGCGCCGGCCTCCGGGGACGGAGCCGTCGACCGGACCCTCCGCGACGTGGAGAACGAGCTCCGCAACCTGAGCCGGATCGTCTCGGAAGGCCCCGTCGCCACCTTCCGCAAGGACGCCGAGCGCTATCTCCGTGAGCTCCGTCGCGAGTTCCTCCGCCACCACCGGCGTCTCCTGGTCCGCGCGCGGCAGGCCGGCGAGCTCGACGAGGAGGACGCGCGCGTCGCGGCGCGCCGCGAGCTCGCCGCCGCGCTCCGGGCCGAGCAGGCGGAGCTCGCCGAGAAGTGGCGCGGGGCGCTCCTTCGACGGCGCGCCGAGCTGCTGAAGAGCCCGGGCTGGAGCCCCGGCGCCGTCGTGGAGAGCCTCGACGAGATCGGGGACCAGGTCGCCGAGCGCGTCGCGCTCCCCTACGACGAGAGCTGCTTCGAGGCGAAGGCCGACGACGGGCTCATCAAGGCGTCGAAGCGCACCTGGCTCCGCGTCCGGCGCGGCGTCGCGCGCCTCTTCGGTCAGCCCATGGGCACCCGGGACGTCGCCCTGCGCGATCTCGTGCGCTTCCACCTCTCCGGAGCGACGCCGCCCAACCTCGCGGCCGTCGCCGCGCTCTTCCTCCAGGCCGAGCGGCATCTGGCCGGGCGCACGCGGAACCTCTTCGACGGGCTCGTGGGCCGCTACGACGTGCTCGCGG
Organism: uncultured Myxococcales bacterium; assembly: GCA_937893795.1. Classification (GTDB taxonomy): domain Bacteria; phylum Myxococcota_A; class Polyangia; order Polyangiales; family Houyiibacteriaceae; genus CALCTH01. The sequence goes on along the minus strand of CALCTH010000473.1, from coordinate 2,521 downwards.
GCCGTGCGGCCGACGCGGAGGTCGACCTCCATGCGGAGGTGGCCGCCATGCGCGCCGACGTCGAGGAGGAGCTGCTCCTCGCCCTCGACGAGGTCGGCCGCATGGGCCGTGACGCCACCAAGCGCACGGGTCGAGTGCTCGCCAAGGGCATCCGGGACATCAAGAGCGAGCTGGCGATCTACTGCAGCGTCGATCTGACGGAGCGGCAGCGACGTCCCTCGCGCATCTTCAAGGAGCGGGTGGCCGCCCTCAAAGCGCTCACCGAGCAGCTCGCCGAGCTCCGGAAGAGCGCCGCCGGCGAACAGGCGCTGGTCGCCATGGAGCTCGAGCTCGTCGGCCTCGAGGCGCGCGTGAAGGACCTTGTCGCCACCTACGGCGGTCGCCTGGAGCGGGAGCTCGAGCGCCGGGCGGCGCAGCAGGCCGAGCGGGCCGCGCATGCCTTCGCCGAGGCGCGTCAGCACGTGGACGCGGAGCTTTCGAGCTCGGACACGGGTGAGGAGATGGCGGGCGCCCTCCGGCAGATCACGGAGGTCACCGAGAAGACGGCCGGGGAAGCCGCGCGCATCGTGCGCGAGGTGCAGACCGAGCTCCTCGACGAGGGCAAGCTCGCGCCGCTCCTCGACGCGCTCAGCAACGCCGCGGGAGGCCTGACGCCGCGCTACCGCGTCATCGCCGGGCAGCTCCAGCGCGGCGCGCAGCGCTTGCCGCCGGCCGTGGAGCGGGTCGACGTGCCTTTCCGCGACCTCGTCCTGGAGCATGGGGAGACGCGCATCGGGCCCGAGCTCTATCGGGCGTCACGGGAGACGAGCGAGAAGCTCCAGCCGCTCGTAGCCGCGCTCCGCGAGGCCGAGCGGCTCCTGGCCTTCAACGTGGAGCTCGCCACCGTCGAGCTCGAAGTCACGCTGGGCGAGACGGTGCCCAAGGAAACGCGCACGCTCCTTCGCGAGATGGTCGTGGGCCAGCTCGAGCGCTCGGAGGCCATGGTGGAGGCGCTCGCCACCGAGGCGCATGGCCACGGCGCGGCCCTCTCGCGCGGCATCCACGAGGCGACGCTCGGCGCCCTCGAGGACCTCCGCGCGCAGCTCGTGGACGGCGACGTGACGCGGGCCAAGCTCGAGGAGCTTCGGCGCGAGGCGAACCGGCGCCGCATCGCTCAGCGCGTGGGGCGCTTTCCCTCGCTCTTCCGCGAGGGCCGGGCACAGCTCGAGCGCGCGCTCTCCGCCCTCGTGGGCGACGCGCGCCTCGAGATGTGGCGCCGGCGCCTCGGGCTCCGCATCCGCGAGGACATCGCCGAGCTCGGGCCCACGGCCTTCGCGGCCCCGGCGCCGCTCGCGAAGCTCCCGAACGTGTACCGGCGGCTCTTCAGCGCCGACACCATGGAAGCGGCGGACGTGCTGACGGGCCGCGAGGAGCAGATTCGCCACGCGCGGAGCGTGCTCGGCGGGGACCCGAAGGCCGAGCGGCGACAGGGGCGGCTTCGCGCCGTCGCGCTCGTGGGTCTCGATGGCGTCGGCAAGGCGTCCGTCGCCGCGGCCATCGTGCGCGGCGGGCGCTGGAAGACCGTGCGGAGGCTCGCCTTCGACCGCCCCGCGACGGAGGCCGACGTGGTCGCGCTGCTCCGCGAGGCGCAGGACGCATCGCTCGTGGTGGTGGACGGTCTCCAGTGGCTCACGGCCGCGCGTCCGGGCGGCTACCGGCCGCTGCGGCGCTTCGTCGACGGCGTGGTCCGCACGGCGGGCACGAAGAGCTGGCTGGTGCAGGCCGAGGCGCTCTGGTGGCGCTACGCGCGGAGCGTCGCGGCCCTCGACGATGCCTTCCCGGAGCAGATTCAGCTCGAGCCGCTGAGCGCCGACGAGCTGCGGGCGGCCGTGATGGAGCGGCATCGCCTCAGCGGTTACGGCCACGCCTTCGGCCGCACCGGCGGCCGGGGCCTCGTCGAGCAGCTCGTCGCCCGCAGCGCGAGCCGCGTCCGCCGCCCCTTCGAGCAGTACTTCAAGGACCTGCACGCGGCCTCCGGGGGCCTCGTCCGCGACGCGCTACGGCTCTGGCTCGCGTCCATCGACGCGCTCGAGGGCGAGAGCGTGGTGCACGTGGGGCACGTCCCGCAGAGCGGGTACACGGCGCTCGGGCGCCTTCCACGCGAGACCCTGATCGTGCTCTTCCAGATCGCCCGCCAGGGATGGATGGACGCCGACGTGCTGGCGCATCTCTTCCGCATGTCCGAGCAGGAGGCGCGCGCGCAGCTCGCGCGCTTGCGGCACCTCGGCGTGCTCATGGAGAAGGGCGGGGCCTATCGCGTGTCGGTGCACCTGCGCGGCGCGCTGGTGCGGGTCCTGGCCGAGCGGGGGTGGGCATGACGCGTTGGGCGCTCGTGTGCCTGCTGACCGCCGCCGTGCCGGTCGCGGCGCAGCCGCCGGAGCAGGAGGCGTCTCCGTCTCCGTCTCCGTCTCCGTCTCCGTCTCCGTCTCCGCCGCCCGCCGCCGACGCGGCCGAGGGCTCGGCTTCGGCGGAGCCCGAGCGG
>CALCTH010000472.1 GCA_937893795.1 uncultured Myxococcales bacterium | reverse complement strand
GTCACTTTGGCCGAAGCGGACGTGTTACGGTGTGCGCGCCGGGACTAGGTGTTCCTTGGAAGTGACAAGACGTTTAACGAAACCTTGCCGTGGATTTGCGCTTACCTCGAAATCGAACCCGATGGCGTGGCCGACGGCCGCGACGCCGCCCGACTTGATGGCGCCGCCCGTCACGCCAGCGATCATAATCGTGAACAAGAAAAGAAAAGCCCAGTCGCCGATGAGCGCCTCGAGGTCGAGTGCTAGGATGCCACCGTGTCGTCGATGCGGGCCCGTGCTGATCACCGACGGGCTGCCCTGGGGATGCCTCGACCCCAACATCGTCGACGCGGAGGCGCGAATCGCGCTCGCGCGCTCCCGCGGCGTGCGCACGTAGGTCGGGCTCCGGATCGCCGGGGGCGATCACCTCGCCGCTCATGCCGCGGCGGCGACGTGCTTTAGCGCGCCGCGCCGGCTCGGGGGCGGCGGAGCTCATGCCGTGAGCATGGCGCGATAGCGCGACGATCGAGCACGGCGCGTGGGCGTAACCGGGCCTCAGCTGACTGCCCCGGTCGTCGTTTCTGGGACGTCTAGGTACCGGCTGACGAGGTATGCGCCGCATCCTCGAGCAATGTTGAAATGGGACGGCGACTTCGGCGTCGGGAGTGCGGGCACGTGGCGCGGGTTGTCGGTGGATCGGTCGTCTAGCGGCCGCGCCATCCATGACCGAGCGCGAAACGAGCGCGATGACTCACCTCGGGAAGCCCCACCACTCCGCCGGCCACGGTCACCCGTCACACCCGTCCACGTGGAGCGTCGTGTGCCTTTCGGTGTTCGCCTGGGGCTGCGCTACGACCGAGCTCCCGGTCGGTTCGCCCGACGCCGGCCCCATCCCCGACCTGGCAGCCGACGCCGGTGCGCTCGACGCAGCGCTCGACGCGCCGGTCACGGACGGGGCGCTCGACCTCGGCGACCCGGATCTCCCGGAGCCCTGCGGCGGCGACGACTGCAGCGACCTCGATGGCGTGTGCGTGGTGGGTGAATGCGACCCGGTAGCCGACGTGTGCGTCGCCGTGCCGCGCCCGGAGGACACGCCCTGCGACGATGGACGAGCGTGCACCGAGGACGACTTCTGCGTCCGCGGCGTGTGCGCGGGCCGGGGTCCGGATTGCTCGGACCTCGACTCGGCCTGCACCGTCGGCCTCTGCGATGACGCGACGGGCGGCTGCGTCGCGCAGCCTCTGCCCGACGGCTCCGCCTGCGAGGATGGAGACCTCTGCATCGTCGGGGACACGTGCCAGCGCGGGACCTGCCGCTCCGGCGCCCCCCTGGACTGCACGCGCGTCGCCGACGGCTGCAACGTGAGCGCTTGCAATCCGCTGCTCGGGGTTTGCGAGGCGACTCCATTGGCCGACGGTACGGTCTGCGAGGACGGCCTCGCCTGTACCGAGGGCGACGAGTGCGCCGCGGGCCGCTGCGTTCCCGGCGCGCGCATCGACTGCAGCGCCTTTGGGGACACCTGCCTGGTCGGCACCTGCGACGAGGCGACCGGCGGCTGCGTGTCGACGCCGGAGCGTGACGGGACGCTGTGCGACGACGGGGACGACTGCACCCTGGGCGATGCGTGCATGATGGGGGCGTGCGTCTCCGGACCCCGGGAGATTCCCTTGGGCGACACCTGCGGGTCGCCCATCGCCCTCGCGTCGCGGGACGGTTTTCAGCTTGGTGCGTCGTCGACGGTCTGTGCGAGCAACTCGCAGGAGGGCACCTGCGGGGGCCTCGGCGGCGAAGTCTTCTATTCGCTCGCGCTCACGGCTCCCCGCTTCGTTCGCCTCGAGACGGTCGCGGCCGGCATGACCTTCGACACGACGCTCTACGTCCGCGAGGACTGCGGCGTTCCCGCCACCCAGGTTGCCTGCGACGACGACGGCGGGCCTGGAGCGTTCAGCCTCATCGGACGGGTGCTCCAGCCGGGTAGCTACGCCATCGCCATCGACGGAAGCGGGGCGGGCGACGCGGGCTTCTTCAACCTCCAGGTCAACGTCACCACGCCGGACACCTGCGCCTCCGCGGTCCCCCTCGAGCTCCCCGCGATCGGAACGACGCTCAGCATCTCGAGCACCACGGCCTCGCGAACGCGAAACGCGCTGACGAGCACCTGCGGCGGCAGCGCCCGCTCCCCGGAGCACATCTACGAGCTCTCGCTCGCGACCCGCACGACGCTTCGCTTCGAGACCGTGGCGCCCACGGGCTACGACACGGTGCTCCACGTGCGGCGCGCGCCCTGCGCTACGGGCCGGACGCTCTTCTGCGACGACGACGACGGGAGCGGAACCCTCTCGCTCATCGAGGAGACCTTCGACCCGGGGACCTACTTCTTGGCCGTCGACGGGTTCGGTTCCGGCGAGCGAGGGGAGTACACGCTCGAGGTCGAAAGGCTCTGAACGGCGGGCCCGCGGCCACGCGCGCCTCAGCTCGGGACCGCTCCCCATCGGCCCGGAAGCCGATTCTCTCCGCACGGCAGGCCTCCCCATGCGGTCGGCGGGCCCGCAGTTCGCTTCGGGAGCTGCACGCATCTCGCCGGACGCACCCATCGCAGGGAGCGGCCTTGCACCCTGGCGTCGGGGCCCGCTACTGCTGAGGAATGACCGTTACGCGCCTTCGATGGCTCGTCACCGCGCTCCTCCTGGCCGCCGGCTGCGGAAGCGACGGCGGATCCGCGGGCGACGCCGGGGACGAAGACAGCTCCGCAGACGCTCCGGATGCGGCCGAGCCGGACGACGCGGGCGCGCCCGAAAGCGACTTCGGCCCCGGAAACCCCGTGTTCGGCCAGTGCTGGGACCGGGAACGTGGGTGCTTCGAGGCGCGCCAGCTCGGAGCCGGCGGCCCGATGCCGCCCGACGCCGGCGGACGCTTCTGGGTGCGCAGCGAGGGCGGCGGAGCCGACGCAGAGCTCTGCTTCGTCGAGGACGCCATGGTCGCGTTCTTCCTCCGCGGGTGGGAGCCCGCCGACTGCGCGACGGGCCCCTGCGAGGAGAACGTCACGCGGGACATCGGGTGCGCGGCGCTGCCCGCGCCCGACGCGGCCGACTGCGGCTACGACGCCGCGGCCGGCGTCTTCGGCTGCGACGCGACGGATCCCATTCCCCTGGAAGCCAGCGTCGAGCGCACGATGCGCGGCATCGCGTTCTGCGTCGGCGACCCGATGGCGGCCTGCGACGGTCCTGGCACGCAGACCTGCTGCAACTACGCGACCAGCCAGCGAGCGAACACCTGCCGGAACGGCGGTAGCTCTCGGCAAACGACGACGGAGTGTGGCGTGTCGGCGCCGCCCGCACCCTGACCGAGCCGCCTGAGGGGCGCGTGCTCACCGCCCCAGACTCAGTCGGCGAGCGCCAGCCCGTGGCGCCCGGCGAGGTACGCCTCGACGGCCGCGATGGCCTCCGCGTCGAGCGCGCGGGCGTAGAGCAGGACCTCGCGGATCACCGTGCCGCCCCCGAATTGCGCCCCCACCCAGGTGCGCTCGAAGCTCGCGATGCTCTCCACCGTGCCGTCCCCGAGGCCCGAGCGCGTCCGCGTGAGCACGGTGTCCGTCCGGTTCACGCGGTAGGTGACCACGTCGAGGATCGGCGTCCCCGGCGTCAGGTCGCCCAGTAGGACGGTGTGCAGGGTGCGGTTGGCGCTCGACGGAACGTCCGAGTCGTAGGCGTTGTTCGTCAGGTAGACGCCGAAGCGGCTCCCGACCGAGTTGAACGTGTTCGCCTCCGGGCCGAAGTAGGTGCCGGGCGTGCCGATCTCGCCCTGCCAGAAGGTCCGCGAGCGCAGCTCCGGCGCCCGCATCGCCGCGACGACGAAGAGCGTGCGCCCGGCGGCGGGGTCCACGCCGAGCGCGTCCTCGCGCAGCACCGTCTCGCCACTCACGCTCTCCACGGCGGGCTCGCCCTCGTCGTCGACGCGCAGCGGGCGCTCGGCGGCCACGGTTTGGGCGAAGTGGTTCCGTGACCCGCTCAGGTCCTTCCACTCGCAGACGCGTGCGTCGGGGTCCGTGCTGAGGCCCAGGTCCGCGCGCAGCCAGAGCACGAGGCCCTCGGCGGCGATGCCCTCGTCGGCCGGACGCGGCGCCATGAAGGTCGGCGGCGGCGCACAGCCCTCGAGCGTCGTGCACGCGTCGCTGGCGTAGTCGACGAGGCCGTCACAATCGTTGTCGAGGCCGTCGTCGCAGGCCTCGGGGCCGCCGCCGGGACGCGCCTCGGCGGACCCGTCGTCGCAGTCGTCATCGTTGTCGACGTGGTCGTCCGGTGCGGTGCACGCGACGATGGGCTCCGTGCCCATGGCGCCGAAGCCATCCCCGTCGCCATCGGGATGGAAGGCGCGGGGCGGCCCCCCATCCGGGCAGCCCGCGTCGGGCTCCGGGAGGTCCTCCGCGGCGTCCGCGAAGGCGCCGTCGCTCGCGTCGACCCCGGCGTCGTCCACGCGCGAGACCTCGTTACCGTCGCTCCCGCAGCCCGCGAGCAGCGCCACGAGCAGCACCACGAGCCAGCATCGTTCTCGCCCTTCCATGCGCGGCAGTCTAGCCCCGCGAAGATGGGCATGCCCTCAGTTGCACTTCGGGCGGGGCTCTTCCGTACGTCGGTAGATGCTGCTCACCTCACCACAGCCGCCGCCGGCGGCGAAGGCGTCGCCGGAGCCGATCACGAGGTCGTTCGGAGCGCCCGACGAGGTGTGGTGGTCGAAGGTCAGCATCGCCGACGGCGGCGACCCGCCGAGGAAGGTGCGGACGCTGATGTTGCCAGCCTCGCCGTCGAGGGTGCCGTAGGCTGTGGACCCGCCGTCGCGGATCTCCACCCAGTCGAGGCTGGCCATCGAGTCGTCGACGAGCAGGCCACGCCAGGCCGTCGTCTCAGCGCGGATCACGATGGGGTCCTCCTCGGTGCCGAGCGCCTGGAGGCTCGCTTCGTCCCGGAGCAGGAAGCCCATGTCCGGACCGAAGGCCATCTCCACGCCGGGCTGAAGCGTCACGGTCACGCCGCGGAAGGTGAACCCCTCCGGGTTGAGCGTCTCGATGACGACGTAGGGGACGCCCAGCGGGACGAGCACCGGGTCGTCCACGTCCTCCGAATCGAGCGTCGCGCTCGCGAAAACCTCCACCTGGTCCCGGCCGTTGCCCGTGAGCGTGTCCGACCCGTCGAAGAAACCGAGCTGCGCGCTGTGGAGGAAGATCGGCGCCTCGGCATTGCCGCGGATCGCGTTCCGCGCGAAGGCGTCGACGTCGATGCCGAAGCGCACGAAGAGGCCGTAGCCGGCGCCGTCGCGGAGCGTGCAGTCCTCGATGCGCACCACCTCGACCTCGTCGGAGTTCTGCGTGAGCACGAGGTTGGCCGAGCGGTCGTCGCTCACGCCGAAGGGCGAGCTGCCCCCGTAGGCGATGTCGACGAAGGTGAGCGTGCTGGTCGAGGTCGTGTCGCCGATGCGAAGGCCCTTCCAGAAGTCCGTGCCTCCGTCGCCGCCGGCGCGGGTGAAGGTGATGGGCTCGCTCGCGGTGCCGACTGCCGTCAGCCCGCCACCGCCCACGACGTTCATCGCCATGCCCGTCTCGAGCTCGATGGTGGTGCCCGCAGCGACGGTGAGCTGCGCGCGGATGGCCAGGCCCTCGGGGTTCAGGTCCTCGAGGACGCGGTAGGGCACGCCGAGGTCGTTCCACGTGGCCGCGGCGTCCACGGTGCGCGCCAGCACGGACACGGCGTCGACGTCGTTGCCGCCGTAGCTGCCCGCCGCGTCGAGCGTGTCGCCCACGTTGGCGGCGGCGAGCACCGGACCGAGCGCGTTGCCGGTGAAGGTGTTCGCCCCGAGCGTCGCGCGTCCGCGGAAGTTCAGGAAGGCGCCGTAGCCGGCCGAGCCCTCGAAGCGCGAAGCGGAGACACGAAGGCCGCCCGAGCCGTTGTAGACGAGGCTCGCCGCGACGTCCCCGAGGAGCGGCGCCCCGCCGGCGTCGCGCACGGTGACGCCCTCGAGCACGCTGCCTTCGCCGGTGCCCTCGTCGAAGAAGAGGCCAGCCCACGCGCCGGGCGCCGCCGTGGCGCCCTGGAAGCGAATGGGAAGCGCGTCGGTCGCGACGGCGCTCAGGCTCCCTTCGCCCGACACGCGCACGCCCGTCTCGGCCTCGAAGGCGATGACGACGCCCGGCTCGATGGTCAGCGCTCCGTTCACGCCCAGGCGGTTGGTGCCGCCCGCCGGGACTCGATAGTCGACGCAGGAGGGCGGCACGTGCACGTCGGGCAGGCGCGCGACGTCGACGGTGCCCGTCGCGAGCACCTCCGGCGCGCCGCAGTCGGCGGCCATGTCGAGCGCCATGTCCATCGGCGTCGTCCCGTCGTCGTCGCCGCATGCCGCGGCGAGCGCCGCAAGGAGTCCGAAAAGCGTGAAATATCGTGCCATGTGTTCCCTCCCGTGGTCAGATGACCTGTCAACTTTCGAAATATCATCAACAATCGATGAGCGTTCGAAAAACGACCTACTCTCGCTACGCCCGAAGGGCCAGTTTCTTCCTCGTGGTAGCGTCGGGAGTCATGGCCGCCTCGGATCGCAGGGTTCGGAAGCGGGAAGCGCGGCGCGAGCGCGTCGTCGCAGCGGCCGCGGCTTTGGTCGCGCGGGACGGCATCGAGACCTTCAGCATTCACGCGGTCGCCCGGGAGCTCGATGCCGCGCCGGCGGGCCTCTATCACTACTTCCCGTCGAAGGGGGCCCTCCTCGCGGCCGTGCAGGAGCGCGGCTTCACGCGCTTCGGGGAGGACTTCGCGGCGGTCGACGCGGACTGGCGCGATGTGCTCTGGCCAGGCGAAGCCATCGCCAGCGACGATCCCGAGGGGCTGCTGACGCTCGCCCTCGCGATGGTTCGCTATTACCTCTCGCTGCCGGTGCGCCGTCCCGAGCTCGCCCGGCTGACGGCCTTCAGCCTCGACCCGCGTACCTGGCTCGACGAGGAGAGCGCGGAGGCCACGCGCATCGGGCCCGTGCTCGTCGAGACCTTCCGCCCGCTCGGGCGGCTCTTCGGCGAGTTGCGCGCGGCCGGCGTGCTGAGCGAGGGCGCGACGGTGCCCCGGGCCATCACCTATTGGGCGAGCGTGCATGGCATCGGGCAGACGGCGAAGCTCGAGCGCTTCGCACCGGGGCTCTTCGGCTCGACGCTCGAGCGAACCCTGGATGCCGCCGGCGCGCTCCTTCGCGGCTGGGGCGCGAGCGAGGACCTGGTCGAACGCGCTCGGGCCCGCGCCGCGGAGCTCCCCTTGTCGGGCGCGCCCTGAGCGCCCCTCGGGGACACCGCCGCCGGGACGGCCACGCCGGACAGGTGTCCGGTCGGACGTCCGGTCATCGTCTGACCAGCGGTCACTCGTTTGCGGCGAGGTCGCGAAAAGCGACGTGATCTCGGCCGGACCCGCGTTGGATCGGACCTTGCTAAGGAGGGGTTACGAGGCGCCGCGCTGGGCGACGCCCGCGAGAGAGACCCTCCCATGTCCTTCGACGCTGTCATCTTGTCCCCGCCTTCCGCCGACGCTGCCGATGAGGCGTCCGGCACCTTCGAGGCCGCCGACGCCGCCCGAGGCGCCTTCCTGGACCGCGAGACGCTCCTCGATCTCGAGGACGCCCTCTTTCGCTACGCCCGGCGCCGCGTGGCGAGCGACGAGATTGCCCGCGACCTCGTGCAGGAGACGTGGCTCGCCGCGCTCGGCGCCCTCGACCGCTTCGCGGGGCGGGCCAGCCTCAAGACCTGGCTCACCGCCATCCTCCGGCGGAAGATCGCGGACGTGTACCGGGGGCGGAAGCCGATGACGAGCCTCACCGACGTCGAGCACGTGCTGACGACGTCGAACGACCCCTTCACGGCGCAGCTCGACGCGAGGCGCCGCACCGAGCGCGTGCTCGAGGCACTCCCCAAGCTGACGCCGCGGGAGCGCGAGGCCGTGGAGCTCTGCGGTCTCGAGGACCTGGGCCGCGAGGAGGCCGCCGACCGCATGGGTCTAAGCCGACCCTGCCTGCGGGTGACCCTCTGCCGCGGTCGCAAGCGCCTCCGCGAGGCCGGCGACGTCGCCGCGTGATCACCGCGGGCGCCTTCGCGCGTGACGGTCGCGGGTGACGCGCGTCGAAGCCGCATGAGCGCCGGGCGAGCGAAGCGATGGGGGCGGCGGGCCGCCGAGGTGGGCGTCGTCTTGCTCGTCGTGGCCGCGGCGCGCTCGTGGCAAGCGCGCGACGCCGCCGCGGGCGAGGCGCCCGTGCTGCAGGGCGCCACGCTCGACGGCGCGCCCTTCGCGCTTGCGGAGGCGCTCGCCGAGGGACCCGTCGTCGTGCACTTCTGGGCGACCTGGTGCGGCGTGTGCCGCGCCGAGGAAGGCAGCATCGCGGCGCTGGCCGAGGACCTGCCCATGATCACCGTCGCGTCCCGCTCGGGCACGCCCGAGGCCGTGCGCGCCGAGCTCGAGGAGCGCGGTCGCAGCTTCGCGACGCTCACGGATCCGGACGCGCGGCTGGCGTCCGCGTGGGGCGTGGCAGCCTACCCGACGACCTTCGTCGTGGACCGGGACGGTCGCGTGGCCTCCGTCGACGTGGGCTTCACGCCGGCGCCCTGGCTGCGCCTTCGCCACTGGCTCGCCCGCTGAGCCGCGCGGGTCGAAGGAACGCCGGTCAGGGGAGCGGCGCGGGACCGCACTCAGGTACGGCGACCTGGAGCTCTTCGACAAGGCGACCGCGGTCACGCAGCGCGATGCGCAGCGTCGCCGGGCCCGGCGCGCAGCGCGTCACGCGCACCGTCGCGCCATCGATCACCGGCGGCTGAACCCGGTCCGGCGGATAGCTCCAGGACACGGTCCAGTCGCGGCCGAGCTCCTCGAAGTCGAGCAGCTTGCCGTCGAAGTGGAAGGCGACGCCTTGCTCGCATGTGCCGGGGGGCGCCGCGGTCGCCGGGCCGAGGGCGAGACTCACCTCGGCGGGGCGCGTCAGGCCATTGCGCTCGACGAAGAGGAGCTTCGCGTCGACGATCTCGATGCGCGGCACGTCGCCCCAGCTCGCCCGGTGCCGCGTGATGCGAAAGGCGTCCGCCGGCCAGAGCTGCGGGCGCGCCTCGGCGCGGAGCTCGAAGGCCACGAAGGTCAGCTGCCGGAGACGCTCCGGGCGACCAGCCCGGACGAGCTCCCGGCAGATGCGCCGCACCACGCCGTGCGGGGACGCGAGACATGTCCGCGCCTGCGCGGCGGCGGGCGGCGCCGTCGGGAGGAACGCGAGCATGCCGAGCAGCAGCAGTGCCCACGGCGCCCGGCGCCCACGCCACGCCGGAGCTCTGGTCGAGACACGCACGGTCTGCTCACCCTAACGAAGCGCGAGGGCGATGTCAGGACGTGCTCGGTGACGAGGCCACGCCAAGCGCGCGCCTTGGAGCGACGCGCGCGACGACCGAAGCTCGGCCCCATGTGGCTTCGTCACCTCCTCGTGCTCTCGCTGCTCCTCGGCGCCACCTCCGTCGCCTCCGCCGGCAACGGTGACGCCGTGCCCGTCTCCAACGAAGCGGCTCTGATGGGTCAGGCGGCGGTGGCCAACGGGACCGGCGCGGCGGCCATGTATTACAACCCCGCGCTGCTCGGGCGCCTCGAGCAGTCGCGCGCCGACGTGAGCGGCTCGGCCTTCCACCTTCGCATCTCGCGGAGCGCCGACCTGCTCACCACGTCCGCGTCCGAACTCGCCGTACGCAACACGGAGATCGTCTCCATCCCGAGCGCGCTCGCCTACGCCCGGCCCGTCGGGGACGACTGGCGCGTGGGGTTCGGCGTGTTCTCGCCTGCAGCGCAGGACTTCCAGCTCACCGTCGAGCTCGATGGCCGCGAGGGCGACCGCGACGGCGGGCTGCGCATCACGCTCCTCGACGAGACGAGCATCTACGTGGGCGTGTTCTCCGTAGCCCGGCGCCTCGGGCGCGGGCTTTGGCTCGGCGCCTCGCTCGAAGGGGTCTACGGCACGGCCGCGACCACGACCTTCCTCACCGGACGCATCGCAGGTCCGATGGGCGGCTTCGTCGTGAGCAGCGAAGAGGAGATCGAGCTCGACTTCGGGGGGGCCGCGGCGCAGGTCGGCGTGACCTGGGACGTGTCCCCCCGGGCCACCCTCGCGCTCACCGTCAGCACGCCGATCATCGCGCTCGCCGCCACGGGAAGCGTACGCGGCGTCGCGGCCAGCGGGGGCGACGGCGAGCTCGGCGGCGACACCACCTCCTTCGAGACCTTCTCCGAGCCCATTCCACCGGCACGCGTCGGGCCCGTCGACGGGGTCTCCTTTCGCGCGGGAGCGGAGGTGCGCGCCACACCGCGGCTTCGCCTCGCCGTCGACGGGGAGGTGCGCACGCCCATGACCAACGCCGACCTGGGCACCGAAGTCGACGCCTTCTGGAACCTGCGCCTCGGCCTCGAGGGGCGCGTCGCCGAGACCTTCTGGCTGGCGGGAGGCGTGTTCACGGACCGTCAGGGCGAGCGGGAGGTGAGCGCCTTCGCCGTGAACCGCGTCGACTTCTGGGGGATGACCGCCGGCGCGCGCTGGCAATCGAGCTACCTGCTCGCCGAGGGTGAGCAGCGCGACCGGGTCACCTTCGGGAGCGTCCTCGCGCTGCGCTACGCCTACGGCCGCGGCAGCGTGGGCGGCCTACGCGCCAACTTCCAAGCCGCGAGCGAAGCGGAGGGGCTCACCTTCCGCGCCGCGGAGCTCGTGCAGCACGAGCTCGGCGTGCACATCGGCGCGTGGACTGCGTTCTGACGAAGGCCGCTGCTACCGTCGCCGGGTGCAACGCTTCCTGACGGTCCTCGGAGTCGCGCTGGGGCTCTCCCTCGCGTGCGGCGAGCCTGGCGCGGCGCCGCTGGACCTCGCCCCCTTGGACGGAGGCCTCACCGACGCGGCTCCGCTCGACGCGGGCGTCGAGGACGCCGGCGACGACATGAGCGCCCCGGACGCCTCGATGGAGGATGGCGGCACCGGGAGCGCCGCCCGCATTCTCTTCGTCGGTAACTCCTACACCTTCTACAACGATCTGCCCGAGCTCTACGCGACCACCACGGGCCTCGCGCCGGCGCCGGAGGTCGACGAGGTGACCGGCGGCGGGCGTCGCCTCGTGCAGCACGCCGCGGACCCTGGCGTTGCCGAGCGCCTCGCCGAGGGCCGCGACGCGGTGGTGCTGCAAGAGCAGAGTCAGATCCCTGGCTTTCCCGCCGGCAACTCCGACCGGGACGCGAGCATCGAGGCCGCCCTCGAGCTCGCCGGGGCCGCCGGGGACGCGCGCGTGGTGCTCTACCTGACCTGGGGCCGCCAGCGCGGCGACGATCGGAACCCAGCGCTTTTCCCCGACTTCGAGGCGATGCAGGACCGGCTGGACGAGGGCTACGCGGCCATGCGCGACGCCATCGAAGGCGCGGGCCGCGAGGCGACCATCGCCCCCGTGGGCGATGCCTTCAGGAGGGTGCGCGCGCGAGACATGGCGCTCTTCGACCGCCTGTACGCGAGCGACGGCTCCCACCCTTCGCCCCTCGGCTCTCAGCTGGCCGCGCTGGTCTTCGCGCGCACCCTGAACGGCGTGGACCTCGCGTCGGTGCCGCGCCCGGAGAGCGTGCCGGCGCCGGATTGGGACGTGCTCGTCGCCGCGGCGACCGCGGCGCAGTCGCCTTAGTGTTCCCAGACCTGAGACTCGAAGCGGTAGCGCGTGTCCCAGCTCGCCTGGACCGGCTCGCCGGTGCGGGCATCGCGCGCGGGAGCCCAGCGGCCGCGGTTGATCTCCAGGCAGCGCCGCACGAAGGCGCGAAGCGGTGAGGTGCCCCCACGCACGCGAAAGTCCACGAGGCGTCCCTCCGGCGACACGGTGACGCGGATGCGCGACTCGCCGCGGAGCGTCGCGTAGACCGTGTGACGGGTGACGGGGCAGCCGAAGAGCGGCCGGCCCCGAAGGATGCCGGCGGCCCCTGGCGGCGAGGGCACCGACGCCGGGCGCGAGCGCGCACGCATCGTGAGGGGCAGCTCGAGCTCGGCGCCGCGCGCGGAGTACTCCAGCCCGTGGAGGCAGCGCGCCACGCAGACCTGGACCTCCGACGGCCCGCCCTGCAGGCGCACGCGCGTCAAGCGCCCTTCGTCCCCGACCTCGAGGTGAACCTCCAGCTCGTAGTCGCGCGGCGGGTCGTCGCAGTCCTGGATGCAGGCGTCCGCGCTCGCGATCGTCGTCGCCACCGACTCGCGCGGCGACACGGTGGCGTGGCGACCACGCGGAAGCGGGTCGGGCGGGGGCACCGCCGCCTCGCCCCGCGCGAGCGCGCCGTAGGGATCGGGCGGCAGCGCGGGGGCGGGCGCGTCGTCGCCCAGGGGACCCGAGGGAGTCACCACCGCATCGGTGGCGCCGGCGGGGAATGTGAAGGTGACGAGCCATCCGTGGTCCACGGCAGCCGCCCCGCGCCGTGCCGGCTCCCACCGCTGGAAGTGGGTTCGCAAGCACTGGCGCACGACGTCGCCGAGCGGCGGGTTCGGCGCCTCGACGGAAAAGCGAACGAGCCGTCCTTCGGCGTCGACCCAGACCTGCGCGGCGACGCGTTCGGCCACCGCGGAGGCCGTGGGCCGCGCGCAGACGAAGCGCGGTCGTCCAACCGCGACCTCCGCGCTCACTCGTTGCGCACGCGCGCCGACGGCAGCCAGGAGCCCGACGGACGCGGCGAGCGCGCAGAGCCTCCGGCCGGAACCTGCTCCCATGAGAGCCAGGCTAGCCTATCGCCATACGGCGAGTAAACCGATCGATACGCACACGATACGCACCGGTCACCCGATGCGCGACGCCCAGCTCAGCGGCGCGGGCGCTGGCCGCGCTTGGCCTTGCCCTTCTTCTTTCGGATCTTCCCGTCGCGATCTTCGCCGCCTTCGAGACGCTTCATCTCGTCGCGCAGCTCGGCGGCCTTCTCGAAGTCGAGGTCCTCCGCGGCCTTGTACATGGCGGCCTTGATGGCCGCGATCCGCTCGCCGAGCGGCTGGTCCGCGTCGTCGCCCTCGACGACGGGCACGCCGTAGTAGTCGCTCTGGCCCATGGAGGGGTCGAGCTCGTGAATGGCCTTCCGGATCGTCTGCGGGACGATGCCGTGCTCGTCGTTGTAGGCGGCCTGGAGCTTCCGCCGGCGCTCGGTTTCGTTTGTCGAGAGCTCCATCGCCGGGGTGATCCTGTCCGCATACATGATCACGTGGCCGTCCACGTTTCGCGCGGCGCGGCCGATGGTCTGAATGAGCGAGCGAGGCGAGCGGAGGAAGCCCTCCTTGTCCGCGTCGAGGATCGCGACGAGCGACACCTCCGGTAGGTCGAGACCCTCGCGGAGCAGGTTGATGCCCACCAGCACGTCGAAGACGCCCTTGCGCAGGTCCCGGAGGATCTCGATGCGCTCGAGCGTGTCGATGTCCGAGTGCAGGTAGCGCACGTTCACGCCGAGCTCGCCGTAGTACTCGGTGAGGTCCTCGCTCATGCGCTTGGTCAGCGTGGTCACCAGCACGCGCTCGTTCTTGGCGACGCGCTTCCGGATCTCGCCGAGCAGGTCGTCGACCTGGCTCCGCACGGGACGCACCTCGATGGTCGGGTCCATGAGCCCCGTCGGCCGGATGACCTGCTCGACGACCACGCCGCCCGTCGCCTCGAGCTCGAAATCACCGGGCGTTGCCGAGACGTAGACGCGCTGCCCGACGCGCTCCTGCCACTCCTCGAACTTGAGCGGCCGGTTGTCGAGGGCGCTCGGGAGCCGGAAGCCATGGCTCACGAGCGTCTCCTTTCGCGCCCGGTCGCCCCGGTACATGGCGCCGATCTGCGGCACCGTCTGGTGCGACTCGTCCAAGATGCAGAGGAAGTCGTCCGGGAAGTAGTCGAGGAGCGTCGGTGGCGCCTCGCCTTCCTTCCGACCGCTGAGGTGCCGCGAGTAGTTCTCGATGCCCTGGCAGAAGCCCATCTGCTCGAGCATCTCCAGGTCGAACATGGTCCGCTGCTCGAGGCGCTGCCGCTCGAGGAGCTTGTTCGCCCGCTCGAGCTCGCCCAAGCGCTCCCCCAGCTCGTCGCGAATGGCCGTGATGGCCTTCACGCGCTGCTCCTCCGGGGTCACATAGTGCGAGCCCGGATAGATGGGATAGTCCTGAAGATCCTGGATGGCCTGGCCGCGCAGCGGGTCGACGAGGCGGATGCGCTCGATCTCGTCGCCCCAGAACTCGACGCGAATGGCGTGCGTATCCTCGTGGGCGGGGAAGATCTCGACGGTGTCCCCGCGCACGCGGAAGGTGCCGCGGTGAAAGTCGACGTCGTTGCGCTGGTACTGGAGCTCGACGAGGCGACGAAGCAGGCGCGAGCGCAGGTACTCCTCGCCGGTCTTCAGCCAGATGAGCATCTCCTGGTACCAGTCGGAGCTACCGATGCCGTAGATGCAGCTCACCGAGGCGACGATGATGGAGTCCCTTCGGCTAAGAAGCGAGCGCGTCGCCGAATGACGCATGCGGTCGATGGCGTCATTGATGATGGCGTCCTTCTCGATATAGGTATCCGAAGAAGGAATGTACGCTTCCGGCTGGTAGTAGTCGTAGTAGCTGACGAAATACTCCACCGCATTGTTCGGGAAGAGCTCTTTCATTTCGCTATAGAGCTGGGCCGCCAGCGTCTTGTTCGGCGCCATGATGAGCGCCGGTCGGTTCGCCTTCGCGATCATGTTCGCGATGGTGAAGGTCTTGCCGCTCCCGGTGATGCCGAGGAGCGCCTGGTGCTCCTCTTGGGCCGCGAGGCCTGCCGTGAGCTCGGCGATGGCGTTGGGCTGGTCGCCCTTGGGAGAGAGATGGCTGACGAGCTCGAGGGGCTGGCCCATGGAAGCAGGCTTAGCGCCCGGGTGTGACACGCCCAAGGGCGAAGGCGGCGCTCACTCGGGCGCGCCGAGCACCACGGTCCGCGTGTCCGGCTCGCTCCGCCACTCTTCGGTGTAGGCGAGGGCCGTCATCGTCAGCTCCCGCCCGACCAGCTCGTCGACCAGGAAGCCGAGGAGCGCGAAGAGCGGCAGGCTGACGACGCCACCGTCGGGCGACGGCTCGTAGTTGCCCGTGAAGGCACCGCCGGCCATGGGCACGCCGTCGATCGAGAAGTCGAGGCGGATCGTCGTGCAGCTCAGCGACTCCATCGGGAGCGCCACCGAGGGGGTGACCATGTAGCCGCCCTGGAAGCCGTCGGCGAGGGTCACGGTCTGCCCGTCCTCCCAGGGCACGAGCGTGTCGTCGTCGGCCAGGTCGCCGAGGAGGAGCACGCCGTCGCCGCGCACCGGGAGCTCCATGGGGGACTCGATGAGCACGGCGCGGCAGGGCTCGTCGAGGGTCTCGTCGCAGGCCGTCAGCGGGGCGAGCGTGAAGGCGATTGCGAAGAGCGCGGGAAGGAAGGGCGGGCGCACGAGGTCAACCATGGCGTCGGGCAAAGGCGTCGAGAAGTCCGGCGAGCGCCTGTGCGTCGGAGGGCTCGACGGCGTTGTAGAGCGAGACGCGGAGACCGCCCACGCTCCGGTGACCCCGAAGGCCGACCATGCCCTGGGCCTCGGCCTCGGCGATGAGCCGCTCTTCGAGCTCCGGCGAGGGGAGCCGGAAGACTACGTTCATGCGGCTCCGCGAGGCGGCCTCGACGGGGAGCCGGAAGAAGCCCGAGTGCGCGTCGAGGGCGCCGTAGATCGCGTCCGCCTTGCTTCGATTGCGCGCGTCCATGGCCATCACGCCGCCCTCGGCCTTCACCCATCGGAGCACGCGCTCGAGCACGTGAATGGCGAAGGTGGGCGGCGTGTTGGGCGCCGAGCGCTTCGCGAGGAAGACGTCGTAGCGGAAGGCGTCGGGGAGGTCCTTTCGCGCCTGCTCCAGGAAGCTCCGCGCGGCGATGACGACGGTAACGCCGGCCGGCCCGAGGTTCTTTTGGGCGCCGGCGTAGAGGAGCGCGAAGCGGCCGATGTCGCGGGGGCCCGAGAGGATGTCCGACGAGGCGTCCGCCACGAGCGGGATCCCGGCGGGAAGCTCGGGCAGGGCGCTGTAGTGGACGCCGGTGATCGTCGCGTTCGTCGTCAGGTGGAGGTAGCGCGCCGCCGGGTCGAGCTCGAGCGTCTGCGGCGCCCGCACGTAGGCGCCCGCCTCGTTCGTGCCCCGCGCCGCCCAACGCGGCCGTCCGTAGAAGCCCGCGGCCGCGTGAGCCTTCCGTGACCACGTTCCCGTATCCACGTAGTCCATCGCCACGTCACGCCCGAAGGCCATGGGGACGAGCGCAAACTGCTGCGTGGCACCGCCCTGCATGAAGAGCACGGCGTGGCTCTGCGGCACGGGGAGCAGCTCGCGGAGGAGCCCCTCGGCGCTCGCCAGCACGGCCTCGAAGGACGGACCGCGATGGCTGTGCTCCAGCATCGAGATGCCCGTGCCCGCGTGGTCCAGGAGCCCGCGCTGCACCTCCTCCAGCACCGGAAGCGGCAGGCGGCCGGGTCCGGGGCCGAAGTTCATCACGCGCATGGCGGCAGCATGGTCCGGCCCTTCGTCCATGTCAGGCCCGCGCCGCGAGGGCGTGCCTGGCGAAGCTGTCGCCGCGACCGGCCGCGGCGCCGGGGCCATCCGCGTAGGCGAGCCCACCGCCCGCGAGGCCGAGGCGCAGCAGCGCGGCCGCGAGGGGCAGGGCCATCTTGGGCGCCAGGAAGGTCGCCTTCGACTCCACGCCGGTCATCGCGGCCCCGAAGCGGTCCATGAAGCGCACGCCGTGGTGCTGCGCCGCGAGCACCGCGGTGTCGAGCAGCGCCGGGAAGCGGTCGATGGCCCGGGCCGCCGCGGCGGAGATGAGAAAGTCGCGGCCGAAGGCGCGCATCCACGCGCGCTGATAGGCGGCGAGACCGCGCGCCGAGAAGTCGCCGGTGGCGAAGGCCGCGCTCACCACGCGCGCGGCATGCTTCGCGGCGACCATGGCCGTGTGAATGCCCTCGCCGGTGAGGGGATCGGTGTGCCCGGCCGCGTCGCCGACGACGAGCAGCCGCTCGCCGTAGGTCCGCGCCTCACCGCCGAGCCGGAGCGGCGCCATGCCCGGCCGCTCCAGCGGCTCCGCCGCATCACCGAGGACCTCGCGCACGAAGGGGTCGCTCGCGACCTTCGTCCGGAGGAGCTCCTTCAGCCCGGACGCGGGCACGCGGCCGCCTGGCAGCGCGTAGCAGCCGAGGTCGATGTCGCCGTTGGCGTGCCGGAAGAACGCCACGTAGCCGGGCAGCACGTAGTCCGGATAGAGCAGCACGCCGTCGCTCGTGAATCGGTGCGTGCCGCCCTTGATGTACTGGCGGCTGGCGACCCCGTTGGCCGGCGTCGAGACCACGCCGAGGGAGCGCGCGAGGCGGCTCGGAGCGCCGTCGGCGCAGAGGAGCATGCGCGCGCGAAAGCGCCGGCCGTCCTTGCAGCGCAGCGTCCAGGTGTCGCCCGCGAGGCGGGCGGCGATGACCTGCGCCCCCTCGTGGAGCGTGGCCCCGCGACGCTCGGCCGCACGGACGAGCGCCTCGTCGGCGACCAGGCGCTTGATGGCTGCGACGGGCGGGGCGCCCTCGCGCGCGCCCTGATCGGGGCTGACGAAGCTCCGCCCCGAGGGCGAGACCAGGCCGCCGGAGCGCACCCACTGCACGGCGCCTCGCTCCTCGAGCTCCGCCAGGACGCCGAGCTCCGCGAGGAGCGCGAGGGCCGGGGCGCACCAGGCGTCGCCGCAGCGCTTGTCCCGGGGGAAGGTCGCCTTGTCGAGGAGCGCGACGCGCTTGCCGTCGGCGGCCAGGAAGGCGGCCGCCGTGGATCCCGCGGGTCCGGCGCCCACGATGGCGACGTCGGCGGGCGGCGCGAGGTCGGTCATGGCCCTGGTATAGCGTCTCCCCGATGTTCAAGCGGGCCCTGGCGAACCTGATGGTGCGATCGCGGCGGCGACACGCGCTTCCCGTCGACGCGCTCGAGTCGCTGCACCTCGAACCGGATACGCCGCTCTACAACGACAGCGTCTATCTCTACGGGCGGGGCCAGGATGGCTTCGCGCTGGCCTTCCGCCTCGCTTTGCGGACGGGAAAGCCCTGCGAGGTGTGGACGTCGTTGAGGCTGCCGGGGCAGGCCTTCGCGCAGGTGCCGAGGGCGCTCCACGCGCGGGACGAGGGCTGGGCCGCCGGCGGCGCTTCCTGGGAGGTGCTCGAGCCCGGCCGGCGCCTTCGCGTGCGCTACGCGGGGCCGCTCCAGCAGGGCGACGCGACCCACGACGCGGCGCTCGACCTGGTGTTCGAAGGGGGACCGCCGGTGGTCGACTTCACCGACGGCGTGGCCGCCAAGGCGACGGCGGCGGCGCTCGCGCGCGAGACCTGGAGCAAGCGCTTCTTCGAGCAGCTCGGGGAGATCCGCGTGGTGCACTACGAGCAGACGGGACGCCTCCGAGGCACCGTGCGCCTCGGCGAGGACACGCGCGACGTCGACGTCGTCAGCATGCGCGACCACAGCTTCGGCCGCCGCGACTGGCGCTCCTGGCGCCGCCACGTCTGGTTCTCCGGCATCCGAGAAGACGGCGTGGGCTTCACCATGGCGCACGTCCGCTACGACTTCGTGGGGCCGCTGACCGCCGGCTTCTGGATGGACGGCGCGCCCGTGGCGCTGGCGGAGGCGACGCCGATGGAGAGCCTCGGGGCCCCGGGAGAGATCCCGGAGTCGTTCACGCTCGACCTCCGGCTGAAGGACGGCACGCGCCAGCGCGTCCCTGTCGAGACGGAGGGCGTCTTCCGCTTCGACCTCGGGCCGGGCGCCTACACCATCCACGAGGCCATCGCGCGCTTCGAGCTGGCGGGGGAGCCCGCCGTCGGCATCTGCGAGTTCGGCTGGAGCCCGCGTGGCTGAGCTGGTTCCGCTGCGCGAGGCCCGCACGCCGGCGTGCGGGGGCAAGGCGCGCGGGCTCTGCCGGCTCCTCGAGCTCGGGCTTCCGGTGCCGGAGGGCTTCGTGCTCACGGGCCTCCGAGCCGGCGACGACCTGGTGGCGCTCCTGGGCGACCGCGTGCGGGAGGGGCGCTGGGCCGTGCGCTCGTCCGCCCTGAGCGAGGACGGAGCCGGGCGTTCCTTCGCGGGGCAATACCTCACCCGCCTCGACCGGGGCGGCACCGCGGACGTCGTGGCGGCCGTCTGGGAGTGCGTAGCGTCGGGCGAGGGCGAGCGCGTCGGGGCGTACGCCGCGGCGCAGGCCGCCGGCGCCGACACGGAGGTCGCCGTGGTGGTGCAGCGGATGGTGCCCGCGGCGCTTGCGGGCGTGCTCTTCACCGCCGACCCCGTGAGCGGCTACCGCGGCCGCTGGGTCGTCGACGTGGTCGAGGGGCTCGGGGAGGCGCTCGTGAGCGGAGAGGCCGCCGGCGCGCAGAGCATCTACGACCGGCGCGGGCGGCGCCTCGAAGGGCCCGGGCTGCCCGAGCCTGCCGAGGCGGCGCTGCTTTCGGGGGCGCGGGAGCTGCAAAGCGCGCTGGGGCGCCCCGTGGACGTCGAGCTCGCCGTGGACGACGCGGGCCAGCTCTGGTTCCTGCAGGGCCGGCCGATCACGGCGCTGCCGCGCGTGCACCCGAACGAGCTGGACACGGCCGTGGACGCCCCCGGAGCGGTCTACACGACGGGCAACGTGTCCGAGATGATGCCCGGTCCGGTCACGCCACTGACCGGCAGCGTCTTCGGGCGCGCCGTGGACCACGGCATGCAGCAGTACATGCGGTCCATCGGCGCGCAGGGCGCCATCACCGACGCGCCGCGCTACCTCTTCGCGTCGCACCAGCACATGTTCATCCGCCTGGACGCGGTCTACGCGAGCCCGCGGCACTGCCTTGGCGGAACCAAGCGCGACGTCGACCTGTCGATCGTCGGTCGGCCCGTGCCGGAGGCGGCGCTCGGGCGGGTCTTGCCCTGGGTTCGCCGCGCGCCGAACGTGGCGCGGCTCATCTCCTACGTGCGCAGCGCGCCCAAGCGCCTGGCCGCCCTCGAGGAGATGGTCACGAGCTTCGAGCTCGCGCACGACGGGAGCGCCGCGTCGCGCTACGCCGCGCTGGACGGCGCGCAGGAGGCGCTCTGGCGCGCCTACGGGCACCACTACGCGGCCTCCGTGTGGTCCGGGACCTGGCTGGCGGTGATGACGGGCGCGATCGCCGGACGGGGGGAGGTGGCGACGCGGGAGCATCTGGCGCTGATCTCGGCGCTGCTGACGGACATATCCGACGTCGAGAGCGCGGACGCGGTGAACGCGCTCGCGCAGCTTGGGGCGCGGCTGCGCGAGCATCCGGGCGTCGAGGCCTTCGTGTCTCTTCCCGTGCGAGAGGCGCTCGTGTGGCTTCGGCGGGAGGCGCGCGAGGCGGTGGACGCCTTCATCGCGCGGCACGGTCACCGCTGCCTGCGCGAGGCCGAGCTCCGAACGCGACCCTGGCGTGACGACCCCGATGCGTGGGTGCCCACGCTGCAGGCCGTGGCCGCCCGGCCGGAGGAGGCGCGCGAAGACGCCGGCGTCGATACGGCGGCGCTGCTGGCCGAGCTTCCGGGATCCGCGCGGCGGACGGTGCGCTTCGCGCTGCCGCGGGCGCGGCGAGGCGTGGTGCTCCGGGAGCGGAGCAAGTCCGCGCTCATCGCCTTCCAGGACCACCTCAAGCGCGGCTACCGATCGCTGGGGCAGCAGCTGGAGGCACGGGGAACGCTGCCCGACGCAGACCTCGTCTACTTCTTCACCCACGACGAGCTGCGGCACGTGGTGGAAGGCGAGGGCGATGGCGCGTTGGCGGAAGCGCGGCGCGCACAGCTCGAAGAGCTCTGGGAGCTGGAGTTTCCCCTGGTCAGCGTGGGGCCGCCCGAGCCCCTGCACCGCGCGCGGGAGGCGGGACCGAACGATGATTCGGGATGGACCGGCATGCCGGTCAGCCGCGGGGTCGCCGAGGGTCGCGCCGTGATCGCGCATCGCCTCGCCGACGCGCAGCGGCTCCGGCCCGGCGACGTGCTCATCGCGCGGACCACGGACATCGGGTGGTCGCCCTGGTTCGGGGTGGCAGGCGCCATCGTGACGGAGATCGGGAGCCCGCTCTCCCACGGCGCCGTGGTCGCGCGGGAGTACGGCATTCCGGCGGTCGTCGGCGTGGCAAGGGCGACGCAGATCCCCGAAGGCGCGTGGCTGCGCGTCGACGGAACGGCCGGAACGATCGAGTTGCGCAACTCACTGCGTGCGACGACGGATCGTTAGTTCAGTTCCCTAGGATCGCGGCGTCGAAAGCGGAGCCAGGCGGTCCCAGCCGGCAACACTCGCCTCGCAAGCTCGCCACGACGCAAAAGGGCGAGCTCGATCGAGCTCGCCCTAGGCGACCGGCCCCGGCCGGTTCTTGGTGGAGACGAGGGGAGTCGAACCCCTGACCTCTTGAGTGCGATTCAAGCGCTCTCCCAACTGAGCTACGCCCCCGGGGGAGGCGGAGATTAGCCCCGCTTCGCGAGCGCGCAAGCCCCCGCTTCACGCGGCGCGATCGAGGTCGTCCAGGATGCCCGCGCCCTCGACGGCGTCCGCGAGGCGGGCGTCCCCGGCGGCGTCGTCCGAGAGCGCCGCGAGGTGCGGCAGGAGGCGCGGCGTGAGACCGAGACGGGCCCGGAGGATCGTCGCGTTCGTCGGATGGCTGGGCTCCGCTTCGGCATGGGGCCGCGTGAGCACGAGGCTCGCCACGCGCAGCCCGGCTGCCCGGACCGCGGCCACGGCGGTGAGCGTGTACGAGAGCACCCCGAGCGTGTCGGCGGCGACGAGGAGAAGCGCCGCGTCGAGCGCTCCGGCCACGTCGAGCATGCTCCGCTCGGCGTCGAAGGGTACGAGCACGCCGCCCGCACCTTCGACCAGGGTACGCCCGGGAGACGCGAGGCCACGCAACGTGGCGAGGGCCCCCTCGAAATTCGGAGGCGGGTGGCCTTCGAGCGTTGCCGACCAGGGCGCCAGCGGCGGGACGGCTCGATAGAAGCCCGGCTGGCTGGCGAGCTCGGGCCGGCCACACGCGCGTGCGAGAGCCGTGGCGTCGAGGGCGACGGGATCCACACCGGTCTCGAAGGGCTTGAGCGCCACGGACGTGCCCGACCGAGCCCATGCCGAGGCCACGCCACGGCTCACGGCGGTCTTGCCCACGCCCGTGCCCGTGCCGGATACGAAGATCATGGCGCCTCTGCGCGCTGCGGGGGCCGAAGCGAGGCGAAGGCCCGGAGCGCCCCGTCGATGTCGGCCGCATCATGCGCGCCAGTGCACGTAAGGCGGATGCGGGCCGTGCCGGGAGGCACGGTGGGTGGGCGAATCGGCTGGCCGAGCACGCCGGCCCTCTCGAGGCGCGCCCCGAGCGCGAGCACCGCGTCGTCGCTCCCCACGTGGAGCGGGACGATCGCGCCGGCGGGCGCGCCGACGCGCCACCCCTGGTCCTTCAAACCGGCAGCGAGGCGCTGGGCCAAGCTCAGCGCGCGGCGCCGTTCATGCTCGGCGGCTCGGACCCGTTCCGTACGGCGGGGGAGGGCGGCCGCGAGCGTACGGCTCACACCCGTGGAGAAGACGAAGCTGCGCGCGCGCTGCGTGAGCCAATCGGCCAGCGCCGCGGAGCCCGCGACGAAGGCGCCGTGGAGGCCGAAGGACTTGCCTAGCGTGCCGATGCGGACGTCGGGCCGAAGCGCGCGGGGGAGCCCGTGGGCGAGGCCCCGTCCCTCGTGGCCCAAGAGGCCGAGCGAGTGCGCTTCGTCGACCATCCACCAGGCGTCGTGGCGCCGCGCGAGCGCCGCGATGGCCGGAAGGTCCGCGACGTCGCCGTCCATGGAGAAGAGGGCGTCCGTGACGATGAGCGCGTGTCTTCCCTGCGCTCGATGCTCCTCCAAGGCCTCGCCGAGTGCGCCCACGTCGCCATGCGGCACGCGCACGATGCGCGCCCGAGAGAGGCGACAGCCGTCGATGAGGCTCGCGTGGTTCAGGGCGTCGCTGAAGATGACGTCGCCTCGTCCCACGAGCGCGGGGATGGTGCCCACGTTGGCCGCGTAGCCCGAGCTGAAGAGACGCGCCGCATCGCAGCCCACGTAGGCGGCGAGGGCCTCCTCCGCGTGGGCATGCTCTGGGTCGCTGCCCGTGATGAGCCGCGAAGCGGCGACTCCGGGCGAGACCTCGGGGAGGCCGTCCGGCGGGTGGGCCGCGAAGCCCAGGTAGTCGTTCGAGCTCAGGTTGAGCAGGCGCCTGCCACCGACCTCGACGTGGGCCCCGTGCGCCATGGGGCGCAGGCGGCGGCGGCGATGCGTGCGTTCCAGTTCCAGGAGACGGGCCTGGAGCTCCTCATCGAGGTCCACGCGGCGGATCTAGCACGGCCACGCGAGGGTGGATCGGCGAGGTTCTCGCCTGGGGGTGGCGGGGGGCGGAGAGGTCGTTTCACGTGAAACGGGCTGCCAGGGGATCCGCGGGGTTTCACGTGAAACGTGCGCCCCGCGGCCGGCGGGCCCTCGGACATCGGCCTAGCTCTCGGGGGGCGTCAGGTCGGGGACCGCTGCGCGAACGTCGTCCTGCCGGTGGGCCTCGAGCTTCTCGAGCAGCTCCCGCACCTCGTCCCCAGACGCCTCGGGCAAGGCCACCTCGAGGTGCACGATGAGGTCACTCCGGGCCCTGCCCTTTCGAGCCACGCCTTTCCGGCGGAGCCGAAGCTTGGCCCCGCTCTTGGCACCCTCGGGGATGCTCACCTGCACCTCGCCGTCGGGCGTCGACACGGGCACCTTGGCGCCATCGTGAGCCTCGAGCGGCGTCACCGGCAGCCGCAGGTGCAGATCATCGCCTTCGAGCCAGAGGTTGGGGTCCGGAGGCACGCGGATGACCAGGAGCAGGTCCCCTGCGGGTGCGCCGGCGCGGCCCGGCGACCCTTGGCCGCGCAGGCGCACCTTCTGGCCGTCCTTCGCGCCGGCGGGGATGCGCACCTTCAGCTTCTTCTCGCGACCGGAGCGCGGCAGCGAGTAGTGCACCTCCGTCTCGCTGCCGTGAAGCGCGTCCAGGAAGCCGACCTCCACCGAGGCTTCCAGGTCGGAGCCGCGCCGCGACGTGCGTCCCCGTTGCCTCGTCCCCCGCAGGATCTCGTCGATGTCGACGCGGAAGCCGTCGCCGCCCGCGGCTCCGCCGAAGCCCGCCGCGCCGAAGAGGTCCTCGAAGCTCGAGAAGTCGACGCCGCCAGCCCCCGCGAAGGCGCCGGCGCGTCGGCGAAACATGTCGGGGTCGAAGCCCTCGCGAAGCCCAACCTCGCCGAACTCGTCGTAGAGCGCCTTCTTCTTCGCGTCGGAGAGGACCCCGTAGGCCTCCGCGACGGCCTTGAAGCGTTCCTCCGCCTTCGGATCGTCCGGGTTCCGGTCGGGGTGGAGCTCGCGCGCCAGGCGGCGGTAGGCCTTCTTGATGTCGGCCTCCGGCGCCCCGCGGCCGAGGCCCAGCTCTCCATAAAAATCCCGATCGGCCATCAGCCGCAGCCTAAGGCGGGATCGGGGGCCAGCAACCACACCCACGCCGCCTCCGGGTCCCTCCACCGGCAGGCCGGAGGCGCCGTTCCGGAAGGGCCGGGCGCCTGCCACTCGTCTTGCTGGCGCGCGGCCCCCATGGTAGCGCGACCCCCAGAGATGCCCCCGCTCGTGGACCTACGACGGCTCCCGAAGCACGTGGCCATCATCATGGATGGCAACGGGCGCTGGGCCACACAGATCGGGCGTGATCGCAGCGACGGGCACCGCGCTGGCTCGGATACGGTGCGCACGGTGGTGCGGACGGCGCGACGCCTCGGCGTCGAAGCACTCACGCTCTTCGCGTTCAGCGAGCAGAACTGGCAGCGCCCAGCCCCCGAGGTCACGGCGCTCATGGCCTTGCTCCGCGACTTCCTGGTGCGCGAGCGCGAGGAGCTGCTCGAGAACGGGATCAAGCTCCGCGCCGTGGGACGCACGGACAAGCTGCCGCCGGCCGTACGCGAGGTGCTCGAGCCCCTCGCCGCGGAGACCGCGGAGCTCGAGGGCATGACGCTCACGCTCGCCCTCAGCTATGGCGGCCGCGAGGAGATCGTCGACGCGGCGCGGCGCCTGGCAGAGCGCGTGGGCCGCGGCGAGCTCGACCCGGCGGCCGGCGACGAGCACGGGCTCGAGGCGGCGATGCCTTCCCTGGACGTCGGGCCCGTCGACCTGCTCATCCGCACCGGCGGCGAGCAGCGCATCAGCAACTTCCTCCTCTGGGGTGCGGCCTACGCCGAGCTCCACTTCAGCCCACGGCTCTGGCCGGAGTTCGACGCCGAGTGCTTCTACGAGGCCATCGCGTCGTACCAGCGCCGGGAGCGCCGCTTCGGCCGCGTCGCGCAGCTCCCGAAGAGCGAGGCCTCGGCCGCCGACGCCGAGTGAGGAGACAGCGCCGTTGACCGCTCCGGAACCTGCCGCCGAGCCGCCCGCCAAGCGCGGGCGCGGCAGCACGGCGTTGCGCCTCCTCAGCGCGGCGCCCCTCGTGCCGCTGGTCATCTGGATGCTCTTCGCCGCGCCGCCGGTGGTCTTCCAGGTGTTCGGCCTCGTGTGGATCGCCATCTGTGCCCGGGAGCTCATGGCGATGACCCTCCCGGAGTCCGGTGGCGCGCGCGCCTGGGGCCTCGTGGCGACGCTCGGCCTGGCGAGCGCCAATATGTTCGGAGAGGCCCTCGGCCCGGACCCGCGGCTCCTGCCCACGGTGCTCCTCGTGATCGTCATCGGCGCCCTGGCGGCCGGGCTCGGCGCCTCGAGCAGCGTCGACGGGGCGGCGCGGCGCATCGCGTGGCTCCTCGGCGGCCCGATCTACATCGGCGCGACGCTCTCGACGCTGGCCATGCTCCACGCCGCCCCGCGCGGCGGGGCCTGGGTGCTCTTCAGCATGTTCCTCGCCTTCCTGAGCGATACGGGGGCCTACTTCGCCGGGAAGAACTTCGGGCGCCGGAAGCTCGCACCCACGATCTCGCCGAAGAAGACCGTCGAGGGCTCGCTCGGGGGCCTGGCCACGGCGACGCTCGGCGCGCTGATCCTCGGGGTCACGCTGCTGGACGGCGCGGCCCCGCTCTGGCAGCTCGCGCTCCTCGCTCCGATCGGCGCTGGCCTGGGCCAGGCGGGCGACCTCCTCGAGAGTCTCGTCAAGCGAGCCTGCAACGTGAAGGACAGCGGGAACGTGCTTCCTGGCCACGGCGGACTCCTGGACCGCTCCGACGCGCTGATGTTCACGGGCCCGACGACGTGGCTCTTCGTCATGTGGCTCACATAGCGCATCAGAACGGCCAATAATGGCCCCAATTACCGGATGGGTAGTTCGGTGATGCCGCGCTTGGCCCCTTCAGCGCTGGAGGGCGCCGCCGATGAAGAGGGCAGGCCATGGACGTCGTCATCATCGGAGAGTTCCCCGCCGAGCGCCGTGAGGCGCTCCGCTTGGCGTGCACGCGCGCCGGCTTTCGACCCGCCTTCCACGGCGAGGTGGAGCATGCCCGGCAGGCGCTTCGTTTCGGCACGCCGCCGAGCGCGGTGGTCGTCGACGGCTGCGCGCCGGAGCTCGAGGGCTTCGTCGAGTGGATGCGCGGCGAGGGCCGGCTCTTCACCGTGCCCGTGCTCGTGACCGCTCCGGTCCCGTCGCACGGCGTCTTCCTCGAAGTGCAAAGCATGGGCGCAGACGACGTCGTGCTCGAGCGAGACCTCGGCGGCCTCACCCGGCGCCTGGCCCACCTCGCGGACTTCGATCCCGAGGCGCGACCCGCCACGCGCGGAGGAACGGCCGTGATCGCCCACGCCTCGTCGCGGCGCCGGCGGCTCCTCGGCCGCATTCTCCGCATGAGCGGCTTCGACCTGAGCTTCGCCCAAGACGCCGACGAGCTCGTACGCCTCGCGGCGGCAGAGGTCGCCGCGACGGGGACGCAGACGGACTCGGTGCCCGTTCCGGAGCGGCCCGTGCTGCTCGTCGCCTCCATGGACCTGCCGCCGGCGGGCCCCATCGAGGCGGTGCGAAGCGCTGCCGTGCACACCCCGCTGGTGCTGCTCGGGCCGACGCGCGCCCTGGACGAGCTCCGCGAGGCGGCCTTTGGTCTGCCGGACTGCAGCGTGGGCTCGGACCACGCGCCACCGGACCACCTGCTCTTCCTGGCCAACGAGCTCCTCCGCGGTCCCGGCGCGAACCACCGTGCTTCGGCCCGCGTGCTCTACGGAGCCGTCTGCGCCTTCCGACCTGCTGGGGGTCTCGAGCCCGAGTACGGGCTCACCTACAACATCAGCCGCGAAGGCCTCTACGTGCGCACCCTCGACCCGCCCAACCGGGGAGCGACGCTCTGGCTGGCGCTCCGCCCGCCCGGCGAGCGTCAGGCCGTGCATCTCCGCGGTGAGTGCGTGTGGGTCAAGAAGGCCGACCGGCCGGGCGGAGCCACGCCCCCGGGCTTCGGCGTTCGCCTCCAGCTCGAGGCCTGCCCACCCGAGGACCTGGCGGCCTATCACCGCGCCTACGACGCTTTGCAGGCCGAGCAGCCGCTGCACTGACGAAGGTCGCGTGACGCGGCGCCTGGACGTCGCGCGGAGAGCGCCGCATCCTCGGCCGCCGTGCGCGCCACGACCCCGCAGACCGCGCGCTGGCGGCGCTTCGGCGAGGTGCTCCCGGCCGCGCTGGCACTCCTGGCCTTCGCCGCGATGCTGGCGGGTCTCGAGGCGCGCTTCTCGACCTTCCACAACCGCACCTTCGATCTGGCCTTCTACGCCCGCATGGCCTGGGGCCTCGCGGGCTACGACTGGTGGGACCCGCTGGTCGGCGCACACGTGCTCGGCCTGCACGTGTCGCCGGTGCTGGTCCCCCTGGGGCTGATCGGGCGCCTCACGGGGGACCCGGTGCGCGTGCTCATGGTCGCCCAAAGCGCGGCCCTCGCCGGCGCCGGGCTCTGCCTCGCGCGCGCGGGACGCCGTTGGCTCGGGGCCCCGGGCGCCGCGCTCGGCGTGCTCGCCGTGGTGCTGCACCCGAACGCGCTCCACGCCGGCACCTACGAGGTGCACCCGGGTACGATGGCGCTCCTGCCGATGGCCTATGCGCTCGAGCGCCTCGACGCTGGCGACGTGCGCGGCCTCGTGCTCGGCTGCCTCGGCGTGCTGACCTGCCGCGAGGATCTGGCGCTGGTGACGGCGGCGCTCGGGGCCCTCGCGTGGCGCCTCGACCGCCGCGTCGCGATGGGGCTGGTGGGCTTCAGCGGCGCCTATCTCGCGCTCTTCCTCTTCTACTTCTTTCCCCAGCATGCGCCGGAGACGGGCTCCTTCCAGCTCCACTTCGGCACCTGGGGCGACACCTTCGGCGAGGTCTTCGTCACCTGGCTCACCGAGCCGGACACGCTGACGGCGCACCTCACCCAGCCGCGGAAGCTCAGCTTCGTGCCCCGGGCGCTCCTTCCCTACGCGCTCCTGCCGCTCCTGGCGCCCCGCTGGTGGCTCCCCGCGATCCCCACGCTGCTCATCGCTCAGCTTTCTGACTTTCCCACGACGGCCGACCTCGACAGCCACTATCTCACCCC
>CALCTH010000471.1 GCA_937893795.1 uncultured Myxococcales bacterium | reverse complement strand
GCTCAGGCGGCGCGGTGGTCGTGCGGCGCGTCGTCGCACGCCCCAGAGCGCTCGAGGCCGAGGCGCGGGCTCGCGGCGAGGTCGAGCGCCTCCGCCGGCAGCGGGGCCAGGCGTGCGTCGATGAAGCCGAGGAGCGCGTCGACGGTCGGGAGCCGAAGCGCTTCACGCCGGAAGGCGCCGCCGTCGTCGAGCCCGCGCCCGAGGTAGCGGACGTGCTCCTTGAGCTTGCCGAGCGCCGGCTCGCGGCTCTTCTTGCCGCCGCGCCGGCGACGCGGGGTCTTGGGGGTGAAGGCCTCGCGAAGCGTGTGGAGGTGCGCCACGACGTCCTTCCCCGCCGGCGCGAAGGGCTCGTGCCCTGCCGCGCGCTCCGCGATCTGCTGGAAGATCCACGGGTTTCGAAGCGCGGGGCGACCGATCATCACGGCGAGGCAGCCGGTCTCCCGCTGCATGCGGAAGGCGTCGTCCGCGTACCACACGTCGCCGTTGCCGACGACGGGCATGCGGAGGTGCCGCGCGAGGGCCCGCACGATGCGCCAATCGGCGACGCCCTCGTAGAAGTCCACGCGGCGCCGAGGGTGCACGGCGAGGGCATCGACGCCGGCCTCCTCGAGCACCTCGCCGATGCGGAGCACGCGGGCCGCGTCGTCCCAGCCTGCCCGGATTTTGGCCGTCAGCGGACCGGGCGTGGCGGCGCGCATGGCGCCGAGCACGTCGCGGAGCAGGCCCAGGTCCTTGAGCATGGCCGCGCCCACCCCCTTGCGGACGACGCGAGGCATGGGGCAGCCCAGGTTCAGGTCGACGGCGTCGGCCCCGGCGGCGGCCACGTGCGTGGCGGCTTCCGCCATCTTGGGCGCCTCGTTGCCCATCACCTGCACGCTCAGGGGCACCCCGGGCACCTTGACCACGGCGCGCCGCATGACCTCGGGGGAGAGCGGCGCCCGCGACACGCGCACGAACTCGGTCGTCAGAAGACCGAGGCCGCCCTTCGCCGCCACCAGCGCGCGGAAGGGCGGGTCCGTGACGCCCTCCATGGGCGCCAGCACCGTCGGATGCCGGAGCGTCAGCCCCGGCGCGAGGGTCACGGACATCTCGAAGGCGTAGTCAACGGAGCCCCGGACCACCAGCCGCCGTCAGGATCAGGGGTCCGGCCCAGGGGCCGGGACCCGGCCCTCGATCAGCGCTTCGTCCCGGCGCGCCAGCTCGCGAACGAAGCCCACGAAGGCCCGGACCCGCGCCGTGGCGCGGAGCTCGGGATGCGTGAGCAGCCAGAGGTAGGTGCCGCTCACGGCGTAGTCGCCGACGCGCCGGAGCCTCGGCTGCCGATCGCCGACGAGGCAGGGAAGGATGGTCAGCCCGAGCCCTGCCCGGAGCGCCTCGACCATCACGGGGATGGTGTCCACGCGCGCGACGATGCGTGCGCCCGGTGCGGCGCGGCGAAGGAAGTCGTCGGTGCCGCGGCCCACCCGGAGGTCCCAGGAGAGCCAGGGAAACGCCGCGTAGGGCGCGCCCGCGCCGACGCGCGCGACGACCTCACGCGCGCCGTACACGGCGTAGGCCACCTCGAGCTCGCGGCGCCCGACGAGGTGACCGGGGGCGTCCGACGCCACCCGAAGGGCGACGTCCGCTTCGCGACGCGTGAGGCTCACCATGGCGTAGCTCGAGAGCAGCTCGAGCTCGACGCCCGGGAAACGCGCCTGGAACTCGGCCAGGTCCGGCGTCCACAGCAGGAAGAGCATGTCCGAGGACGCCACGCGAAGCGTTCCCTCGAGGCGCCCGTCGAGGCCGCGGACCCGCGCGTCCAAACCGTGGGCGAGCTCTTCCATCTCGCCCGCTACGCGCACCATCTCCTCTCCGGCGGGCGTCAGGACGACGCCGTGCTTGAGCTTTTCGAAGACGGCGGCGCCGGCGCCGGCCTCGAGGGACTTGAGGCGCCGCGACACGGTGGTCGCGTCGACCCGGAGCGCGCGTGCGGCCGCCCGAAGCGTCCCATGGCGCGAGACCGCCAACACGTAGCGGAGGTCGTCCCATTGCATGGGCGCACGATACTGCGATCGTGCAGTTTTGCGATGCGCAATACGCTATCGCAGCTGCGCAATCGCAGCTTCATGTTCTCCATGCCGGGAACGAACCCCGCCGAAAGGAGCACCCATGGAGATCGAACGACGCATTTCCCTCGACGTCCCCGCCGACCGCGCGTGGCAGGTGGTCGGGGACCGCTTCCACGACGTCGGCGCCTGGGCGTCGATGATCGACACGAGCGAGGCCGTGGAGGGCACCGTCGGGCCCACCGGCCAGGCGCACCGCACCTGCGTGACGCCGCAGGGCACCATCCAGGAGAAGCTCGTCGACTTCGACCCCGAGCGACGCACGCTGGCCTATGAGGTTCTGTCGGGACTGCCCGGCTTCGTTCGGCGCGGCGGCAACACCTGGTGGGTGAGCGCCGACGGCCCGGCGCGCTCGGAGGTCCGCTTCCGGATGGCCTTCGAGCTGAGCCCCATCGCCGGCCTGCTCATGGGCTGGATGATGAAGCGCCAGATGAGCCGCATGGCCGACCACGTCGCGGACGACCTCAAGCGCTTCGTCGAGACCGGCGCGGTGTCGGCGCGGAAGGCCGCCCGAGCTCGCCGCATCGCCCTCGCCTCCGCCTGAGACCGAAAGGAACGACCATGCCCACGCTACGACTCGCCATCCCGCCGAACCACTGGACCAAGGACGAGAAGAAGAAGCTCGTCGAGGCGCTCACCGACGCGCTCGCCCGCACCGCCGAGGATTGCGGAAAGGGGGACATCCGCGCCCACGTCGGGGTGCAGATCGACGAGACCGCCGAGGGCGGCTACGCCATCGGCGGCACCGTCTTCGGCTGAGGCGGGCTCACGGCGAGGCGCCCCGTGCCTCGCCGTGAGAGCCTGGCCGCGTGACCACCCGCGCGCTCGTCCTCGTCGTGCTCTTCGCGTGTAGCGAAGGAGCGCCGCCGGAGCCGGTGGCGTCGCGCGCAGCGAGCGCTCCCGCCGTGGAGTCTCCGCTTGCCCCGCACGCGCCGGCGGCCGGCGAGGCCGACACGCCCGACGAGAAGCACGACGAAGGCGACGAAGAGCCCGCGAGAGGCGCGGCGCCCGACGTGCCGTCCGGCGCGGAGGCATTGCTTCTCGGCGTCACCGCGCACGGGGTGGAGCGCACCCGGTGCCGGGAGGACGCGGAGTGCGTACCGGTCAGCGTGACGTGCGGCGGGCAATCCGCGGAACATCGCGACGACGTCGACGCCGTGCGGCGCGCGTATGCCCGGCGCGCCTCCGTCGCGAGCTGCGGTGTCGCGGCCTGGAACCCGCCGGAGGAGCTCCACGGGTGGTGTGGTCCGAACGACCGCTGCCAGCTGGACGTCGTCGTCTTCCCGCGCTTCCGACGCTGCGCGCTCGGCGACGCCTGCGTGCGCATCGACGACCCCTGCGCCTCTGCCTCGCTCACCGTGCGTGAGGACCTCGCCGAGGACGCGCGCGCCGCCGTCCAGGCTCCGCGGCGGAGCCGGCGCTGCCGTGAGCGGATGCGGCGCATCGAGCGACGACGCGCCGTCGCGGACACGCGCCCGCCCCCGCGGTGCCAGCGCGGCTTCTGCTGGTGACGGCGCGTCAGTGCACCTCCGTGAGGATGTCGACCAGGAAGTCGGCCACGGCGCGCACGCGCGCGACCTGAGCGAGGTCGCGATGCATGGCGAGCCACACCGGGTCGGCCAGGGGCTCACCGAGGGCGGCGAGCGGCACCAGCTCCGGACGCCGCATCGCGAGCGCGTCGGGGAGCAGCGCCACGCCGAGGCCCGCCGCGCAGGCCTCCATGAGCACGGAGATCTCCGTGGAGCGCATGACCGGCCGGACCCGTCCGAGGTCGTTGGTCCAGCGGTGCGGGGCGAGCAGCAGGAGCACCTCGCGATCCTCGAGGGAGGTGAGGTCGGCCTCGAGGGAGTTCGCGTCGAGCCAGGACCGCGCCGCGTAGGGCCGGGAGCTCACCTCGGACACGCGGCGCACGATGAGGCTCGGCTCGGTGGGCCGGCCGATGCGCAACGCGAGGTCGGCCGCGCCCT
>CALCTH010000470.1 GCA_937893795.1 uncultured Myxococcales bacterium | reverse complement strand
CGGGGGACGGGACGACCCGCCGCCCACCGCGGGCGGCGATGACGAGGAAGACGAAGACGGAACCGAAGACGGAGACGGAACCGAAGACGGAGACGGAACCGAAGACGCCGCCACGGTCGCGGGACTCTCCACGTCCACGCCGGTGGTCTCCCGGTGCGGCGCGTCGGCCACGCTGACCGTGACTCCCGTCGGCGGCGTGGCCCGCTCGAAGAACGTCGGGGGCCGAAGGCTCGGGATGGGTGCGGAGGACGTGGGTGCCGGCGGCGCCGAGGACCGTGGTGGAGGAGACGAGGGTGCCGACGGCGCCGAGGACCGTGGTGGAGGAGACGAGGGCACCGGAGCAGACGATGACGCCGGGGCAGATGAGGGCGGCGGACGAGACGAGGACGGCGATGCGACGGAGGGCACCACGGCGGCGGGCACCCGCACCTCGGGCGGCGCCGCGGAAGGCGGCGGCGGGGGCGTGGGGCGTGCCTCGGGCAGCCCCGCGAGGGAGGGCCGCGTGCTTCGTCGCTTACGGGGACCGCTACGCGTCCAGACCGAGGGCATCCGGCCGCCGCTCGAATCGTCCTCCTGCGTCGCCGGACGCGCCACCGGCGGCGACGCATAGGTCGCGCTCGGAGCGCCTTCGGGCCCCGGCGCCGCGAGGACGCCCGGCACGCTCGACGGGGTCCGTGCGATGCCGGGCGAGCTCGGGATGCGACTGCCGCGCACCGAACGGCCCGGCTCTCGCTCCCGCGCCAGCTGGGGCAGGTTCCGTGCGAGGTGGCCGAGGCCCGCCAGCTCCTCCGACTGGAGCCCTCGCGCCGCCTCCTTCGCCTCGTCCAGGGACTTCACGGCGCCCCGGAGCGGGCCGGCGAGGTCGCGGATACGAAACACCTGCGCCGAGGCGTAGAGCGCGTGGAGGCGCCGGCGCAGATCATCCCTCGGGCCGAGCGCTGCCGGGGCCGCCTCCACGAGAGCGACGGCGGCCTCGATCTCCACGGCCTTGCGCAGCAAGCTCTCGACGAAACGCGCGCGCGCCACCCCGAGCGCCGTCTCTCCGTCCCGCTCCGCTGCCATCGCGCGAGAACCGTATCAGCCGATTCGGCATTCGGCGGCTAAAGCGCAGCCCGCGCTCACCTCGGCCGCGCGACGAGCGCTCAGTGCCATACGCCGAAGCCGAAGCCCCAGTTGAGATAGTCGCGGGCACCGTCGATGGTGAAACCCGCACGAAG
Organism: uncultured Myxococcales bacterium; assembly: GCA_937893795.1. Lineage (GTDB taxonomy): Bacteria > Myxococcota_A > Polyangia > Polyangiales > Houyiibacteriaceae > CALCTH01. The sequence goes on along the minus strand of CALCTH010000470.1, from coordinate 4,358 downwards.
ATCGAAGCGCCAGACCCGGAAGAGCCGTACGTCGAAACCGGCGGTGCCATGCATCCGCGGCGCTTCGCCCGCTTAGCGAGCGGGCGCGAGGTAGGGGCCCGCGCGCAGCTGATGGCGAGCGTCCCAGGGCTCGCCCTCCTCTCCGAGCCGGAAACCGACGCTCGCGCGGCGCCCGCGCGCGCGCGCTTCCTGACGCAGGAACGCATCGATGCCGACCGCGTTCGCCACCGCGCCCTGCACGAAGACCTCGCCGCTGACGAGCCCGTAGCGCCGAGGCTCCCCCGACCGAACACGGGCGCCGAGCTCGCGGAGACCCGCCAGCCCCGGATCGGTGTAGCGACGCTCCCGCTCGCGCCCGTAGGCCAGGTCGCCGGCGCCGCTCTCCGCGACGCCCCGGCCCACGTCCTTGCGCCGCACGTGCCGTGGGTTGAAGCGTCGCGGGCCGAACTGCCAGGCGACCCCAGCCCGGGCCTCCCAGGGAAGCGACACGGTCTCGGGGAGCGGAAGACCGAGCACGGTCTGCACCTCGTCGCTCACCTCCACGACGGCCTTCGAGAGCACGGCGCTCCTCATGGCGGCGCCGAAGCGCCACGCGCGCCCGTCCGGCCGGATCACGAGGCCCGCGTCGAAGCCGGCGCCTTGGAAGTCGAGGAGCACCTCCGTGGTGCCGCTCTCCGACGACTCGGCGTCGAAGCGGAGGGCCACCACGCGAACACCGCCCCCGACGACGAGCTGCCCCCGAAAGAAGCCATAGCCGAGGCCGGCGTGCGCGGTACGGAAGCGCGCGTCGGGATCCCGGAGAGCATCGTCCGGGTTGGGGTCCGGCAGCCCATAGCGCTGCGTCTGCACGAGCACACCGAAGCCCACGTCGCCCAGCTGGAAGCGCAGCCCGACGTCGAAGAAGGTGAAGTCGTCGACGCCGAAGCCTTCGCCCAGGCCGTTGAGGAAGAAGTCGTTCTCTCGAAAGGAGCCGCCGAGCAGCAGCGAGAACGCCGGCTCCCATTCGAAGCGGTCGAGCTCCCAGCGAGCGCGCGAGGCGTAGGCAGCGGGGTTGAAGGGGGTGGCGGAGACCCCCTCCGCCAGCGCCGTCATCGCGCCGGCGAGGCCGATGGCGCGGCCGCTGCCCAGCACGGGACCGGGCGTCACGTCCACGCGGAAGTCGTTGCTCGTCAGCTCCTGGGCCCGCACCGGAATCGCCGTGCCGATCAGCACTCCGACGAGGGCTCCCAGAGCGTGAACGGCCAGGCGCACAGCTTCTCCTTGCCCCGGACGCCGGGGAGGCGCACGCCCGGAAGGTGCAGTTCGTCGACGAAGTCCTCATCGACGTGGTGGCCGGGGACGGCGGCAACGGCTGCGTGGCCTTCCGCCGGGAGAAGTTCCTCCCGCTCGGAGGCCCCTCCGGTGGAGACGGCGGCCGCGGCGGCGACGTCGTGATCGTTGCCGAAGAGCGCTATCACACGCTCCTCGACCTCCAGTACCGGCGCGTCTTCCGTGCCCAGCGTGGCGAAGACGGGCGCGGCAAGGACCAGTACGGGAAGGCCGGCGCCGACGCGCTCCTGCCAGTGCCCGTGGGCACGCAGGTCTATGACGCGGAGACGGACCAGCTGCTCGCGGACCTGGCAGCGCCGGGCGACCGCCACGTCATCGCCCGCGGCGGCCACGGGGGCCGCGGCAACATCCACTTCGCGACGTCGAAGGACCGCGCGCCGCGACGCTCCGAGCCCGGCGGCGAAGGCGAGAAGCGCGCGCTGCGCCTGGAGCTGAAGCTCATCGCCGACGTCGGCATCGTAGGCTTCCCCAACGTGGGCAAGAGCACCTTCATCGCTGCCGTGTCCCGCGCCCGGCCCAAGATCGCGGACTATCCCTTCACGACGCTGACGCCGAACCTCGGGGTGGTGAAGCTCGGCGCCGACCGGAGCTTCGTCGTCGCGGACGTCCCCGGCATCATCGAGGGCGCGGCGGAGGGGGCCGGGCTGGGCCTGCGCTTCCTGCGCCACGTGGAGCGAAACCGGCTCCTCCTCCACGTGCTCAGCGAGGACCCGGATCCGGAGCGCGAGCCGCTCCGGGACCTCGAGGTGATGGAAGCCGCGCTCGCGCGCTTCAGCCCCACGCTCGCCGCGCGACCGACGATGATCGCCCTGTCGAAGGCGGACCTTCCGGAGGTGCAGGCGGCGGCTCCGGCGCTCCGGGAGGCCCTCGCGGCCCGCGGCAAGACGCTCCACGTGTTCAGCGCCGCCACCGGCGAGGGCGTGGAGCCCCTGCTGATCGCGCTCGAGAAGGGCTTGGCCGCGAGCCCACGCGAGGCCCTCCCCGCGCCGGTCACGCCGCCGCGGGCGGCCGACCGCCCGCACGGCGATGCCAAGGGCTTCCCCCCGCGACCCGAGGACGAGAGCTAGCGCCGCGCCTTGTCGAGCTGCGCCGCGGCCCAGGCCGCAGCATCCCGGACCACGGGCGACTCGTGGCCCTCGGCCGCTTCCCGCAGCACCGGCAGGTGGCGTCGGTCCCCCACGTTCCCGAGGACGAGGGCCGCGTTGCGTTGCATCCGCGCGCGACCGGGCCGGGCGAGCGGCGAGGCGTGCGCCCAGGCCGCGTAGGCCGCGTCGTCCATGGCGAGGAGCCCGGCCGCGTCCGGCGCGTCGGTGGCGGTGAAGCGCTCTCCGGGGGCGAAGGGCGCGGTCACGGCTTCGTCCGCGGGCTTGGTCGCGTTGTAGGGGCAGACGTCCTGGCAGACGTCGCAGCCGAAGACGCGGTCGCCCACCCCTTCCCGCAGCTCCGGCGCGATGGGCCCCTCGTGCTCGATGGTCAGGTAGGAGACGCAGCGCCGCGCATCGAGGCGCCGCGGCGCCGCGAAGGCGGCCGTCGGGCACGCATCGAGGCACCGCGTGCAACGGCCACAGCGCTCGCGCATCGGCGCGCCCGGCGTGAGCGGCGCCTGGGTGATCACGGTGCCGAGGAAGAGGTGCGAGCCGACCCCCGGAACGATGAGGCAGCAGTTCTTGCCGATGAAGCCGAGTCCCGAGCGCTCCGCCCACGCCCGCTCGAGCACGGGGCGACTGTCGACGGACCAGCGCGCGTCGTGGCCGCGGTCCCGGAGCCAGCGCTCCGGCTTCCGCAGCCGCTTCTGGAGCACGTTGTGGTAGTCGCGACCCCGCGCGTAGCGCGCGACGCGCCCCGGGACGGGGCCCTCCGGCGCTTCCGCGTCCGCGCGCGCATAGGGGAGCGCGACGACGACCACGCTGAGCGCGCCGGCGACCATGGCCTGCGGGTCCACGCGCATGTCCGCCGTGTCCGCCATCCACTGCATGGAGCCGTGAAAGCCGGACGCGAGCCACGCTTCGAGGCGCGCCTCCTCCACCTCGAGGCGCGTGGCCCGCGCGAAGGCCACCCGCGGGAAGCCGAGCGCGAGCGCCTTCGCCCGCACGGCCTGGGTGAGCGCGTCCTCGGGCGTGGGCGCGCTCATTCAGGTTGCCGCGGTGCCGCTCGGGTAGCGAAGCCGCGGGCGCCGCCGACGCCGGGGACGGTCGGCCTCGTCGGGGGTGACTCCCTCCTCCCCGTCAGGCTCTTCCCCCTCGTCGCCTTCGCTCTCGCCGTCGTGGTCGTGGTCGTGGGTGGGCTGGGGCTCGGGCGTCACGCCGGGGTCGAGAGCGGGTGGAGGCGCCCGACCGGGGGCCGGCAGGAGGAAAGGCTGGGCGTTGAAGGTGCCGCACTGGCGCCCGTTTCGATAGAAGCCCCAGTGGAAGTAGACCCGCCCATCGCCACTGAGGATCTCCTCGGGGGGCGCGGGATAGGGCCGCCCCCGCTGCACCGCGTTCCACGCGCCATAGTCGAAGGGCGTGAACCCGCTCCGCCGGACGAAGTTCAGCTCGGCGAGGGTCCCGTCTCGGTTGAAGACGATCTCGAGCTTCGTCATGAGCGTGGGATCGTTGAAGGGGCTCGAGGCGCCGGCCGGGAGGTTCGCGAGGAAGTCCTCGGCGAAGTTCGGATGGATGCGCCGATGCACCTTGGCTTCGTAGGCGGCGAAGGGGTCGGCCGCCGTGTTCAGCGCGGTCTGATTCCCCGGCCGTACGTTGGTCGCGTAGTTCTCGAGGGCGGACCGGAACTCGGCCCAGCGCTCGCGATGGCGGCCACCGCGGCTCCGGCTCGTCTGCTCGGCCACGAAACGCTCACGGTCCTCCCGAAGCTCCTCCTCGCCGATCACGTTCTCGAACTGCTGCCAGCTCACGCGCAGGTCCGGCCCCACCTCGCCCTGGCCTCGCCCGGGACCGCCCCGCTCGGGTGCGCCGCGGGCGGCGCGCCCCGTGCCCGTCGACCCACGTCGGGCCTCGCCCGACGAACTCGAGGCTGCCGCAGCCGCTGGA
>CALCTH010000469.1 GCA_937893795.1 uncultured Myxococcales bacterium | reverse complement strand
GAAGGGAGCGCGGAGGCCCCGGCCGCGCCCGCCGACGCCGACGCCTATCCGGACGACGACTATCCCGACGACGTGCCCGACGGGGTGGACGAGCCCGCGTCGCCCCGGCTCTTTCTCGAGGCCGTGCGCATCGAGGGCACCCGCAAAACCCGCGAGGGCGTCATCCGTGGCTACGTCGCCCTCGACGAGGGCGACGCGCTGATGGCGAACGCTCCGCGCCTGCTCGCCCTCGAGTGGCGGCTCCTCGGCACCGGGTGGTTTCGACGCGTCACCGTCCGCCTCGAGCCCGGCGCGCGTCGGGGCTTCGTCGTGCTCGCAATCGAGGTGGAGGAGCGCAACACCATCGTCGCCAGCCAGCTCACCTTCGGCATCTCCGAAGGCATCAGCCGCGAGCGCGAGCGCAGCGAGCCCCTCGGCTACTTCGGCGCGACGGTCACCGAGACCAACCTCTTCGGCCTCGGCGCGTCCCTCGGTCTGACGGGCTTCGGCTCCTCCCGCGCGCGCGGGATTCGCCTGGCCTACGACCACCCTCAGCTCCTCCCGCGAGGCTTCGCGCTGCACGCGGCAGCGCAGTACACGAATGCCCGCCAGGCCTTCGGGACCGACGTGCTCGTCGACGGAGACTGCGCCGACCGGCCCGACGTGGAGGACTGCCTCGACGAGCTCGAGGCGAACAACGCGGTGGCCTTTTATCAGCGCGGGGTCTTCGAGCTCGGCACCGGGAGGGACGCATCACCGGCGACGCGCGTCGACGCGGACTGGGTGCTCGAGGTCGCCAACGCGCGCTTCCCCGACGCGAGCGAGACCTTCGGGACCGAGGTGCGTCCCATCGACTTTCGCGTGCAGTCGGGGACGAGCTACGTGTCGCGGCTTCGCTTCCGGCTGGCCTTCGACCGCCGCGACGACCCGGCCCTCCCCTCGCGGGGCGCCCTCGTACGCTTTCAGGCCGACGGGGCGTCGCGGGCCTTCGGCTCGGACTACGACTTCGTGCGTTTGCAGGGAAGTGCCGTGGTGTGGGTGCCGCTGCCCTGGGGCCACACCGTGCGCCTCGGCGTCTTCGCCGGGAGCGTCTTCGGCCGGGCGCCCTTCTGGCATCTCTTCCACGCGAGCGACCTGACGGACCTCATCCCGTCGCGCTTCCTTCAGATGCAGCTCGACCGCCGCCAGGCGCCGAACATCTTCAACACGGCCATCAGCGAGTTCCTCACCGGCGAGCTCGCGGGGCGCGCCGACCTCGAATACAGCGCGCCGCTCTATCGCCGGCAGGGCGGCGGCCTTCGGGCATTGAATGCCTACCTCAATCTCGGCGTCCTCACCCTCGCCAACCGCGCGGAGCTGCGCCTGGGGGTACCGGGATTCACCGGCGTCGCGCGGGTCCCCGTGGACCTCACCTTCGACGTCGGCTTTCGCTTCGATACGGCGGTGGGCGTCGTGCAGCTGGGCTTCTCCACCGTGCTCGGGTTCATCGAACTGTGAGGGGGCGCGTCCTCGGTCGCGCGGTCGCCCTCGTGCTAGCGGGTCTCGCTCTCGCTGCGTCGCCTGGCCGAGCGGCAGCGCAGGAGATCCGCGTCGAGTGGCGCGGTGGCACGACGCCCTACGTGAGCTTCGACGCTCGGCGCCTCGTCGACGAGGGAGCCCGCGCGCGCGTCGACAGCGGGCTCACGCAGCACCTCGAGGTCGCGGTGGAGGCCCGCCGCGGCATCGCGGGCGACGTGATCGCCTCGCGCGCCTTCCTCTGCGACGTGACCTGGGACCACTGGCAGCAGGCGTATCTCGTGCGTCGCTACGTGGCCGGAGGCGCGTCGCGCACGACCCGCTTCGCCGTCGAGCTCGCGGAGGGAACCGCGGAGCCCTCGGAGCCCTCACGTCGCAGCGCCCGGCGGCGTGCGCTCGGCCATTGCCTCGACGTGCGCGCGCTTCGCGTAGGCCGCGCCGCGTCGTGGCGCGAGGTCGGTGATGAGGCCGTCGTCTTCGAAGTGACGGCGAGCCTGAATCCGGTCACCCGCGGTCGCTGCCGGGACCTGCTCCGGAGCTCGTCGCGCCACGGGACGCCCATCGGCGGCGTCGTGATCAGCGTGCTGCCCCGGCAGATCTGCCGGGCGACGCGCGCCCTCGTCTTCCGTTCGACCCCGGAGCGCCCACCGTGAGCGGCCCCCGCGGTTTGGCGCGCTTCGAGCGCAAGGTGCTGGCGGCCATGGGTCTGGTCGCCCTCGCGCCGCTCCTCGGCGTGCTCTTCTTGGGCGGCGACGCGCTCCGGAGCGCGTACGCCACGGGCGTGAACGCCGAGGTGCGGGCGCAGCTCGAGGCGAACGTCGCGCTTCATCGCGCGCATCTCGCGCTGCTGCGGGAGGACGCGGAGCGCACCGCCGACGCCATCGCCAATCACGCGGAGCTTGCCGCGGCGCTCGACGATGGCGTGGCGCTGCAGACGCACGTGGCCGGCCAGCTCGCGCGCTATTCGCACGTCGTCTCCATCGTCGTGCGCGGCGGCGACGGGCGCGTGCGGGCGCGCGCCGATCGCCCCGTCGCCGAGGCCACGCGGCCGCTCACGCTGGACCGCCCCCTCGCGCCACGAACGGCCGCCCTGCCTGCGACCACCGTCGAGGACGAGCCCGCCGGGGACTTCCTCGACGAGCCCGGGGTGCCAGAGGCCGGCGAGAGCGCCGCGGGGCCGAGCGTACGCGTGGTGGTGACGGCGCCGCTGGCGGTCTTCGAGGGGTTTCAGGCGGCGGGTGACATGGCCGAAGTCTACGGACGCCTCCTCGAGGAGGCCGAGTTCGTCGAAGGGACCTACGTCGCCTACACGGTGCTGGCCCTCGCGCTCCTCATCGCCCTCGTGCTCGCCGTCGGCGTGGTCGTGTCCCGGCGCGTGACGGCGCGCGTGGTGGACCTCGCGCATGCGGCGCGGCGCGTCGGTGCCGGGGAGCTCGACGTACACGTCCCGACCTCGGCGGGCGACGAGGTGGCCGAGCTGACGGGGGCCTTCAACGCGATGGTGCGCGACCTCCGGGAGAACCAGGCGCGCATCGCCTACCTGCGGCGCATCGGCGCGTGGCAGGAGTTCGCGCGTCGCCTGGCGCACGAGATCAAGAACCCGCTCACGCCCATTCAGCTCGCGATGCAGGAGCTGCACCGCAGCTACGACGGGAGCGACCCGGCGTATCGGGAGAAGCTCGACGACGCCTACGCCATCGTGGGGGAGGAGGTGACGACGCTCCGGCGTCTCACCGGGGAGTTCTCCGCCTTCGCGAAGCTGCCGACGGCGACGCTCGCCCCGGCGGACGTGGCCGACGTCCTCCAGGACGTGGCGCTGGCGCTCCCGGCCATCGTCGAGGACGTCTTCGGGGACGCGCCGGCCCCCGCGGTGGAGCTGACGCCGCCGCGCGAGCCCCTGCCGGTGCGCGTCGACGCGATGATGATGAAGCGCGCCGTGGACAACCTGGTGCGCAACGCCTTCCAGGCCCTGCGTCAGGGGGACGCCGCCGGGTGCCACGACGCCCCGCCCGAGGAGGCGTCGGCCGGCCACGTATGGGTGTATGCGGCCACGGAAGGAGACGAGGTGGCGCTGGTCGTCGAGGACGACGGCCCGGGGATCCCCGATGCGAGCCTCGACCGCATCTTCGACCCCTACTTCACCACCAAGTCCGAGGGGACCGGGCTGGGCCTTCCCATCGTGAAGAAGGTGGCCCTCGAGCACGGCGGTGACCTCCGCTGCGAGGCCCGGGCGGGAGGCGGCACGCGCTTCGTGCTGACCTTGCCCCGGGCCGGGGCGGACGCGTCGTGAAGCGGGACCTGCTCCGCCTGCTGCCCTTCCTGCTGGCCGTGGTGGCCTTTGCCGCCTTCGCCCTGGCGCGCAACGACCCATCCCCGCCCCCGCCGGAGCTCGCGCTCTGCGTGGGGGCCGGCTCGGGCGTCGGGGACCGCGTACGGCTCGGCGACCTGCGCGGCGAGGTCGTGGTGCTGGACTTCTGGGCGAGCTGGTGCCGGCCCTGCTACCGCGGCGTGCCCGTGCTGAACGACGTGGACGCAGCGCCCGGGGTTCGCGTCTATGGAGTGAACGTGGAGGCGCTGGCGCCGCGCGACCTCGGCGCCGCCCACGCCGCGCTCGGGGCGCGCTTCCCGAGCCTCGACGACCGGGAGCGGCTCTTCCAGGCCGCGTTCCAGGTGGCGTCCCTCCCCACGCTCGTCGTTCTCGACCAGGACGGGGACGTGGCGCTGCACCACGTGGGGGTCATGGACGCGGAGCCGCTGCGCCGGGCGCTCGCGGAGCTGGGCGTGCAGACCACACCCTGACAGAAGTGTCGGGAAGAGCCGGGCCCGTTGATCGCCGGGGGGCGCTCTGGTACCATTCGCGGCCCGCGGCCGGGAAATCACCCGGAAATCGCCGCGTCGCACCGGAGCCGGGGCGAGGCACGAGCGATAGCCGCGTTCGGGGACACGAGGAGTAGGTCAGTTGGTCCAGGCGCTTCAGGGAGGAAGCCTCGAGTCCCGCGTGGCACGTCTACAGGAGCTGGTGAAGGCCGCCCCGGAGTCCGTGGGCCGTCAGCTGGAGGCCCGCTTCGACATGTCGTGGATTTACCACGACAGTGCGCTCGAGGGCGTGGTCTACAGCATGGACGAGCTGCAGGGCGCGCTCACGGCCGAGGAGCCTCCGACGGAGGCCTCGCTCATCCCGGTCTACGACGAGATCCGGAACCACAAGGTCGCCATCGACATGGTGCGGGAGATGTCGCGGAAGAAGCGCTTCTCCATCACGCTCGACGTGATCAAGAAGCTCTATGCGCAGCTCGCGCCGGAGGAGCTCGAGGGCAAGGCGCAGCCGACCTACCGGAAGGACATGCCGCTGCACCGGCTCTACTTCCACGAGATCGCGCCGCCGGAGAAGATCTCCTACCGCATGCGGCAGCTGGTGCAGTGGATGAACGCGCCGGAGACGAAGCGATCGACGCATGCCGTGCGGCTGGCGGCGCGGGCGCATCACCAGATGCTCTCCATCTACCCCTTCCCGCGGCAGAGCGGGAAGGTGGGCCGCCTCATCATGAACCTCATTCTCCTGCGTCACGGCTACCCGCCCGTGGTCATCCACGCGACGCAACGGCAGCGCTACTACGACAGCCTGAAGCAGGGTGAGGACAAGGTCTCGAAGCTGGTGAACGAGGCGCTCGGCGCGAGCCTCGAGAGCACCATCCGCTTCTACGAAGAGGCGGTCTGAGACCCGGAAGGCCTCGACGCGCGATATCAGTCGTCGCCGCCGGGCAGCAGCTCGAGGAGCTCGCGGCCCACGGCGTCCGCCAGCACGCTCAGGCGGTCCCCGCTGTCGAAGTCCAGCACCAGCAGGTGCTTTCCGCCGGGGCCCCGGAGCAGCACGTAGTCCGCCTTCTCGCTCGCAAAGGGCAGTCCGTCGCCCTCCTTGCGAATCCGGGCTTCTCCGCGCTGGCGAAGGCGAAGCCGGAGCCCGCCCACGGGGAGCTCGGCCGGGACCGCGCCCTCGGGCACCGCGTCCGTGACCCGGCCGCGCGCGCCCTCGTCCGCGTGCGCGTCGAGCTGGAGAACCCTCGATGCCCGCGCCGAGCCCGG
>CALCTH010000468.1 GCA_937893795.1 uncultured Myxococcales bacterium | reverse complement strand
GCCCGCAACCCCTCCGGCGGCGAGATCGACCACGCCGACTCGCTCAGCCCCAGCCGCGCCGTCGCCTCGGCCATGGCCTGCGGCTCGCGCTGATCCCCCGGCGTCGCGTACCCCCCCGCGTCCGCCCTGGCCGTCGCCTGCGGCCTCGCGGCGCGCGAGACGCGCGCCTCGGGCACGGCCGGGCGCTTCCTCTACGGGGACCAGGTCGGCCTCGCCGACGTCTGCCTCGTGCCGCAGCTCTTCGGGGCGCGGCGCTTCGGCGTGGACGTGGCGTCGCTCCCCACGCTGACCCGCGTGGAGGCGGCCTGCCTCGAGCTCGCGGCCTTCCAGGACGCGGTGCCGGAGAAGCAGCCCGACGCGTTTTGATCACCCTTCCGACCCGTCCGGCGTGCGCATCCGCGCCGGGAGGGGGTCCGCCGCGGCCGGCGAGCCCCTATGATCGTGGTCCTGACGCGGGGGAGCGCCGCCGGAGGAATCGAACGATGAGCAAGGTCGAATCACTGGGCATCAAGGGCATCGAAGCCCTCCACTACTACGTGCACGACCTCGAGCGCTCGAAGCGCTTCTACACGGGGCTCCTGGACTTCCGCCTCGCCGCCGAGAGCACGCCGGAGCGCGAGGCGCAGGACCAGCAGAAGAGCCTCCTCTTCGAGGCGGGCAACGTCCGCGTGCTCTGCAGCCAGCCCACGAGCGACGAGGGGCCCGCCGGGCGCTTTCTGAAGCGCCACCCGGACGGCGTCGGCACGCTCGTCTTTGCCGTCGAGGACATCGAGAAGTGCTTCCGGCTCCTCGATACGCGCGGCGGCACGCCGACGAGCGAGGTGCAGACCTTCGAGGAGGACGGCGGCGTCCTGAAGACCTTCGCCATCACGTCGCCCTTCGGCTCGAGCACCTTTCAGTTCGTTCAGCGGGACGCGCGCTACCCGCGGCCGCTGCCGGGCCTGAAGCCTTTCGAGACCACCGGGCCCTACAACAAGTACGGCTTCGACGTGGTCGACCACGTGACCTCGAACTTCGAGACCATGAGCCCGGCGCTCCTCTGGCTCGAGCACGTGCTCGGCTTCGAGGAGAACTGGGACATCGAGATCCACACGAACGACGTCTCGCCGGACCGCCCCGAGGGCTCCGGGCTTCGCTCCAAGGTCTTCAAGGACCCGAACAGCGACGTGAAGTTCGCCAACAACGAGCCGCTCCGGCCCTTCTTCCAGGCGTCGCAGATCTTCCTCTTCGCCGAGGACCAGCGCGGCGACGGCATCCAGCACGCGGCGCTCACGGTGAAGGACATCATCCCGGCCGTGCGCGGGCTCCGCGAGGCCGGCGTGAAGTTCTTCCCGACGCCCGGCCCCTATTACGACGCGCTCCCGGGCCGCATCCAGGACCTCGGCATCGGCTCCATCGACGAGGACATCGAGGTGCTCCGCGATACGCAGATCCTCGTCGACGGCAAGGGGCAGAGCTCTTACCTGCTGCAGATCTTCCTGCAGGACTCGGCGGCGACCTACGACGAGCGCGAGGCCGGGCCCTTCTTCTACGAGATCATCCAGCGGAAGGGCGACAAGGGGTTCGGCGGCGGGAACTTCCGCGCGCTCTTCGAGAGCATCGAGCGCCAGCAGAAGGCGGAAGGCCGGATCTGATGCTCGACCGAATGGTCGTCGGCGACGTCCCGCGCAAGCACCACATCAAGCACACGCGGCACGGGGAGCTCCTCCACGAGGAGTGCCTCACCCGCCTCGGCTTCGATGGCGCGTACACCATCGCCTACCACGTCAACCGGCCGCATACGCAGGTACCGGCGGACGACGTCGCGCACGGCTTCGCGCTCCCCGTGAGCGTCGAGGACGCAGAGCCCCGGCCGCTCCGGAAGCGGCACTACAAGAGCCAGCTCATGGGCCCCGGCGGCGCGCCCCTCGACGCGCGCGTCCCGCTGGTCTTCAACGCGGACATCACCGTCAGCGTCGTGCGCCCGAGCGCGCCGGACCCGGTCTACTTCGTCAACGGCGACGCCGACGAGATCTTCTACGTCTTCGAAGGCGGCGGCGTGGTCGAGTCGGTGCTCGGAAGCCTCCGCTTCGACCGCGACGACTACGTGTGCATCCCGAAGGGGATCCTGCACCGCATCGTCCCCGACGAGGGCGAGCAGCATTGGTGCCACTTCGAAGGGCACGGCATGGGTCTCTTGAAGCAGTGGCGGAACGAGACGGGGCAGCTCCGCATGGACGCGCCCTACTGCCACCGGGACTTCCGCCGGCCGACCTTCGAGGGACCGAAGGACGAGGGCATCCGGGAGGTGGTCGTGAAGCGGGCCGGCTTCGGCGCGGGCCCCCGGCCCGGATTCCACGCCTTCCGCACCGAGCACTCGCCCCTCGACGTCGTCGGGTGGGACGGCAGCGTGTACCCCTGGGCGTTCCCGATTCTGAACTTCCAGCCGCGGGCCGGCCTCGTGCACCTGCCGCCGGATTGGCACGGGACCTTCGGGTGCCGGGGCGCGCTCATCTGCTCCTTCGTGCCGCGGGTCGTCGACTTCCACGACGAGGCGATCCCGTGCCCCTACCCGCACAGCTCCTTCGACTGCGACGAGATCCTCTTCTACGCGCGCGGCAACTTCACGTCGCGGCGCGGCGTCGGGCCCGGCTCCATCAGCCACCACCCCATGGGCATTCCTCACGGGCCCCATCCCGGCGCCTACGAGGCGTCCATCGGACACCGGGAGACCAATGAGCTCGCCGTGATGATGGACTGCTTCCAGCCGCTGCGGCCGACGGCGGCCGCCCTCGCCATCGAGGATGCGGCCTACCATCAGAGCTTCGTGTAACGTCGATTCATGCGCGCGCTCCTCGCCCTCGGCCTCGTGGCCTGCGTGGCGTCGCCCCCGTCCGAGACGGACGTCGGGCGGACGGAGTCCGCCGTGGTCTACGGGCGGGACGACCGGACGGAGGTCTACGCACATCCCGACGCGCGGCTCCGGCGCCTCGCCGAGGAAGCCGTGGCGATGCAGGTGCCCTCCACCCGCGTCGACCTCAGCGCACCGGGTGGCGTGCGCTTTCCGGGAACGGAGAGCCTCGGCGATGCCGCCGACCTCTGCGAGGGCGAGCGCTTCCGGGAACAGCCCGTCATCGGCCTCTGCACCGGGACGCTCATCGACCGGCAGCACGTGCTGACGGCGGGGCATTGCCTCGAGGTACCCGGTGCGTGCAGCACGCTCTCCTGGGTGTTCGGGGTCCGCTATGCGCGCCGCGGGGAGCTCGTGCCGGTGCCCCACTGGGACGTGTACGGGTGCGACCGGGTCGTGGTGCAGCGCAACGTGGGCGTCGAAGACTACGCCGTCGTTCGCCTCGACCGCCCCGTCGTGGGGCGTGAGCCGGCGCCCGTGTCGGCCGCGCTCCCTCGTCTCGGCGCCTCCGTGGCCATGGTCGGGCATCCCCAGGGCGTGCCCATGAAGGTCGACTCCGGGGGGCGCGTCACCGCGCTGGACGCGGCGGGCCGCTCCTTCTCCGCGACGCTCGACGCCTTCCGCGGGAGCTCCGGCTCCGGCGTCTTCACGCGCGACGGCACGCTCGTGGGCGTCCTGGAGAGCGGCATGGCGGACTACGTCCGCGATGGGACCTGCAACATCGTCAACGTGATCTCCCCGCCGCCTACGGACGATGGCGAGGGCGTCACGGCCGCGGGCGTCGCCCTCGCCGCCTTCTGCGCCGTGGAGCCGACCTCCCTCGCCTGCGATTGCGGCGGGGTCCCCTGCGGCGGGACCCCGGCGCACGACAGCTGCGAGGACGCACGGCTCCTCGTGCTGAGCTCCCAGGAGATCGCGGGCTCCCTCGCGGGGCATACCGACGCGAGCGAGGGCTCGTGCGGCGGCGCCGGTCCCGACGAGGTCTATGCGCTCACCACCCGTGAGCGGGGGGCGCGACTCGTGGCCGAGCTCCGGGGGCTGCCCGCGGTGCTCTACGCCCGTCAGCGCGCGTGCCGCGGCGACGAGCTCACCTGCGCGGCGGCGACGGCGGGGTCCACGCGGACGCGCCTCGACGTGAGGCTGGCTCCCTATTCGAGCACCTTTCTCTTCGTCGATGCGCTCGCGTCCGGCGCGTCCGACTTCGTCCTCGACCTCGAGGTCACCCTCGACGCGCTGCCGCCGCCGCCGGACGCGGGAACGGACGCGGACGCCGGGCCCGCCCCGGACCTCGGCGCCCCCATGGACCTCGGCACGAGCGCGACGCCGCCTCCCGACGCCGGGGCGCCGGGCATGGACGCGGGCGTGGTCGTGATGTCTCCGCCCACGACGCGACCCGCCGACGAGGCGTCGGCTACAGGGTGTGCCGCCGTCCCCTTTCCTCTCCCGCCCCTCGCGGTCGTGTTGCTCCTCGGCCTTCGTGGTCGGCGGAGGCGCGCGTGACGTCCGACGCCGACGTCGCCGGCACCTACGAGGCGCTGCTCGCGCATGCGCTCTCGCTTCCGGAGGCATGGCTCGATCATCCCTGGGGTGAGACCTGCGTGAAGGTGAAGAAGAAGGTCTTCGTCTTCCTGCGCCACGCCGAGGAGCCCGACCAGCTGCACCTCACGGCCAAGCTACCCGCCTCCGGGCACGGGCTCCTGAAGAAGCCTTGGGCCGAGCCCACGGGCTACGGGCTCGGCAAGCACGGCTGGGTCAGCCTCCGGCTGGCGGTCGGTGAGCTCCTGACGCGGGAAGACCTCGAGGACCTCATCGAGGAGAGCTATCAGGCCGTGGCGCCCAAGCGGCTCGCGCGCCTCCTCGACCCCGACGACGACTGAGCCGCAGCGCTCCGGCGCCGTCCACGCGGCCACGAGCACGTCGAGCCCGGCGCTGAGCAGCGCGAGGGCGAGGAAAGCGGTGTGGAGGAGAGCGGACGTCATGGCGGCGGCGGAGGGCTCCGACTCCATGACGTGCGACGCGCCGTCGATTCGACATACGGCGACGCGCGCGGCGCTCAGCGCGGCGGGTTCGTGCGGGCGCGCGGGACGCGAGCGACGGACACGAGGCCGCAGCGCTCCGCGTGGTCCTCGAGGAGCGCTCGGAGGCTACGGCGGTCGAGGGGCGCGTTCTCGCGCCAGAGGCCGTCCACCACCAGCGTCCCGCCTTCGCGGTGCGCGCTGAGGCGACCCACCAAGCGGCCCTCGTGGAGGAGCGGCATCACGTACCAGGCCCAGCGGCGCTTCGCGGCGGGCTTGTAGACCTCCCAGAGGTACTCGAAGCCGAAGGCGTCGTGCACGAGGCGCCGGTCCCAGAGCAGCGGGTCGAGGGGACCGAGGAGGCGCATGGCGCCGTCGTCGTCACGGCGGAAGCGCCGCTCTCGAAAGCCCGGCGGCGCGTAGTAGCGCCGCCGACCTACGCGGACGGCCTCGAGGCGTCCGGCGGCGACCTCGGCCTCGGCCAGCTCCGCCTTGCGCGCGCTCGCCAGCATGGACCAGCAGGGTCCCCCCGCGCGGCCGAGGAGCCCCGCGGCTTCCACCCGCTCGTGGAGAGCCCATTGCGTGAAGTCCCCCTCGAAGGCCTCGAGCGGGCCGAGCGCCCGCTCCGGCAGGTCGAAGACCTTGCCCTCCGGGCGGCGTCCCGCGACGACCAGCCGGCACTGGGTCCAAAGCACGGCGAGCGCCATCGACGCGGCCTTCGAGGTGCTCTTCCATCCGCTCCAGTCGAGGGGCTCGACGCGACCGTGGTCCGAGAGCTGCCGCGCCGTCAGCGGGCCGCGGTCGCGCACCTCCGCTTCGACCGCGTCGAGGAGGGCCGGGCTGACGCGTTCTCTGCGCTGGCGAAGGCGCCACCAGGGCGTCTCCATGGCCTGCGCGCGGTAGGCCGAGAACGCGCTCCGGGGCAGGAGGCACCGCTCCTTGGCGAAGTGCTCGAAGGCGAGCTTGGGGCGACCGGCGTACGCGTGGCGGAAGAGGTCCGTGCGCCGCAGCCGAAGCCGCGCCATGGCCACGAGCTCCGGGTTCTTGCCGGCACAGGGGTCGAGGGGGTCGAGCTGGATGGCGCGACGCTCGGCCAGCAGCGTCGCGACGGCCTTCGGTCCGCCGCGGCGCCGACGGCCGCTCAGCCCGAGCTGGCCGAGGAGGAAGCGCCGCGCGTCCGCCGGCGCCAGCGCGGGCGCGTCACGCATGGCGCGCCGCGTCCGGAACGCGCATCAGATGCACACCGCGCGTCAGAGAGCCACCGCCCGTCAGTTGGTCGAGCGCAGCATCTCGAGGAACTCATCCGCCGTGACGAGACCCGTGATGCGGTGATCGACCTCGCCGTCGGGGCCGTGCATCGCCAGGAAGGGCAGGCCCATCTGGTCGTACTCGTGCTTGAGCAGGTCCCAGCGCTCCGCCTCGTTGCGGCTGAGATCGATGCGCACGGGCACGAAGCGCTGCGCCTCGGCGACGACGCGCGGGTCCGCGAGCGCCTCGTGCTCGATCTCGTTGCAGGCGCCGCACCAGTCCGCGCCGAAGTCGACGAGGAGCGGCTTGCCGCTCGTCTCGGCGGCCTGCCGCGCCTGCGAGTAGTCGGTCATCCACTCGATGTGCGCGCCCTCGGGCAGGGCCGAGGACCAGAAGATGAGCCCGAGAAAGCCTGCCGTCGTGGCTAGCACGCCGACCCCCTTGCGTGCGCGCGAGATCACCGAGCCCTCCTTGAAGGAGAGGTGCACGGCGCCGAGGAGGATGCCGCCGATGGCGAGCACGCCGGGCACGAGGAGCCACTCGGTGGTGCGCACGTCCGGCCGCGGGAGCGGGAGGAAGGCCTTCAGGTAGTAGATGGCCATCACCAGCATCACGATGCCGAAGATGCTCTTCACGCCGTCCATCCACTTGCCGCTCTTCGGGAGGCTGACGGCGAAGGTGCCCACGGCGAAGAAGAGCGTGCCGAGGCCCAGGCTGTAGATGAAGAAGGCCAGGGCACCGAACCCGGCGTCGCGCGTCGAGGCGACGTAGCCGAGGAGCACGGCGATGACCGGGCCCGTGCAGGGCGCCGCGACGACACCGCTGACGAGCCCTACCAGGAAGGCGCCCTTGTAGCCCTGGCCACCGACGCTCGCGAGCTTGGTCTGCAGCGCGGGCGGCAGGTTCATGTTCCAGAAGCCGAACATGCTGAGCGCCATCGCGACGAAGAGGAACGCGAGCGGTCCCATCACCCACGGAGACCCGTTGAGCTCGCCCATGCCCGCGCCGCTCAGCGCGCTGATGACGCCGAGGGGCGTGAAGAAGGCCGCGATGCCGAGCACGAAGGCGAGGCTGAGGAAGGCGCCTTCCGCGCGGGACTTCGCCTGCCGCGCGCCGAAGACGCTCACGGTGATGGCGATCATCGGGTAGACGCAGGGCGTGAGCGCGGTGAGCAGCCCGGCGCCGAAGATGACCAGGAGCGCGAAGCCCACGTTGCCCGAGGCCAGGGCGCCCTCGAACTCTCCGGCGAGGTCGCCGAGCACGTCCGCTTCGGCGGGGCTCGGGAGGGCGAGGGTCGAGGCCGCCACGGCGAGCGCTCCGACGAGGAGCGACGCGTGGTTCCGAAATCGAGTCGTCAGCGCGGTCATCGGTGTGGGGTACGTAACACCACCGGCGCGGTGACGCATCGGGAGGTCCGCGTCAGCGCACGGTTTCCTTGGGGTTCGCGTCCCCCAATCCACGGGCCTTGGGGGGGCAAACCCCCAGGCGGAGGGGGACTCGCACCATGATTGCCTAATGATCTCAGTTCGGCCCGGTCTTTGCTGTTCTTCCGGCCATGCACGACGCACGGTGGATGGGACGTGGCCTCGCGGTGGCCCTCATGCTGGCGCTGGCCGGCGGCTGCTCGGGTGACGAGACGGGAGGCGGCGGCGAAGGCGTCGGGAACCTCGAGGCGCTCCTCTTCGTGAAGCGAGCCTTCCTCGTGGAGCGGGACGGCGTGGTCTCGGAGAACGTGACCGGCGGCAACGGTCAGACCATCGACTACACGCGCTACGTGCCGGGTGGTGGCCTCTTCGTGCTTTCGCCGCCGCGACCGAACGGCACGCTCCGGAACCTGACCGAGGAGTTCGAGGACGTCGACATCAACGGCGTCGACGTGAGCTTCGATGGCACGCAGGCGGTCTTCGCCATGCGCCGGGCCGGCGACGCGCACTACCACCTCTACCTCACGAACATCGACGGCTCGGTCACGCCGCGGCAGCTCACCTTCGGGCCTCACGACGACGTGAAGCCCATCTTCGTGCCCGGCGACCGCATCGCCTTCGTGACGAACCAGCCGTACACCGAAATGGGCACGCGCGCCGACGAGTACAACCACGCCCGCGTGGTCGCGCAGATCGCCACCATCGGCATCGCCGGCGGAGACGCGGACCGGGTGCTCTGCGCGCAGAACCTGAGCCACATCGCCGATCCCTTCCTCATGAGCACCGGCGAGATCGGCTACTCCCGCTGGGAGCACCTCGGCCCGCTCAACGACGTGAAGCTCTTCCGCATGAACACGGACTGCACCAACATGCAGGGCCTCGCGGGCAGCGGCGGCAAGCCGGCCAACAGCCTCGTGCAGGTGCAGGAGATCGAGCTCGGTCGCCTCGTCGCCGTGGCCACGAGCCGCCGCGGGACCATCCAGGCGGGCTCCCTCGTCGAGATCGACGCCCGTGCCGAGGGCGGCTTCGGCGACATCGTCTTCGACGAGCAGCGCGCGCGCTTCGAGCCGCTCACGCCGCTCGTGCCCACCGGCGAGGAGAGCCCGCCGGAGGGTGCCGGCCGCTACCGCCGGCCCTTCCCCCTGGCCGACGGCCGCTTTTTGGTGTCGTGGTCGGACGGCGACGTGAACGAGCGCAACGAGCTCGCCGAGACCGCGCCGAACTTCGGCATCTATCTCTTCGACCCCGTGACCCGCGAGCGCACGCTCATCTTCGACGACCCGGACACCTGGGACCTCTACGCGACGCCCGTACAGGTTCGCGACGTCCCGCCGGTCCGCGGCGACACCGTCGGTCCCATCGACCCCTTCGACTACACGCCGACGGTCTTCGGCTCCGTGGACATCACGCAGACGGGGCTCAACGAGGTCGTGAGCGGCGCGCAGTTCGACCGCACGCCGCTCGGTGACGCGCTGACGGAGGCACGTCGCGTGCGCATCATCGAGGGCTTCTCCTCGGAGATCGGCGGCGTGCGCGAGTTCGGCCTCACGCTCCACGAGGGCGCGGCCATCGTCGGTGAAGCGCGCGTCTACGATGACGGCTCCTGGGAGGCCGCCGTGCCGGCGCGCATCCCCTACCACCTCCAGCCCCTCGACCGCTACGGCCTCGCCATCCGCAATCAGCTCACGTGGATTCAGGGCATGCCCGGCGAGAACCGGCGCTGCGGCGGCTGCCACGAGGACCGCACCGAGCAGGTGCTCCCGCGGGTCGGCACGACCACGCTGGCTCAGCAGGCCGGGCCCGAGGACTTCAACGTGGCCATTCCAGAGCGGCGCGAGCTGCCCTGGGCCGGCGCCTCGAGCGGCGAGACGATTCAGGACGTCCTGAACCGCAACTGCGTCGGTTGCCACGACGGTGGCGCCAACGACCCCTTCGCCGGCCGCACCTACATGGTCACGGCGACGACGGAAGAGGGCGAGGAGCTCGAGTTCCAGGTGCCCTACCTACTGCTGACGGACGAGCCCATCGACGTCTTCTTCGAGATGGACGTCGTGAGCTACCCGGCGTCCTACGTCTCGCTCCTCTACCCCTCGGCGATGATGGGCGAGGTGACGGCCACCGGCGACATGCCGCCGGAGTGGGTCAACCCGGGCTCGGCGCGGCGCTCGCGGCTCATCGAGGTCGTGAACGTCAACGCCGAGGACGACGCGAGCGCCTGGGCGTGGCCGACCCCGAGCCACCCCGAGAACATCCCGGAGTTCGCCGGCACCATGACGCGCGAGGACCGGCTTCGCCTCGTCGAGATGGCAGACCTCGGCGGCCAGTACTGGTCGCGGCGGAACGTGGACGGGGAGACCAACTGGGGTGAGCTCACCTACGACTGAGGTCGCAGGACGAAGGAAGACGGAGAAACGCCATGAACAAGATCCACACGATCACGACGGCGCTGGTCCTCGGCCTCGGTCTGACGGCCACCGCCCAGGCGCAGGACGACGAGGAGCCCATCGAGGTGATCGTCCACGACCGCGCGCGCGGCGAGCTCAGCGAAGGCACCGGCGCGCCGAGTGAAGACCAGCTCATCCGCGCCATCAACGGCGCCTCGACGGAGGGGCTCATCGCGACGCTGGAGTACGGCGAGCAGGTCGAATGCCATCGCTGCGTGCCTCTCGTGGAGCGGAATCTCCTCGCGTCGGATGACGCCGAGGTGCGGCGCATCAGCGCCTGGTGGCTCCGCCATCGCCTCTTCGCCATCGCGCAGATCTTCCATCGCATGGAGGACGTGCTGGCGACGGATGGGGACCCGGTGCGCCGCGCCCGCGCCGCGCGCGCCATCGGCGAGTTCATGCTGCCGGCGGGGCTGACGCCGCTGCAGGCCGCCTACGCGGGCGAGGCGGACGCCACCGTGCGCGCCGAGATCGTGCGCGGCCTCGAGCGCCTCAACCACGTGGGCGCCAACGCGACGCTCTCGACGGCCCTCTCGGATGACGACGCGGCGGTGCGCCGCGCCGCCATCTTCGCCGTCAACCGCGTGAATTTCTTCCGGGACACGGACGCTCTCGTGGGCGCCCTCGCGGACACGGACGCGCTCGTGCGTACGGAAGCCGCCCGCCTCGTGGGGCAGTTCCGTGCCGACGGCGCGGAGCTCGCGCTCGCGGGCATGCTCCGGAGCGACGCGAGCCGCGACGCCCGCCAGGCCGCGGCCATCGCGCTCGGCCAGCTCGGGACGAGCGCCGCGCGCGAGGCCCTCATCGAGGCGCAGGGCACCGAGGGGGAGTCCCTCGTCCTCGACGCCATCGAGGTCGCGCTCCGCTTCTGAGGTGCTGGCCGCCGCGCCACGAATGGTCCTACGCTCGGGACGCCCGCGCCTGCGGGCGAGGCCTTCGGCTCGGCGACGCGGCGTCGTTGGATCGTGGCGAACGTGCCCGCACGGAGGGCACGCGAGGAGAACGAAGCGTCGATGCGTGCGTGGATCTTAGCGGCTCTAGCAGTCCTCGGGTGCGGTGACCCGGACTTCACTCCGACCTCGTTCTACGACCAGCGCATCGACCCCGTCGTACGCTCGGGCTGCGCGCTTCAGACCAACGGCTGCCACGTGGCCAGCCCCGAGGGCGAAGCGACGGGGAACCTGGACCTCAGCTCCTACGACGCCCTCGCGCGGCGGGATGATCTTCTCCACCCCTACGGGCCCTACCAGCGCCCGCTCTTTCTCCTGAAGGGCGGTCCGGACATCGAGGTCCCCGTCGAGACCTGGGACCCGGACCCGACCACCGGCGTCCGCATCGCGCGCGTGATGACGGATATCCGGCACAACGCGGGACAGCTCCTCGAAGAAGGCTCCGAGGGCTTCGCCGAGCTCAAGGCCTGGATGGACGCGGGGGCGGAGCGCACGAACGTGCCCGACGAGACGCTCGTCGCGAACCTCGGCGACTGCGTTCGGAGCGGTGGAAGCTACCCCGCGTTCCTGCCCTTCGACCCGGCGATGGCGCCCGCCGACGCCGAGGGCTTCCAGCGCTTCCGAGA
The DNA here is from genome assembly GCA_937893795.1 of uncultured Myxococcales bacterium. Lineage (GTDB taxonomy): Bacteria > Myxococcota_A > Polyangia > Polyangiales > Houyiibacteriaceae > CALCTH01. The sequence goes on along the minus strand of CALCTH010000468.1, from coordinate 3,454 downwards.
CGACGTGCAGCCGGTGCTTCAGGAGTCCTGCGCGGGCTCGAGCTGCCACGGCAACGAGTTCGCCGACTTCTACCTCACCTGCGGCGACACGGAGGAGGACCTCCGCTGGAACTACGCCGTGACCCTCGCGCACGTGAGCGAGGGGGCGCCCTCGACCTCGGGTCTCTTGCGGCGCCCGCTCTCGCTGCTCCGTGGCGGGACTTTCCACGAGGGAGGCAACGTGCTCGGCTCCACCGAGGACCCGCGCTACCAGGCGCTTCTCGACTGGGCCCTCGACGTGGCGAGCCGAGCGCCGGAGACCCTCCGCGACGACGATCCCGATCCCGGGCTTCGCTACTTCGCCAACCGCGTGCAGCCGGTGCTCGTCCGCAAGGGCTGCATGTTCCAGAACTGCCACTCCCCGACCATGTTCCACGACCTCCGGCTCCGCGGCGGGGACCAGGGCGTCTTCAGCCGCGTGGCGACGCGCCGGAACCACGACGTCTCGAAGGAGTTCCTCGCGCTCGAGGCGCCCAACGTGAACGAGGCACGCCTCGTCGCGAAGAACCTCTTCCCCGCGAGCGAGGTCGACGGGGCGAGCGGCATGTTCCACCGCGGGGGGGCGCTCTTCGAGGACTTCAGCGCGGACGGGACGCTGCGACCGGCCTCGCCGGAGCTCTGCGACGCCTTCGACGCCGACGCCGGGGACCTGAACGAGGTTCCGGCCTACTGCATCCTCGCGCGCTGGCACGAGATCGAGCGCGAGCAGGCCATCGCCCGCGGCGAGCTGCTCCCGGATCCCGTCGAGTCCCTGGTCTGGGTGAGCCGCCCCCTCGGCGCGCCGGAGGTGCGCGACTTCGACGCCTTCGTGGGCGGCGCCGACCTGCGCATCGCGCCGCTCACGCTGGACGGTTCCGGCGCCGCTACCCTCGGTGTGAGCGCGAGCCTCCTCGGCAGCTGCGGGTTCGGGGGCGACGTGGACGTGCGTGGCCCCGCCGTGAGCTGGGACGGCGCCACCATCGCCTTCGCCGCACGCGAAAGCGAGGCGTCGCCGCTCCGCATCTTCCGGGTCAGCGCCGACGGCGCAGGCTGCGAGCCCTTCCCCGGCGCGGCGTCACCGGCAGCGGAAGAGGCGGGCATCCCGCTTCACGACTTCGACCCGGCCTTCGCACCCGACGGGCGCCTCGTCTTCGCCAGCACCCGCGGCAACGTCGACGGGGAGGGCGTGCCGGGCCCCTCGCGGACCCCCGCGTCGCTCGCCCCCAACGCCAACCTCTACGTCCTCGAGGACGGCGCCGTTCGGCAGCTCACCTTCCTGCTCAACCAGGAGGTGGCACCCAGCTTCCTCGCGGACGGCCGGGTCATCTTCACGACGGAGAAGCGGGAGCCCGAGTTCCATCAGCTGGCGCTCCGGCGCCTGAACCTCGACGGCGGCGACTACCACCCGCTCTTCGCGCAGCGCGGGAGCGTGGGCTTCGAGGCCGCCACGGAGGTCGTGGAGCTGCCCAACCGCAACCTGGCCTTCGTCGCCGGGCCCCTGGGCGCCGCCGAAGGCGCCGGCACCATCGTAGTCGTCAATCGCTCGCTCGGCCCCGACCAGGACGACCGCGCCGCCGGCGACCGCGCCTACCTCCACGCCATGAGCGTTCCGGTCCCCGGAGCCTTCGGTGGCATCCCCGGGATCCCGGGCGGCCCGACCACGCAGGGCGCCTTCCGCTCCCCCGCGCCGCTCCCGAGCGGCCGCCTCGTCGTGAGCTGCGACCTCGGCGCGACGGACCTGACGCGCGGCGGCTATGCCTATCAGCTCTGCGAGCTCGACCCCGAGGGCTTCGAGGTGAGGCCGCTCGGCGGTGAAATGGGCCGCGCGAACGTCGAGGCCGTCGCCGTGATGGCGCGGCCCCGGCTGCCGATCTTCACCTCGCGCAAGGACGAGGCCAACGGAGCGACGCGCGTCGAGCCCGGCGCCACCGACGCCGAGGTTCACTTCCTCGACTTCCCGCTCCTCGCGACGCTCCTCTTCGAGAATACCCGCGTGGACCGGCCCATCGACGCGCGCATCGAGGGCGTCCAGGTCTTCGCCGCGGAGCCCCCGCCGACGAGCGCGACGCGCTTCTCGGACGTGGCGGACGAGGTCGTCAGCGACGGCTTCGGCGAGGTCTTCGTCCGTTATCGAAGCCTCGGGGTCGCGCCGCTCTTCGCCGACGGATCCGTCCGCGTCCGCTTGCCCGGGGGCGTCCCGCTGCTCTTCCAGCCGACGGACGGCGGCGGCGAGGCACTGACCTTCGACGAGGGGGCCCTCTTCAGCGGCGCCCAGACGCAGCGCGAGCAGATGCAGTTTTATCCGGGCGAGCGCGCCAACCAGTCCTTCCCGCGCCGCTTCTTCAACGGCTCCTGCGGCGTCTGTCATGGCTCCGTGAGCGGCCGGGAGCTCGATGTGGCGGCGGCGCCCGACGTGCTCACGAGCGCGACCTGGACGCAGGCGCGCGGCGCGGATCCCTTCCCTCTTCGCTGAGACACCTCCCTACCCGAAACGTCGTTATGGCCGCGTGCGCCGTGCTGGAGCGCGGCGCGCGGGCTGCGCTATGGTCGCGCCCCGGTGCCCCTGCCCACCCTCGTCTTCTTCGCCCTGGCGTCTGGCGTCGCTGCGGCGCTCGCGGGGCGCGTCGAGCTTCGCCTGAGCCCGCGCGCGCCGCTGCTCTCCCGCAGCTTCGGGGCCTACGCGATCTTCGCCGGCCTCGTGCTCGTGCCGGTGAGCGTCTATTTCTACGTCTTCCACGGCGACTGGTTCCTCCTCTACTTCCTCGACGTGCGGAAGGTGCCCTCGGCCGTGGCGATGGTCGGCTTCCTTCTGCAGCTGGGCCTCGGCGCCGCTGGCTTCGCCTTCGGGGCCAGCCAGGTCCGGGCCCAGCGGGACGGGGCAGCCTTCGGTGGTTTCCTCGCGCTCCTGGCGCTCGCCGTCGCCGTCCCCTTCGCCGCGAGAACGCGCCTCGCGCTCGTCGGTAGCTACGCGCAGTTCCAGGGTCACTTTGGCCTCGAGCCCTACGGGCGCGGCCCGTTGATGCAGGGCGCCATCCTCATGGGTGCCTTTCTGGTCGGCGGCCTCGGCGCGTTGTTGCTGCGGCTCCACCTCGGCGGGCGCTCGCGGGCGTGAGCGCGGCCGCGGCTCGGCGGGCCCTCGTGGTCGCCCTCTCCCTCGCGCTCCTGGTCGGCTGCGGCCCCATCCATTTTGGACGGGCCCTTCGACCGGCGCGTCGCGCACTGGCCGAGGCGGAGGCGGCCGGGGCCGCCGACCACGCACCCTACGAGCTCGCCCTCGCACGGGCGCGGCTGGCCGAAGCCCGCGACGACGCTGGGGCCTCGCGCTACCAGGACGCGGCGGACCACGCCCGCGCAGCGGAGCGTGCCGCGCGCCTCGCCGCCCGCCGGGCCCTGGAGCGACGCCCTTGAGGTCGGCCTGGCTCGTCGTGCCGTGCCT
>CALCTH010000467.1 GCA_937893795.1 uncultured Myxococcales bacterium | reverse complement strand
GGGCGATCCGATGGAAGGCGCGCTGCTCGCCTTCGCGGGCAAGGCCTTCGGCGGCGCGGACGCGCTCACGCGACGGACGGCCGAAGCGCCGCGGAGCGCCGAGATCCCCTTCGATTCGCGGCATCGTTTCATGGGCGTCCTGCAGCGCGGCGGCGATGGCGCGGCGGCCCTCGGCGCCAAAGCGCGTGTAGGGCGCACTGCAGCCCGTCCGCGGGCCCTCGGGGCAGGGGTCGTCGGCGAGGCGCGCGAGCGCCCGCAGGGGCTCACCCTCGGCGGCCGCGCGGCGAATGGCCCCGAGGCGGAAGAGGTCGCCGCGGGCTCCCGCTGGCCGAGCGGGCGTGGGGTCGGCCCTTCCGTTCTGAAACGCGAGGGCATGCCGCGCGTCTCGGGCGCTCTCGGCGTAGACGCCGATCTCCAGCGCGGCGAGGTCTGCGTCGAGCTGCGGGGCGAGCGCCGTCGGGGCCACGCCGTAGGCGCGCGCGACGCGGGCCCTCAGCTCCGGGGTGCCATGGTGCTCGGCGAGGAGAAGGAGATCCGCCGCCGCCATGCTGCGGAGAAAGCGCGCCTCGCGGGCCGTGGGTCCCTCCGCAGGCCGTCCCTGCAGCAACGCGCTCAGGTCGGCGATCACCCGCGTCGTACCCGAGCCTTCGAGGTCGTAGCTCTGCAACCCGTGCCGAGCACGATCCACGGCGCTCGCCTGCGCGGCGCCCGTGTCGGGGCGCGGCGCCAGAAGCAGGAGCACGAGCAGCGGCCATGCGAGAAGCCGGGTCATCGCCGAGAGGAAACGGTGGCCGGACGCGACCCTTGAGCCGGGCGCCGACCCTCCGCGGCGTGGGGGATTGACGCCGCCCGCCCGCGCTGCGCAGCTTCGGGGCTCGCTCGCGGAGGTTCGATGGCGCTCGAAGAAGGAAAGAAGGCCCCGATGTTCACCCTGCCCTCATCGGAGGGAGGACGTTGGGCGCTCAAGGACCAGGCCGGGAAGTACGTCGTCGTCTACTTCTATCCGCGCGACAACACGCCGGGATGCACCACCGAAGCCGTCGACTTTCGCGACGCCGCGGACGCGCTCGCGGATGCCGGCGCCGTGGTGGTCGGCATCAGCAAGGACTCGCTGACGAGCCACGCGAAGTTCCGGGACAAGCACGACCTCAACTTTCCGCTCCTCACGGACGAGAAGGGCGCGGTGCTCGCGAAGTACGGCGCCTGGGGCGAGAAGAAGATGTACGGGAAGACCTTCGAGGGCCTGATCCGGACCACGGTGGTGATCGCACCGGACCAGAAGGTCGTGAAGATCTTCCCCAAGGTGCGCGTGAAGGGTCACGTCGCCAAGGTCCTCGAGACCCTCGACGCACATCGCGCGGGCTGACGCGTCACGAGGCGCGAAAGGCGGCCACGACGAGAGCGAGGGCGACCAGCCCGGCGAGGCCCGAGATGACGCGCATCCCGCGCGCCACGCCAGCCAGGTCGACCTGGGCGAGCGCCGTCTCGTGGAGCGCGATCTCCGTGGAGAGGTGTTCGGCGGCGCGCACGGCGGCGTTCGCCGCCTCGGCTTCCGGCCAGCGCTCCGTGGCGTCCTCGACGTCGAGCCCCAGCCGGCCCACCTCCGCGTGCGCCTCGAGGAGCTCCTGCGTGAGCTCGGACGACGCCGCCTTCAGGCGACGAAGGGCCACGGGCATGTCGGCGTCGAGCGCCGCGAGCGCGCTCTCCGCGTCCTCGAGGCCGCGCCGCGCGTCGGCAAGCTCGAGCGTGACCTCGGCCAGCGTGCGCTCCTCCTCCTCCTGCGCGCGCCGAGCCGTCTGGAGCGCCACGTTCTCGGCTTCCGCGGCTTCCTGGTGGCCCGCCCGGGAGGCCGCGTCGCATGCGTCGGTGGCACGCTTCCGTGCCTGGTCGAGGCGCTGGCCGTGCCGCTTGACCAGGAGCCGCTTGCCTTCGAGCGAGGCGCGGAGCTCGCTCTCGCGCGCCCGGAGCGGACGGACGCCCCGGCGCGCCGCCTCGAGGCGGCGCAAGAGCGCCTCGCGCTCGTCCTCGGCGGCGCCTTCGACGACGTCGCGCGCCTCCCGCTGCGTGGTGACCACACCCCCGGCGCTCTCGACGCGCGTCACGAGAGCGTTCCAGCGGACGTGCTCGGCGAGGGAGCCGGGCTCGGCGACGAGCCGTTCGCCCAGGGAGGCCAGCGCGTCCTGCACGCGTGCCTCCTCAGCCCGCGCGCGCCGGTGGAGCGCCGCGAGGTCGCGGTGGAGCGCGCGGCGCCGACCGCGCACCTGAAGCGCGTAGGGTAGCGCGTCGAGCCACCCCGTGGGCGGCTCTCCAAAGCCCGCCAGGGCGGCGAGCTGGCGGCGGTCCAGCTCGACGAGCGCGTCGCGCGCGTTCACGAGCGCGCTGGCCGCCGCGCCCCCGTCAGCCGGCGTCTCCTTCGCGGGCGACGCC
>CALCTH010000466.1 GCA_937893795.1 uncultured Myxococcales bacterium | reverse complement strand
TCTTCCGCCCCCCCCCTTCCCCACCCCTTTTCCCTACCCCTCCTCTCTCCTTAGCGGGCCTCCTCCTCTCCGCCCCGCCCGCCCCCGCCCCGGTAGCCGCCGGCGCCGCCGGCACGACCCGCGGTGCCGCCCGCACCCGCCCCGTCCGAGGAGGCGCCCGCGCCGGACTCGGTGGCACCAGGCGACGACGACGCGCTCTTCTTCGTGGACGAAGAGGCGAGCGCCGTCGATCTTCATGCGGTCCCGGGGATGGGGGACGCCTCGCTGCTCAGCGAGACGGACGCGCTCCTCGAGGAGCTCGACGGCCTCTCGCCCGATTCCGTGCCCTCGCTCCCCAAGGCCCCGCCGGACGCCACGCCGCAGCGCGCGCCCTCCGTGGCCGACTGGGCGCAGTCCGCGCGACCCACGGCGGACGAGGTGCTGGCCCAGGGCTTCGACGAGGCCTCGAGCGCGGGGTGGGAGCCTATCGAAGCGGAGGACGCCGTGGACTGGGCGTCCACGCCCTCGGAGGCGCCCGCCGAGGAGCCCTCCCCGGACGTCTTTCCGGAGCTTCCGGTGAGCGCGAGTGACGCCGCGCCACCCGCACCGCCGCCAGCCCCGGAGCCGCCGCCCGAGATCCTCGAGGTCCTCGACGAGGTGGACTTCTTCATGGCCCAGCGTCTTTGGGATGCCGCCATGGCGGAGCTCCTCGACGCGCTCGCCGAGCATCCGAACGACCCGTCGCTGCTCGCGCGGCAGCGGGAGGTCGAGGACGCGCGCGTCGCGGCGCAGCTCGCGTCCGCACCGCCGGCCCCGGCGATCAAGGACGAGGACGAGAGCTTCGCCCTCGCGGAGAAGCTCGCCGAGGAGCTCGACGAGGAGGCCGCCGAAGCCCTCGGCAGCGACGTCATCGACGTCGACGCCGTCTTCGCGCAGTTCAAGAAGGGCGTCGAAGAGCAGGTCGGCGCGGACGACACGGACACGCACTTCGACCTCGGCATCGCCTACAAGGAGATGGGGCTCTTCGCCGACGCCGTGGCCGAGTTCGAGCTGGCCATGGCCAGCCCCGGCCGCGAGTGCATGTGCCACACGATGGTGGGCCTCTGCTTCGTGGAGCAGGACGAGCTCGCCGAGGCCATCGGGCACTTCAAGAAGGGGCTCTACGCGGAGCAGAAGACCGAGCGCGAGGAGCTCGGGCTCTTCTACGAGCTCGGCGCCGCCTACGAGCGCCTCGGCGACGTGCAGGAGGCGCTCTACTACTTCCAGAAGGCCGTGCGCATGGACCCGCAGTTCCGCGGCGTGCGCAACCGCGTCGAGAAGCTCCGCTCGACGCTCTCCTCGCCGGGCGCCGCGGCGGCCCCGCTGACCCTCGACGTCGACTCCGCCTTCGAAGACCTGCCGACGGACTTCGACGAAGAGTAGCGTCCGCTCACCACTCGTGGGGCGTGCCGTCCCACTGCAGGAAGTGGCCGGCGTCGTCCGGCGTGAGCCGCTCGGCGACGTCCAGGATACCCTTCACCGACTCCTCGGGCGTGAGCTTGGCGCGCTGGCCGCCCATGTCCGTCTGCACCCAGCCGGGGTTGATCTGCACGGAGACGACGCCCTGCTCGGCCAGATCGAAGGCCATGGCCCGCCCGACCATGTTCAGCGCGGCTTTGGAGGCCGCGTAGCCGTAGTTGCCGCCCGCCGTCTTGCCGGCGATGGAGCCGAGCCAGGACGAGATGTTGACCACGCGGCCCCCGCCGGCGGCGAGGAGCGGCAGGAGCGCCTGCGTGACCAGCGCCGGGCCGAGCGCGTTGACGCGCATCATGGCGAGGAAGCCCTCGGGCTCGAGGCTCCCGAGGCGTACGTTGCCCTGGCCTTCGGGCACCGAGCGCGAGTTGATGCCGGCGTTGTTGACGAGGAGGTGAAGCGCGTTCGTATGCTCGCCGGCGGCGGCGGCGCCCGCGGCCACGGAGCGTGGGTCGCCGACGTCGAGGGCGAGGGGCACGAGCCGCTCACCATGCGCGGCGCCGAGCGCTGCTAGGCCTTCCGAGCCTTCCGGCTTCCGCGCGGCGGCCAGCACGCGATAGCCACGCGCGAGGAGCTCGGTCGCGAAGGCGAGGCCGAGGCCGCGCCCGGCGCCGGTGACGAGGGCGGTGCGGTCGGCGTCGCTCATGAGCGGGATGTACCGGATGCCGCGGCGAACGGGAAGCAGGGCCGGCGATGGGGACGAAGCGCGCCGATCGCAGCTTGACGACCGCGATGGGATGACGCAGCTTCGCGAGTCCCTGCGGGTGTAGCTCAGTTGGTAGAGCGCCAGCTTCCCAAGCTGGATGTCGCCGGTTCGAGTCCGGTCTCCCGCTCCAGGAATCCCGGACGGGTCGACTCTTCTTCCGGCGGGTCAACTCTCGCTCCGGGGTGCGAAGTCCGCGGAGTCCACGCGGCCGCCTCGCGCGAGGCTTCGGGAGGGGGCCGTGCCGCAGCGCAAAGAGAGCTACGCTCGCCACGTGTCGCTCGTACTGATCGGCGGCGGGGCTCGGAGCGGGAAGAGCCGGTACGCCGAAGCCCGCGCCTTGCAGCTCCCCGGCGCCAAAGCCTACGTCGCCACGGCGCAGGCGTTCGACGACGAGATGCGTGAGCGCATCGCCGCCCATCGCGCCGCTCGCGACCCGGCCTTCGACCTGCACGAAGAGCCCCGAGAGGTTCCCTCGCTTCTGATGCGCCTGGCCGAGCCGGTCGTGCTGGTGGACTGCCTCACGCTCTGGCTGAGCAATCTGCTGCTTGCCGATCTCTCCGACGGCGCCGTCGAAGGCGCCTTCGACGCGCTCGAGCACGCGCTCGCCCAGCGAAGGGGAACGACCTTGCTCGTCACCAATGAAGTCGGCCTCGGAATCGTGCCCGCGTCCGCACTTGGTCGGCGCTTCCGGGACCACGCCGGTCGCCTCCATCAACGGCTCGCGTCGCGCGCCGACGAGGTGGTCCTCGCAGCTCTCGGACTCTGCCTTCGCCTGAAGCCCGGCCCCGTCGAGGTGGTGTAGCGCAGCATGCGGTGGGGCCTCCCTTGACGGGCCTCTCCGGGGGTGGGATCCCTAGGTGGATTCGAGTGAGACGTCTTCGACATCGGAGGCGCCGACGAGGCAAGCCGGGGAGACATCCGGGGAGCCGAGAGGGAAGCCGGTGAGAATCCGGCGCGGACCCGCCACGGTGATTGGTCAGGGCGCCCTCGCCACATGCCACTGGGCGTGCGTTCTGCCGGCTGAGGTTCCACCTCGGTGCGGTCGGCGCCCGGGAAGGCGGCGGGGGACATGGCCGGGAGCCCGGAAACCTGCTCGGAATCCCACTCCTTCTCGCCTCGGGGACGGCGGCCGGAGCTCGCAGCGAAGGGCTGCGTCTGGTGGCGATGCCTGAGACGCGGTGCTCGCCGCAGCGTCCGCCCGGCGTTCTCACCGCCCCATGCGCTCCCTCTTTCTGACCACCCTGCTCGCCGCGGCGAGCGCCGCCCGTGCGCAGCCGCCGGTAGGCGCGTCCCGGCCCTTGGTGGAACGTGGAGGCGGCACCGAGACCACCGGTTCGGCGGAACCGGCCGCGCATGCAGAGTCCGTGGAAGACGACGGGAACCCGGAAGGTCCCGGGCTCGGCGCCAGCGCGCGCGTGGAGGCGCCGCCGGCATCGGCCAACGCGCTCGACGTGACGGCCGCCGGGACGGGCGCGAGCGCCCGGGACGCCGCCGCCGCCGACGTGAGCACGCCGGAGCTGCTCCTCTCGCTGCCCGGGGTCGACGTGCGGCAAACCGGAGCCGCGGGAGCCGGGGCCTTCGTCGCTCTCCGTGGCGCCGCGCCGAACCAGACCGCGGTGCTTCTGGGCGACCTGCCACTCAGCAGCCCCGACACCGGTGCCTTCGACCTCGCGCTCTTGGCCGGCACGGCCTTCGAGCGCGTCGAGGCGTACCGAGGCGGCGCTCCGGCGTGGCTGGGGAGCGGGGCCATTGGTGGCGTGGTGCGCTTCCTCCCGCCCGAGGCCGTCGGCCGCCGCCTTCAGGCGAGGCTCGGCGTAGGAAGCTTCGGGCGCTGGCAGGCCGGCGTCGGCGCCGAGGTCGGTGGCCCGCGGCTCGCGGTCGCCACGAACCTCCAGGTCGACGGAGCCGCGAACGACTTCCCCTTTGCCGACGACGGTGGGACCGCGTTCGATCCGAGCGACGACTCCGAGGGTCGCCGCGTCAACGCGCACACTCGGGGGGCCTTCGGGCTGGTGCACGTGCGGAGCGAGCTCACGCGCGGCGGGCGCCTCGACGCCGTCGTTCATGGCGCGAGCCGGACCGGTGGCGACCCCGGCCCGGCGCAGCTCACGGCCGAAGCGACGCGCCGGACCGACGCGCGGGTCGGGGGTACCGCGGCCTACACGCACCGCTTCGCGCGCGGCCGGCTTCAGGTCGCCGCAGGAGGCAACGTCTTCGAGCAGCGCGTGTCGGACCCGCTTCAGGAGATTGGTCTCGAGCGCAACGAGAACCGCGACCGCTTCGCGGACGCGACGCTTCGCGTGGCGGGGAGCGTGGACCTTCAGCCCTGGCTCGAGCTGACGGCGGTGAGCTCGGCACGCACGCATCGCTACGAGCCCGACAACCGGCTTGGCATCGATCCACCGAGCTCCACCCGGCACGCCCTCGCGGGGACGGGCGAGCTGCGGGCGTACGGTCGCGCCGGCCGGCGACGGGCGGTGCACCTCGAGCTCCGCGGCTCGGGGCGCGTGGGGCGCCCGCGCACGCGCGCCGCCGGGGGTGGGCGCGGGGGCGCGGGGCGCGGGGGCAAGGGCGGCGCGCGGCCCGCCCATAGC
>CALCTH010000465.1 GCA_937893795.1 uncultured Myxococcales bacterium | reverse complement strand
GCCCGACCGCCTCGAGGAGGGTCTCGGCGCAGCGCTCGGCGCGCCCCGGGTCGTCGAGCGTATCCGCGGCCGCGCGGGCGCACTCCGCGAGGAGCAGCCAGACGGGGTCCTCGCGCGGGTCCGCGTCGTAGCCACCGAGCGCTTCCCGCGCGGCGCGCACGCTCTCGGCGTCCGGGGGGACCCAGCGGAGGGCCTCGGCGATGGCGCGGAGCTCGCGCCGCGCCGGGGGCGGCGAGGGGGAGAGCACGCTCACCAGCGTCAGAAAGCGGCGAAGCACCATGGCCGCGAAGATGCGGCGCGCTTCGTCCGGACTGCGCCGGAGGTACTTGGCCAGGTCACTCACGCTCGGCCTTGGGCCTAGCCGATGGGGCAGCCGGAGGAAAGGCCGAGAAGTGGTCGTGCCCCGCGGGCACCACCGGATCCGGTCCGGCGCCCGCGTCGACGCGCAGCCCTGGCGCGGCGTCGATGGTGCCGATGCGCGTGGCCTCGAGCGGGGAGGGGACGTCTCCGCGCGCGGTGAAGAGGAGCTCGTAGGACTCGCCGCCTCCGAGCAGCAGGGCCCGGGCGTCGGCGCCCGCGGCGGCAGCGAAGCCAGGTCCCCGAGGGATGTCCGCCAGCCGGATCGTCGCGCCGACGCCGCTCGCGCCGGTCATGCGGCCGAGGTCGAGGAGCAGGCCATCGCTGAGATCCATGGCCGCCGAGGCGTGGCCGAGCAGCGCGCGTCCGGCGCCCAGCCGTGGCCGCGGATGGAGCCAGCGCGCGATGAAGGGCCCCTCGCGCTCCCCTGCCATGAGCCGCGCGAGACCCAGCGCCGCGTCGCCCGGGGCGCCCGTGACCCAGATCCCGTCGCCCGGTCGGGCCCCATCGCGCCGAAGCGGGCTCTCCGGCGCGCGGCCGAGAACCGTGGTGGTGAGCGAGAGCGCGTGCCCGCGCGAGAGGTTCCCGCCGAGCACGGCGGCGCCCGCGGCCTCCGCGGCCTTCGCGACGCCCTCGGCCAGCGCGTCGAAGCTCGCGGGGGGCTCGTCCCGCGGGACGAGGAGCGCGAGCAGAAGCCCCGTGGGCGTCGCGCCCATGGCCGCCAGGTCGCTCAGCGCGGCGTTCGCGGCGCGCTCCGCCAGCGCCGCCAGCGGCGCGAAGCTGCGCCGGAAGTGCACGTCCTCCACGGCCACGTCGACGCTCAGCGCGAGGCCATGGGCCAGGGCCGCGTCGTCGCCGATGGCGAGCGCGACGGCGGGATCCCGCGGCGAGCGATCGAAGCGCGCGCGGAGCCGCGCGATGCGGGCGTCTTCGGCGACCTCGGGCTCGTCCGCGCCGCTCACGACTCGGCTCGCGCTCCGCTCACGTACCGCCGACGCCGATGTCGGAGCCCGTCTCGGGCAAGAGCACGGTGAAGCGCGTGCCCGCGCCCGGCTCCGACTCGACGCGCACGGACCCTCCGTGGGCATCGATGAGACGCTTCACGATGCTGAGCCCGAGCCCGGTGCCGCCGTGTTCGCGCGTCGAGCTCGAGTCCACCTGGTAGAAGGCGTCGAAGATCCGCGCCAGCTCCGTCGGGGGCATGCCGATGCCCGTATCCTCGATGCTGAGGGCGATGGCGCGCTCCGGCGCGGCCATGAGCACCGCCCCCAGCGTGTCTCCACCTTCCGGCTCGAGCTCCGTCGTCTCGGCCCGGAAGCGCACGCTGCCGCCCTCCGGCGTGAACTTCACGGCGTTCTCGGCGAGGTTGAAGAGCACCTGCCGGAGGCGCACGGGATCCGCGTCGACCAGCGGAAGGCCCTCCTCCCGGTGCGTCTCGAGCACGATGGACTTGCGGTGCGCCGCCGGGACCATGGTCTTCGCCACCTCGGCGAGGAGCTCACCGGGGTCGACGCGCTCGCGATGGAGCGTCATCACGCCCTGCTCGAGCTTCGAGAGATCGAGGAGGCTCGAGATCAGCTGGAGGAGCTGGTCGCCCTTGCCGTGGATGGTGGCGACGAAGTCCTTCTGCTCGGCGTTGAGCTCGCCGGCGATGCCCGTCTCGAGCATCTCCGAGTAGCCGATGATCGAGGTCAGCGGCGTGCGCAGCTCGTGCGAGACCGTGGCGAGGAAGTTCGACTTCAGCCGGTCGAGCTCCCTCAGCCGGTCGTAGGCGCTCTGCAGCTTGGCCGTCTTCTCGGCGAGCTCGCGGTAGCTGGCGCGCACCGAGGCCACGTGCATCTCGCTCGTGAGGTGCGCGCGGTGCGAGGCGAAGAGCAGGAGGTCGACGACGCGGCGAAGATGCGCCCGAATGCGCTTCGCCGTCGGCTCGCGCACCCGCGGCATGGCCGTCAAGAGATCGCGAACGCGCTCGCGGTCGAGGTCCCCGAGCGCCAGCAGCGCCGCCGGGACCTCGCGCATCTCCGCCGGAAGATAGGGGCCGACGACGAAGCGCCCGACGGGGCGGCCCTGATAGACCAGCGGCACCACGTCGTAGACGGCGCCCGTGATCTCCGTGTGGCGCGCCTCCTCCTTCCGCGGAACGAGACGCTGCACGGCGTCGACGTCTTTGGCGAGGGCCACGCGCGCGCTCGGCACGGTGCGGAGATAGGCGTGGATCTCGGCGTCCTCGTGCGCGTCCGCGAGCAACGTTCCGTCGGCGCCGAAGACCCGTACGCTGAGGTTGAAGAGGTCGAAGAAGGAGTGGCAGATGTCGCGAAGCGCTTCGCGGTCGACGACCTCCTCGAGGCCCTGCAGGTCGGCCAGAGCGATGTCGATGCCGGAGCTCTCCCCGATGGCCGGCGGGCTCGACACCGCCGCGCTCGGGCGCACGGTTCCGTCCGCCGTCGCCACGGGCTCCTCCGGCTGCGCATCGTTGTGTGCGCCGTCCGCCGTCATTCGGCGGCCCTCCCGCCCACGAGGCGTTCGCGGACCTCTTGCAGGAAGATGTCCGCGTCGAGGTCGAACTTCTCGCCGAGCTGGTGCGTCGCGTCGAGGCGGCGCCAGGTCAGCTCCGCGAGGCCCAGGAAGGTCTCCATCACGCCCGTTCCCCGCGTGGCGATGGCCGTGAACACGGGCTCCTTCCCGCGCTTCGCGAGGCGCTCGAGCTCCTCTGCCGAACGAACGTTTGGCAGGTCGCGCTTGTTGAACTGAATGACCAGCGGGTGCGACGCGGGGTCGATGCCGTTCTCGCGGAGGTTCTCCTGCATGTCGAGGAAGGCCTGCTGGTTCGCCTTGGTCTCGCTGAGCTGCGAGTCGGCGATGAAGGCGGTCCCATCCGCGCCCTGGAGCACCAAGCGCCGCGTCGCGTTGTGGATGACCTGACCAGGGACCGTGAAGAGCTTGAAGCGCACCTGGAGCTTCGAGCCCGCCTCGAAGGTGAGCGGGAGGAGATCGAAGAAGAGCGTGCGGTCGTCCCGCGTCTCGAGCGTCATGAGGCGCCCCGCGACGTCACTCTCGACGAGGCGATGGATCGCCTGGAGGTTCGTCGTCTTCCCGCTCAGCGCTGGGCCGTAGTAGACCAGCTTGACCGTGAGCTCGCGGGTCTTGAAATCGAGCTGCATGGGTCCCGGCGCACCCTACCGCCCGGGACACGCGCAGGCCACTCGGCGCTGGACGCCCGGTCGCCGGCCGACGCGCTGCGCCCCGGCTAAGCGAGCATCATGCGCGTCGCCGCCGTGAGGAGGCAGATCGTGGCCAGCACGGCGAGCAGGAAGAGCCATCGGCGCGGACGCGGGCTTACCTCGCTCCGCTCGAGCTGGAGCCGGGCGAGGGCGCGGGCCACGAGCTGGTCGAGGCGCTTCTGGGCCTCGGCGGCGCGGGCCGGGTCGCTCTCGCGCAGCGATCGGTAGCGTGCTCCTGCCTCGGCCGAGACCCCCATCGCCTCGCAGAGCGCCAGGAAGCGTTCGTGGGCGCCCGGGTCCTCCCACCCGTCGAGCACCGCTTGCCACGCCGCCTCGACGGGAGCGGCCTCTGCCGGGATCCCGGCCGCCCCGGGCGACGCCACGCCGTCGGGCGAGTCCTCGGTGGGCGACGTGCTCACGACGTGCTGCATGTGCCACGGGCTTCCCGGCGGGGGAAGCGCGCAGGGTGAGACGCGGACCGCCCGACACGCCGACACCGGCGTACGCTGCGTAAAATTCTTGCCTTCACAGGCATGAATGAGACGATCGATACGTCGATAGTGCGCTCCAACGATGCGCCTTTGATCCCCTGGTGTCGGCCGCGATCCGGACGGCTCTCACCCATCGAAGGCGCGGCTCCGACGGGAACGGTTCCCACCTCCTCCCATGGGTCGCGACGAACGCAAAGAAATCGGCGTGTTAGACGGATTCTCGGTGCGACTCGGGCCTCGCGAGGCGGTGAATGTCACATCGAGGTGGTAAGAAGTGGCAAGAAGTGCCATAACCGCCGTCGGGAAGCTCCGCCCCTGCGGACGGCCGTGCTTCCCCGCGTGGAGGCAAGGTGTTCCGGGGTCGTTACGAGCACGCGGTCGACAAGAAGGGGCGGACGTCCCTTCCGGCGCGCTTTCGCGACGCGCTCGCGGAGGACGAGGCGCCCGCCCGCCTCGTGCTGACCAATGGCCTCGAGCGCTGCGTGGTGGCCTACCCGGAGGCCGAGTGGCGGGCCTTCGAGGAACGCCTGGCCGCGCTCCCACAGTTCGACCAGCAGGTGACGCGCCTCCGCCGCTACTACGTCTCCGCCGCCGTCGAGGTAGAGGCCGACAAGATGGGTCGCGTGCTCGTCCCGGCGACGCTCCGCAAGCACGCGGGGCTCGAGCGCGGGGCGACCTGGGCCGGCATGGGCCGCCACGTCGAGCTCTGGGCCACGGAACGCTTCGAGGCGGAGCAAGCGCGGCTCCTCGGCGACGAGGGCCAGCGGCTCGCCATGGCGAAACACCTCGCGGAGCTCGGCCTGTGAGCGCGCCGGCCCCGCCGCACCGTACGGTGCTCCTCCCGGAGACCCTCGAGGCCCTCGCCCCCCGCGACGGCGCCTTCTACGCCGACCTCACGCTCGGCTTCGGCGGCCACGCCGAGGGCATCCTTCAGGCGAGCGCCCCGGGCGGTCGGCTGCTCGGGGTCGACCGGGACCCGGACGCGCTTCGCTTCGCCACCGAGCGCCTCGCTCCCTTCGGCGGGCGGGCGAGCTTCGTCCACGACCGCTTCGGCCGCGTCGAAGCCGTGCTCGAGGCCGAGGGGCTGGGTCTCCTCGACGGCCTCGTCGCGGACCTCGGCGTCAGCTCGGTCCAGCTCGACCGGCCCGAGCGAGGCTTCTCCTTCCGCGAGGACGGTCCCCTCGACATGCGCATGGACCCCACGCGCGGCGAGACGGCCAAGGAGCTCATCGATCGGCTCGCGGAGCCTGCGCTGGCGGACCTCCTCTACTCCCTCGGCGAGGAGCGCCGGAGCCGGCCCATCGCGCGCAACCTCAAGCAGCAGGCGGCGGAGGGACGCCTCGAGACGACCGGGGACCTACGCCGCGCCGTGCACCGGGTCTACGGAGGTCGGCGCGGGCGTATCGACCCGGCGACGCGGACCTTCCAGGCGCTCCGCATCGCCGTGAACGGCGAGCTCGAGGAGCTCGAGACGTTGCTCGCCGCGCTTCCCCGGGTGCTCGCGGACGACGGCGTGGCCGCGATCATCAGCTTCCACTCGCTCGAGGATCGCGCCGTCAAGCATGCCTTCCGGGACACCCCGGAGCTCCGTCCCCTCACCAAGAAGCCCGTCATGGCGAGCGACGCCGAGCGCGACGCGAACCCGCGCTCCCGCTCGGCCAAGCTCCGCGCGGCGCGCCGCCTCCCCCGCGGGAGCGAGGCAGGACGGGCATGAAGCGCCGTCCGCCCTCGGGGCTCGCCGCCCGCTTCCTCATGCTCTGGACCGCGGCCGTGCTCGCGACGGCCACGGCCTTCGTGGTGCATCTCGCGCTCCGCTACCGAAACGTGGCCCTCGGCTACGAGGTCGGCGAGGCCCGCCGCGAGCAGCGCCGCCTCCTCGAGCAGAAGCGGCTGCTCGCCATCGAAGCCGAGACGCTCCGGCGCATCCCCCGGGTCGAGGCCGTCGCGCGCGGCGCGCTCGAGATGAACGTTCCCGAGCCCGCCCGCGTCGTGCCCATGGCCGATCGCCAGCATCGCCCGCGGCGCACGTCGGGGAGGGTCCGATGAGGAACCTCGACGCGCGGCAGCGGCGCTGGATGGTCTTGCGCATCTCGATCCTCGCCGTGCTCCTCGGCGGCTATGCGCTCCGGGTCACGGCCCGGGCGTGGGAGCTCCAGGTGGCTCACGCCCCGGGCCTCCGCGCCCTCGCGGAAGAGCAGTACCTCCGGGAGATCCGCCTCGCGCCCAAGCGCGGCACCATCCATGACCGGCACGGCGCGCCGCTCGCCGTGAGCGTGGAGGTGGAGAGCGTGTGGGCCGATCCGCAGGAGCTCCGGGAGCGGGGCGGCGACCCGCGCGTCGTGGCGGGCGCGCTCGAGGCGCTCCTCGACGTCGACCGGGAGCGCATCGAGCGGCGCCTCTCGTCCGACCGGCGCTTCGTGTGGGTGCGCCGCCGTGTGACGCCGCGTCTCGCGGCGGAGCTGCGCGCCCGAAAGGAGGCGGCGCCGGACCGGCTCGCCGGCGTGCACCTCGATACGGAGGCGCGTCGCTACTACCCGAACGGCTCGCTGGCGGCGCACGTGCTCGGCTTCGCCAACATCGACGGCGAGGGCATCGAGGGGCTCGAGCTCTCCCTCGAGGACGAGCTCCGCGGCAGCCGGCGGACGGTGCCGGCGATCCGCGACGGGCGCCGGCGCGTCGTCTTCAGCGAGCAGCTCCTCGACGACCGCGCCGCGCAGGGCGATGACCTCTGGCTCACGCTCGACAAGACGCTGCAGCACGTGGCCGAGCGGGAGCTCGCGCTCGCGGTGCGCATGTCGGAGGCCCGCGCCGGCTCCGTCGTCGTCATGGACCCGACGAGCGGCGACATCCTCGCGCTCGCCTCCTACCCCAGCTACGACCCGAACGCGCCGGGCGCGTTCCCCCCGAGCCACCGGCGAAACCGCGCCGTGACGGACCGCTTCGAGCCCGGCTCCACGGTGAAGCCCTTCACGGTGGCCGCGGCGCTCGCGCGCGGGACCATTCGGGCCGAGGAGAGCATCGAGTGCCTCGACGGCGCGATGGAGGTGGCCGAGTACACCATCCACGACTCGACGCCCTATGACCGGCTGACGCCGGCGCAGATCCTCGCGTTCTCGAGCAACATCGGGACGGCGCAGATCGGAAATACGCTCGGGCGCGCCGGTCTCTACCGGGCCTTCCGGCGCTTCGGCTTCGGCGAGGTGACGGGGCTGCCGCTCCCCGGCGAGGCCCGCGGCATCCTCCGCCACCACCGGCGCTGGTACGAGATGGACGCGGCGACCATCAGCTTCGGCCAGGGCCTGAGCGTGACCAACGTGCAGCTCGCCACGGCCATGGCGGTGCTGGCCAACGAGGGGCGCCTGCTCCGGCCGCGTCTCGTGCGCCGCGTGACGCGGGCCGGTGAGGTCGTCCGCGAGAGCCGGATGGAGTCACGGCGGCAGGTCGTGCCGCCGGCCACCGCCCGCCTCGTAGCGGACATGCTCACGGCCGTGACCGGGCCCGAGGGCACGGCCCCGGAGGCCGCCATCGATGGCTATCTCGTCGCCGGCAAGACCGGCACGGCGCAGAAGGCCGACTACGTCGCCGGCGGCTACGCGGAGGACCGATGGCTCGCGAGCTTCGCGGGCTGCGCGCCGGCGCGGAATCCGCGCGTGGTGATCAGCGTGGTGATCGACGAGCCCGGCGTCGACCACGACGGCGGCCGCGTCGCCGGGCCCGTCTTCCGGCGCGTGGGTGCGATGGCCCTCCGGCACCTCGGCGTCACCGCCGCCACCGGAGGCCAGGCGCTGCTCGAGGAGGCTGCCGCCGCCCTGGGACAGCCAGCTTGCAATGGCCGCACAGAGA
>CALCTH010000464.1 GCA_937893795.1 uncultured Myxococcales bacterium | reverse complement strand
TGACCGTCGCTACGGGCTCGACGCTGCGCGCAGCGTGGCGAGGCCGCTCCGTGCGTTGGCCTCCGCCGCGAGCCGGCGCTCTTCCGGCGTCGCGTAGTCTCGGTCCCAGGCGAGCACCTTCGGCGTCATGAGGTGGTGCCAGAGCGGCGGGACCATCGCGACGAGGATGGTCGTCAGATAGCCGCCGATCATCATCGGCGCGTCGGGGTAGGGCGCGAGATCCTGGTAGGGCACCTCGCCCTCGGCGTGGTGATGGCTGTGCCGCGTCAGATGGAAGAGCGTCCAGGAGCTGATGCGCCGGTTCGAGTTCCACGAGTGCCGCGGCTCCACCGGCAGGTCCGGGTTCCGGACCATGCCGTAGTGCTCCATGTAGTTGACGATCTCGAGGAGACCGCCGACGTCGCCGCGGCCGTCGACTTCCTCGCGTCCCGGCCGGAGATCGACGCATCGCGCGTCGGCGCGCTGGGCATCTGCGCATCGGCCGGTTACGTCGCCTCCGTCGCGGCGGACCACCCCGCGGTGACGAGGCTCGCCCTGGTCGCGCCCTGGCTTCACGACGCGGAGCTCGCTGCGGCCGTCTACGGGGGGAGCGAGGGCGTCGCGGCGCTGCGATCCGCGGCCGCGGAGCCATGCGTCCTCGTCGCCGCGAGCACCGAGGACGAGAGCGCCCCGATGTTCGGCGCGCCCTACTACACGGAGCCCGACCGCGGGCTCATCGACGCCTACGACAACCGCTTCGAGCGCGCGACCTGGGAGCCCTGGCTCACCTACGACGCGCTCGCCTCGGCCGACCGGCTCGGCGCCCCGACGCTCGTGGTCGGCTCGGAGGCCATGGCGCTCCCCGCCGGGGCGCACGCCTACGCGGCGCGCACGAACGCGCCGACCCGCGAGCGCTGGCTCGAGGAGGTGACGCAGTTCGACTTCTACGACCGCCAGGACGTCGTCCTGCAGGCCGCGGACGCCGCGGCCGCGCATCTCGGCGGGGTGGCGTCGTGACGGACGCGCGCGTCGACGTGATGGGCACGGTCGCGCGCTTCTTCGACGCCGTCGATGGCCGCGACTGGCCCCGGGTCGAGGCGGCGATGAGCGCGCCCTTGCACCTCGACTACGAGAGCTTCGGCGGCGGCCCGCCCGCGGAGCTCGCGCCGTCGGCGGTCGTGCAGCGGTGGCGCGGCGTCCTCCCCGGCTTCGACCACACGCATCATCAGCTCGGCAACCTCGACGTCGCGCTCACGGAGGAGGGCGCCAGGGTGCGAGCCTACGTGACGGCCACGCATGGCCTCGACGGCGAGCTCTGGGTGGTGCGTGGCCGCTACGAGATCGAGCTCGGACGTGCCGGCGGCGCGTGGCGCATCACGCATCTCCGCTTCCTCGTGCGCGACGTCGCCGGCCTCGCCGACCTGCCCACGCGCGCCGGGTCGCGCGTCGCGAAAGCCGGCTAGTTCGTGCGCGCGTAGGGGTCGTAGGCGTCGTCGTAGTAGGGCTCGTCGAGCTCCTCGAGGCCGAGCTCCGGCACGGCCAGCGCCGTCGCTCCGGCGAGCACGATGACGAAGCAGGCGAGCAGGAGCTGCAGAGGCACCGACCGTGGCCCGTGCGCGTTGAAGGACTTCACCCCGAAGAGTCCGTCCACGATGCCGAAGACCCAGAACACCAGGAAGGCATAGCCGGCGCCCGGCTGCTGGCTCGCGATCACGAAGCTGTAGCCCGCGCCCAGCAGCACCACCGTGCCCAGCCAGTGCTGGCGGAGGTAGTACTGCGCGCCGCCAGGGAATGCCGCGCCCACGAAGAGCGCGATGCGCCGGCGCCGCGCCGAGACCCCGGGGGGAGCGTCGTCGCCGTCCCGCTCGCCCTCGTCCACGAGCGGCGCCGCGTCGAGGGCGGCCAGCACTTCGCGCGCGGCGACCTCGTCCCGGGCGTCGACCATCAGCGGGATGGTCACGTAGCTCCCCAAGACGCCGAGCATCCCTCGATGCTCGGCGCCGGGGATCTCGGCGACGATGCCCTCCGAGGCGAGCACGTCGCGCAGCATCTGCGCTTGCATGCCGTCGTGAAGCTCCCGCAGCCTGACGCGCTCACCCATGTGTGAAGACTAGCCGGTCCGCTTCTTCGTGACCTCCGCCGTCGCGGTGCCCTCCTCCGCGCCGGCCACATCCGCGGCGGGCGCCGCCAAGTTGACGACACTGGTGGTGGGAATCGGCCGGTTGCTCATGATGCCGCCCCCGAGGAGCTGGTCCCGGAGCCCGAAGACCTTCTTCGCGGCGCGCGCCGGGAGGGCGCGCTCGTGGATCCCGAGGAAGCACACCGCGTGGCCGCAGTGCTCCACCTCCCCGGAGCAGTCGACGCGCGTCGCGCCGAGCATGGCGCGGTAAACGCCCTCGTCCTTGGTGGCGCAGCGGAAGACGAAGGCCTCGTTGCCCCAGGAGAGCGCCCACGCGGCCGCCGCATCGATGAGGAAGCGGGCCACCCGCCGACCTTGAAAGGCCGGGAGCACCGCGATGCGGCTGACTTCGAAGAGAGGGTCGTGCGCCTCGTAGCCCGACGCCTGGTCCGCGAAGAAGTCCGCGAAGGCCGGCAGCCGGGCGATGGGCGCCGCCCCGAGCTGCACCCGGTCCGTGAGGCCGAGCTCGCCCAGGAGCGCCAGGGTGTCGGGCACCGGGTGGAGCCCGATGGAGCGGCAGTAGCCGATGGGAGTGTCTGCCTCGCCCCAGCCACCCTCCACGAAGACGCCGAGGTGGCGCGACTGCGCGTCGTAGCGGTCGAGCTCGAGCCCGTCCGCGCCGAAGTGGCAGTAGCGCGCCATCCACGAGCTTCGGAAGCTCTCTGCCCGCACCTCGAGGAGGTCGCGGAGCTCCGTGGCATTCTGGGGTTCCCGGGCGACCAGCGCCGGGCGCGTCATCGACCCCGCTCGGTCACCAGGGGCGAGCGCCCCGTGAGGAGGTCGTCCTTGGTGACGCCGAGGAGCGCGAGCGTGAGGCCCGCGACGGGATCCGGGTCGCCGAAGGTGGCCTCGATCCAGTCGGTGCGCCGGCGGGTGTGCGCATCGAGCTCGGCCCGTACGTCGGCTGCGAGCGTCGCGTCGTCCCAGCGCTCCGCGCGCCGGAGGCCTTCGTGGAGAGCGTGCGTGTCGCCCTCGAAGACCACGTAGGAGTGCACGTCGCTCCAGCCACGGCGCTCCGGGCTGAAGTAGCGCACGATCGTGTCGGCGGTCTGCTGCGCCTGCCGCGTCGCGGCGACGCCGGCTTGGGGAAGGAAGGCCTCCCGGTCCGGCTGCTGCTGCGCCGCGACGTACTCGATGAGGCTCTGCAGAATGGACGCCGGCAGATCTGCCGGGTCCAGCATCTGCACGAGCCAGCCGAGCGCGTGGAGCTTCTCGCCCTTCAGGACGGCCTCGACGTCGGTCGTCGTGACGTCCTCCGCCCGCAGCTGCGCGACCTCGCTCGGAGCGGATCCGTAGCGATGAAGCCCCCGCAGCAAGGGGCTACGCTCGTTCTCCGGTGTCCAATGCCAGGAGATCGCCGTTCGGTTGAGATCCAGACCTCCAAAAACGGGGATACGCCGCCGGACACAGCTCTCGAGAATCGCGAAGTTGACCGCCGGCTGCGAGACGTCTGCGGCCATGATCACGGCGTCGACGTCGCCGATCAGATCGTCGACCTCCTCGGGACGGACGCCATCGGCGATGCCCTCCACCTGCGCGAAGGGCACCTGCGCATCGACCCATCGCACCAGGCTCTCGACTTTCGGCGTCTGGCCGGCCTCGCCCACGCGGCCGGCGTCGGCGGCGGTCAGGATCTGCCGCTGCAGATTGCTGACCTCCCCCACGTCAGGGTCGAAGACGCGGATCAGTCCGTCGCCCGTCGCCGCCCCTAGCATCACGAGCTTGCCGAGGGTTCGGCCACCGACGGCGCCTCCCCCCACGACGAGGATGCGCCGGTCGGCCAGCGAATCCAGCTCGAGGCGCCGATAGGCGCCGCTCCCATCGCTCATCCCGAGGACGCGACTTCGAAACTCACCCAGCCAGCGATCCGAAGGCCCGCACGCAGACTCCAGCTGTTCGGCCTCTCCAGGGTGGAGACGGGCCATGAGGCCGGCGGATCGATACACCAGGCCCTCAGCACTTCGTGCTTCCAACATTGGTTCCTCCCGCGACGGGCTATCAAGAAGCAACCGCCGCTTTCAGGAACTATGCGACTTTTTTTTCGTCTGAAAAGCGTATCACCCTTGCAAGGTATATCGCTTGATCACGATTAGAAGACTGACTCATCGGCGCATCGAAATCGAGGGCCTCTGGATTCCCGAAGCGGTGCTCCTAGGCGCTCGTTGCTCAGAGCACCGAGAGGTAGGCGCGAAGCGCTTCGCGCTCGGGGGTCGTGAGAGGTCTGCCCTCGTCGCCCCGGTGCGCGAAGGGCTCGACGCGAAGGTCCGAGAGCACGTCGTCGAGCCCGTCCCAGTCCGCGAGATAGGGACCGCGGCGGGCGACTCGGAAGAGCCGCGGTGCACGCCCCTCAGGCAACTGGTGACAGGACATGCACTCGCGTACGTAGGTGTCGATGCCGCGATGCTCGAGCTCGCTCGCGTCCCGCCCTGCGATGGCGAGGGAGGAGGGCGCTCGGGTCCATCGCGCGAGGAAGCGTGATGCGGCCGCGACTCGCGTGTCCGGGTCGCTCACGACCGCGAGGTCGGCGCCGCGGTGAGCTCCCTGCAGGTCTTGCACCCGCTCCACGCCACGGGGCTCGCGAAAGAGGCCCCGGAACCACGTCGTGGGAGCACCCCGACCGTCCCCGCCGAAGGCGTGACGGCGAAAGTCCCCGCGCCCATCCAAGTGACAGGCACCGCAGCTCGAGGTGCCCTCGGGACGGCCGAAGCCGGTGGTCAGAAGCACTTCCCCAAAGCGTTCCCGGCCGGCCGCGAAGCGAAGCGAAGCGCGTGGCACGCCACTCGGTCCCGCGCTCACGAGCCCGTCGAGAAGAGCGCTCGAGGTCAACGTGCCGTCGCCGCTCGCGACCGCGGCGCGCACGCCCAGGACCCACGGACGGGTCTCCCCGCGCTCGAGTACGTCGCCCCGGACGCGGAACGTCTTCCGCAGTCCCCGGGCATGGCCGAAGACGTCGAGGGTCCCGTCCTCGTGAAGCACCACACGCGCTTCCTCCGCGTCGTCGCTCGGGAGCTCGTGCAGCGTGACCCAGCCATCGTCCCGGAGCGCGTGCAGGCGAAGCAGGCTCTGCGTGGCGTCCGGCGCCTCGCTTCCGTCCCGGCCGATGCCTGACGTCACGACGCGGACGCCGGGCCCGTCGCACGCCGTGAGGGCCAACAGCGGTCCCGGGAACCGAGCCCGAGCGACGGGTGCCAGCGTCGCCGCGTCGAGCGCGACGAGGCCGCCGTCGGTGCAGGCCACCACGACGCGGTCGGCGACCAGCACGATGCCACGCGCCTGACGGCACCCCTCGCCCCGCCGGAGCTCGGGGAGGTCTCCGAGCTCGATGCGAAAGACCTCCGTGCCGAAGGCCTCCGTGCCGAAGATGACGCCATCGGCGCCCGCCAGCGCGCCGATGCCTTCCGTGCCTGGGAGAACGACACGACCCTTCGGTTCGATGGTCTGGCCCTCGACCGTATAGCGCTGGAGGATCCCCTCGTGGGCGCCGCCGGCGACGAAGCCCCCCTCGCCGTCCGCGACGAGCGCCCGCACGGCCGTGGGCGCAGCCGCTCGGGCCAGCTCACGCGATCCGTCGGTGAGAGCCACCGCGTCATCGCCCTCGAGCGCCACGACGTACGCGTCGCCCAGAGCCAGCAGCCCCACCGGATCGGCGCCCGCTGGGGTGCGCGGAGGAGTGAGGGCCTCCGACTCCCCGCCGTGCAGAAGCAGGAGGTTCACCCGGAGCGCCTCTCGCGGGCTCAGCCTCGGTGCGGCCGGAGGCTCGGCGCTGCAGGCCCAGAGCGACATCGCCATGAGCAGGGCGAGGCGCCTTCCCCCGTTCCCGTCGCACCCGCTCGCCGCACCCATCGGCCCCGGAGAGTGGACGGGCAGAGCGTCCGGCGCCAAGCACGCGCCATGAGCGACCTCTACGGGCCCCGCGTCGGCGAGGCGCTGAAGCTGGCGGCGGATGCCTTCGCGCCCATCGAGCGGAAGGGCTCCGGCGTGCCCTACGTGACGCACCTCTTGGCCGTCGCGGCGCTGGTCGGCGAAAATGGGGGCGACGAGGAGCAGATCATCGCGGCCGTGCTCCACGACTACCTCGAGGACGTCGAGGGCGCCGACGCGGGCGACCTCGAGGCGCGCTTCGGCTCCCGGGTGCGCCGGCTCGTCGAGGACCTGAGCGACGCCACGAGTCGCCCCAAGCCGCCGTGGCGCGCGCGCAAGGAGGCGTATATCGCCTCGCTCCGCGGCAAGCCCCCCGAGCTCAAGCTCATCAGCTCGGCGGACAAGCTGCACAACGCCGAGAGCATCCTCCGGGACCACGAGGTGGTGGGCGCGGCGATCTGGGATCGCTTCACCGCCACGCGCGACGAGTCGCTCTGGTACTACCGGAGCATCGTCGAGGCGCTCGGTGAGGGCTGGGGGCATCCGCTCCTCGAGCGTCTCCGCCGCGTCGTCGACCGGCTCCACGAGATCTGACGCGCTCATGACTGCGCTTCTCGAGGCCCAGGGGCTCACCAAGCGCTACGGCGATCAGACCGTCGTCGACGACCTCGATCTCCGCTGCGACGCCGGCGAGGTGCTCGGGCTGCTCGGCCCCAACGGCGCAGGCAAGACCACCACGCTCCGCATGCTCTACGGCTTCGCGACCCCGGACGGCGGACGCATCCGCTACGAGGGGCGCGACTTCGGCGAGCTTCGCACCGAGCTGAAGCGTTTCGTCGGTGTGTGCACTCAGGAGGATACGCTCGACTACGACTTCGACGTCCGCCAGAACCTCCGCGTCTACGCGAGCTACTTCCGGCCGCGCGTGCCGGAGCTGGAGGCGCGCGTCGACGAGCTCCTCGAGCAGTTCGGGCTCGCGCGCTTCGCCGGCATGTCGCCGCATGCGCTCAGCGGCGGCTACAAGCGCCGGCTCCTCATCGCCCGGAGCATCGTGCACCGGCCGAAGATCCTCTATCTCGACGAGCCGACGACGGGCCTCGACCCGGCGGCGCGCGTCGACGTCTGGGAGCTCACGGATCAGCTTCGGCGCGCGGGCATGGGCGTCATCCTGACCACCCACTACATGGATGAGGCCGAGCGGCTCTCGGACCGGCTCCTCGTGCTGCAAAAGGGCAAGCAGGTGGCCAGCGGCGCGACGCAGGCGATCCTCGACGAGCTCCTCGGCGACCACGTGCTGGTGCTGCGCGCCGACGATCCCGCGCGCGAGGCCTTCGAGGCCGCCGTGGCCGCACATGGGCTCCGGCCGCGGCGCGTGCTGCACGAGCTCCACGTGCCCGTCGACGCGGGCGGCCTCGCGGCCTTGAGCGCGGCGCTCCCGGAGATGCGGCTCACGGTGCGTCCGCCGACCCTCGACGATCTCTTCCTCGCGCTCGCACACGAGGAGCCCGCATGAGCGTGGCCGGCGATCTCCTCGCCTTCGGCGATTGGCGCAGCCTGGCCGTGCTTCGGCGGAACGCGCTCGTCTACTTCCGGAACTGGAAGACCGCCTTCCTGCCGCCGGCGATGGAGCCCGTCGTCTTCTTCCTGGCCTTCGGCCTCGGGCTCTCGGGTTACGTCGGCGGCCTCGACTGGGAGGGCGAGCGGCTGAGCTACACGGCCTTCGTCGCGCCGGGGCTCATCGCCTACACGGCCTTCGGCACGCCCTACTACGAGGCGCTCTACTCGGCGTACGTGCGCATGTTCTTCCAGAAGACCTGGGACGGCATCCTGGCCACGCAGGTCGAGCTGCCGCACCTCGTCTGGGGCGAGGTCCTCTGGGCCGCGGCGCGCGGCTTCATGAACACCGCGATCGTCTGCGTCGTGCTGGCCGGCTTCGACGCGGCGGGCGCCGTCGACCTGCACACGGCGCAGCTCTTCTGGATGCCGCCGCTCGCGTTCCTGGCCGGCCTCGCCTTCGCGGCCTTCGCGCTCATCTTCACGGCGCTCGTCCCGGCCATCGACCACATGAACTACCCGGTGTTCCTGCTGGGCATTCCGCTCAGCCTCATCAGCAACACCTACTTCCCGCTCGAGACGGAGCGGCCCTGGCTCCGGGCGCTCATCGACGTGAACCCGCTCTACCACCTGGCGGAGACCTGCCGCTGGCTGCTCGTCCGCGGCGAGCCGGGCCCGCACCTCGGCCCGCTCGCGCTCACGGCGGGCGTGCTCCTCCTCGTGAGCATCGTGCTCGCCATGCGCCTCACGGCGCGCCGCGTGCTCGGCTGAGAGCGCCTCCTGCCCTCAGCCGCTACGAGCGGCGCCTCTTTTCAGACAAAGCTCTCTCTCGAGCCCCTACAATATCGCAGCCCGAGGGCTCGGAGCCCCCGTGTGTCCCGCCCCGCGTCCTCTGTACGAGAAGGCGCCCATCGCGCCGGTTTGGGAGAACGTCATGAACACCGTCGCCAAGGTGACCTGGAGCAACGAAGGGGCCCTGCCCTTCGGGCCCGCGCGCCTCTTCGCCGTCTTCGCCGACCGCCTCATCGGGCCGGACTACGAAAAGGGGCTCGCGCGCCTCGACGCGGTCCTCGCGCGCACGCGCTGAACCCGCCGGAGACGCGCCATGAGCACGCCGAGCGAAGGAGAGGTGGCTGCCGTGCTCACGGCGCTGATCGAGGAGGAGCGCACGTCCCTCCTCGCGTCGCTCGCTCGCCAGACGGGCGACGCGGCCCGGGCCGAGGACGCGCTCCAGGAAGCCTGGGCCGCGGCGCTCGCGCGCTGGCCGGTGGATGGCCTCCCGGAGGTGCCACGGGCGTGGGTGCTCACGGTGGCGCGGCGTCGCCTCGTCGATGGCCTTCGGCGCCAGCAGCGCGTCGACACCCACGCGCGGCCCGAGGAGAGGGCGACAACGCCCGAGACCGCGCCCTCGGCCGAGGATCCGCGCCTGCGCCTCTTGCTCGCCGTGTGCCATCCAGCGCTCGCGCCCGTGGACCGCGTCGCCCTCGCGCTCCAGACGACCTGCGGCCTCACGGTGGCGGCCGTGGCTCGTGCCTTCGTGATGCGCCCGAGCCGCATGCGTCGCCGGCTCCAGGCCGCTCGCGCGACGCTGCGTGAACGGGGCCTCGCGCCGAGCGCACCCGAGGCACGGAGCGCCGCCGTGCTCTCGGCCGTCTACCTCACCTTCAACGAGGGCTATCTGCCACAGGCGTCCCAACGCGTCCGCGCGCATCTCTGCGGCGAGGCGCTTCGCCTCGCCCATGTGGTCGCCGATGCCATGGGCGACGACGCCGAGGCGCTCGGCCTCCTGGCGCTGCTCACGCTGCAGCATGCGCGTCGCGACGCGCGCGTCGCCGCGGACGGCGAGAGCCTCGTACCCCTCGACGCACAGGATCGCAGCCGCTGGCACCGTGACGAGATCGCGCGGGGCCAGGCCATCCTCGCCCGGGCGCTCGCCCGGCGGGCGCCGGGCCCCTATCAGGTGCAGGCCGCCATCGCAGCGCTTCACGCCTCGGCGGCGACGCCCGCGGAGACCGATTGGCCGCAGATCGCCGGGCTCTACGGTGTGCTGCTCCAGCAGGCGCCGACGCCCTTCGTGGAGCTCAACGCCGCCATCGCGCTCGGCATGAGCGCCGGCCCCGCGCGCGGGCTCGCGTGGCTCGACGATCTGGCGGAGCGGAGCCCGCGCATGCGTGCGCACCATCTGCTGCAGGCGGCGCGCGCCGACTTCTTGGCGCGCCGCGGCCGCTCGCGCGAGGCGAAGGCGGCCTTCGAGCGGGCGCTCGCCACGGTGACGCTCCCGGCGGAGCGCCGCTTCCTCGAGGGTCGACGCCAGGCTCTGGGTGGGCGTCGTCGCCGTCGTCGCCGGCCGCTGCGGCGAGGAGCCCCGCCTCCGCTGCCCATCTCCGACGCCGCCTGGCGGCGCGTGGCCCCCTGCTTTCCGCCCGTGTCGCGGCGCGGCAGGCCACCGCGCCCGGACCGCGAGGTGCTGGACGCCATGC
>CALCTH010000463.1 GCA_937893795.1 uncultured Myxococcales bacterium | reverse complement strand
ACCACTTTCATCGACAGGCGGACTTTGCCGCGGGCGTCGAAGCCGAGCAGTTCGTAGCCTGCTGCCGCCAGGTTGCTGGCCATCGGAAGTCCCATATTGCCCAGACCAATAAAGCCAATCTTTGATTTCGTGGCCATGAACGCCTCCCATGCGCCGCGTGACGGCGCCGGCGAGCTTCGACGTGGTCGTCGCCGGCAACATGTTCGGCGACATCCTGAGCGACGAGGGCGCGGTGCTGGGCGGGACCCTCGGGCTGCTCCCGAGCGCCTCCCTGGGCGCCCCCGGCGCGCCGGGGCTCTTCGAGCCGGTGCACGGCTCGGCGCCCGACATCGCCGGGGCGGGCATCGCGAATCCGCTGGCGACGCTGCTGAGCGCCGCGATGCTCCTCCGCCATGGCCTGGGTGACGAGGACGGCGCCGGGAGGCTGGAGGCCGCCGTGAAGCGGGTCATCGAGGACGGGCCACGCACCCGGGACCTCGGCGGCGACGCGTCGACGGCCGAGGTGGGCGACGCGGTGGCCGCGCGACTCGAGCGAGGGTGAGGGCGCGCAGCGCTCGAGAGCGTGAGCACCCCAATCCGCGGGTTGCGCCGGCCGCACCCCGCGGGGTTCGATGAGCGGGAACGAGCGAGAGGAAACGAACGAGCATGCCGACGACCGAGTGGTTCGACGTGAAGCGCGACGCCGAAGGGCGGGAGTACATCGAGGCCTACGTCACGGGCATCGCGCTCCTGCGCCTGGTGCTGACGAACAAGGGCACGGCCTACAGCCAGGAGGAGCGCATCGAGCTCGGCCTCGACGGCCTGCTTCCGCCGCAGGTCGAGACCATGCAGCAGCAGGTCGCCCGGGCCTACCGGGCCTACCGGGCACAGACGACGAGCCTCGACAAATACACGTTCCTCCGCGCCACGCAGGAGCGCCAGGAGCTCCTCTTCTACGCGCTCCTCGAGACGCACCTCGAGGAGATGATGCCCATCGTCTACACGCCGACGGTGGGCAAGGCGGTGGAGAAGTTCAGCCGCCTCTACCGCGTGCCGCGCGGGCTCAGCGTCAGCCCCATCAGCATCGACCGCATCGACGCGGCGGTGAAGAACTACCCCATGGAGGACGTGCGCATGATCGTCGTCACCGACTCCTCGGCGATCCTCGGAATCGGCGACCAGGGCTATGGCGGTCTGGCGATCCCCATCGGCAAGCTCGCGCTCTACGTCGCAGGCGGCGGCGTGAGCCCCTTCCACACGCTCCCCGTCGCCCTCGACGTCGGCACCGAGCGCATCGACCTCATCAACGACCCGCAGTACCTCGGCGTGCGCCAGCGGCGGCTGAAGGGGCCGGACTACGACGCCTTCGTCGACAAGTTCGTCGACGCGATCCGTCATCGCTACCCGAAGGCCGTCATCCAGTGGGAGGACCTGTCGAAGCAGAACGCCTTCAAGGTGCTGGACCGCTACCGGGACGTCTGCTGCAGCTTCAACGACGACATCCAGGGCACGGGCGCCGTGGCGCTGGCCGGCGTGCTGAGCGCCTGCCAGCTCAAGGGCGAGAAGCTCCGGGACCAGAAGATCGTCGTGCACGGCGCAGGCGCGGGGGGCATCGGGGTCGCCAAGCAGCTCGTGGACGGCCTGATGCGTGAAGGGCTCAGCGAGGAGGACGCCAAGGCCCGCGTCTTCGTCCTCGACTCGAAGGGCCTGCTCCTCGAGGACCGGGCCATGGAGGACTACAAGCGCCCGCTCGCTCAGTCGCGCGCCGCGGTGGAGGGCTGGACCTTCGACGGGCAGGCGCCGGATCTGCTGCAGACCGTCACGCAGAGCGGCGCGACGGTGCTGCTGGGTCTGAGCGGGCGCCCCGGCGCCTTCGACGAGCCCATCGTTTGTGCCACGGCCGCCAACGCGGAGCGGCCCATCGTCTTCCCGCTCTCGAACCCGACGAGCTCGAGCGAGGCGCACCCGGCCGAAGTGATGGCCTGGACCGAAGGCAAGGCCATCGTCGCCACCGGTAGCCCCTTCGACGACGTCCGCTACGGCGACGCGGTCTTTCCCATCGGCCAGGGCAACAACGCCTTCGTCTTCCCGGGCATCGGCATGGGTGCGATCCTCAGCGAGGCGTCCAAGATCACCGACGGCATGGTGAGCGCCGCGGCCTACGCGCTCGCCGAGTACACGGCGGAGAGGTACCTGAGCGAGGGACGCATCTACCCGCCCATCGCCGACCTGGCCGAGGCGAGCAAGCGCGTGACCTTCGCCGTCATCCAGCAGGCGCGGGAGGACGGAGTGGCGCGTCGAGACGACGTCCCAGCGGGCGGCGACGAGCTGCGCGCCTGGGTCGACGGACACTTCTGGCAGCCTCGCTACCTCCCGGTCATCAAGGCCCGCTGAGCCCGTCGAGCGCACCGGACGGTGGCGCTGCGCGCCGCTCTTTACGTGGAATTACGTAAGAGGAAACGGAGCAGACATCCGGGATCGGTACGTACGATCCCATGCTCAGCGACAATCAGATCCACGACGTGAAGCGCACCTGGGCGGTGGTCGAGACCATCGCCGACGAGGCCGCCTCGCTTTTCTACGGGCGCCTCTTCGAGCTCGACCCGGCGCTGAAGCCCCTCTTTCGGGGCGACATGGCCGCGCAGGGAAAGAAGCTGATGCAGACCATCGGCGTGGCCGTGGCGAGCCTCGACAAGCTGGGCGAGGTCGTTCCGGCCGTCCAGGCGCTCGGGCGACGGCACGTGGGCTATGGGGTCACGGACGCCCACTACGACACCGTGGGCGCGGCGCTCCTCTGGACGCTCGAACAGGGCCTCGGCGCGGCCTTCACGGACGAGGTCGCCGAGGCCTGGGCGCTGACCTACGGAGCACTCGCGAGCGTGATGAAGGAAGCCGCCGCCGAGGTGGCGGCTTCACCCGAGGCCGTGGCCAGCGCATAGCGCTGCGCGCGCGCTCAACCGAAGCGACGACGGGAGCGTTCGCGCCGCTTGGCAGCCTCGACGTCCCGGTCCTTCGGCGGCGCGGTCGTGGTGAGGCTGCCGAGGAGCGTCCGCGTGCTGGCGGCGATCTCCGCGACGGCGCGCTGAAAGGCCTCTTCGTTGACCCGGGAGGGCCGCGTGGAACCGCTCACCTTGCGGACGAACTGAAGCGCCGCGGCGTCGACCTCGTCGTCGGTGGCCGGCGGCTCGAAGTTGAAGAGCGGACGAATGTTCCGGCACATGGGCCGAGCGTACGCGCTCCCGGCCCCCGAGGGCTCACTCGGGCAGCGCGAAGAAGCGGATTTCCTTGGCCCCGGTGTTGCCGCCGGTCGTCTCGACGGCCTCGACGGTGACCTGCTCGGCCATCGTCGGCGCGATGTCGAACTCGTAGTACTCGTCCGGGTCCGGCGTCTCGAAGGGGCCCATCACGGTCCCGTCCGCGAAGACCAGCCGAACGCTCCTCACGATGGAGGTCCCGTCGGTCATCTTGCGGCTGCGAAAGCCGAAGCGGCGGAGCTCGTAGGCGCCCGCGAAGGCGAGGGTGACGGCCGCGTCGTCGCCATCGAAGTAGCTCGACCACTCCGTGCTCATCATTCCATCGAAGGCGTTGTCGATGCCCCAGGTCTGGTCGTTCCGAGCGCCGCCGAAGTTGCTCGAGACCGAGAGCACGCGCGCGCCGGCGCTGATGAGCGCGACGTTCTCCATGGTCTCGCCCGGCGTGGGGTCGTCCGCCGGGAGCGTGGCGAACGTGTAGAGGTCCGACTCGTCCCGGAAGCCGGTCGGATCCTCCGCGATGGCACGCACGTAAATGGTCGTGCCCGCCGGCAGGTCCTCGAGGGGAATCTGGTGGTCGATGGCGTACTCGTCCTCGACCATGTCCGGGTCGAGGGCCACGTTGGGCCGGTCGTCGGGGGCGAAGCCCCAATGCGCCTCGCACTGCGTGGGCCGGCTCGTATCGAAACGGAAGACCGCGCGGTTCGGCCCGACCTCCTCGAAGCGCACGTTCAGGAACCCGATGGGTGACCCGTCCGCCTCGAGAGGGACGTCGCCGCAAGCGGCGAGCGCGAAAAGGGCGAGGGCGAGGGCGAGGGCGAAGGCGAAGCGTGCGTGCATCATCGAGAGGATAGAGCCCTACCGCGCCGCGGTGGATTCGTCCGTTGCGCCTTTCCGCACGATTCTCCCGCTTCGTACGAGAGCGCCCACTACTCGGGGCAGGCGTCCTCGCTCGTCGCGACGGTGCTGAAGCGCCCGATGTCGATCACCTGGTGTGCGATGCGACGGGTGCCGGTGTCGTTGGTCCAGCCGGTGACGACGGCGCGGTAGACATCCCCCGGGCTGATCGTCCGCCGACAGGGTTGCGACCCCTCGTTGCGGCAGCCGCCGCGTCCCGGGATGTCCGAGAGCGGGACGTTCAGGGCGATGGCCGTCTCGTCCACGCTCGGCGTCCGTGGATCGTCGGGCGTGATGACGAGCTCCACACGCTGCCGGGGTGTGGCCGAGCCCGCGAGCTGGAAGTCGTCGGTCGCGATGGAGCCTCCTCCCGAGCGCACGCGAATCCCGCTCGGCAGCTCCCGAAGCTCGAGCACGGGGTTCGGGAAGCTGGTGAAGCGGCCGCGCGCATGGACCCAGGTGAAACGCCAGCCATCGGCGCCCGCGGGGAAGCCGAAGGCCGCGATGGTCCCCACGGTCCGGGGGGTGATCGAGTCGTCGCGAAAGAACCCGAGACCCCACCCGCTTCGCTCCGTCTGCTGGTCCGACGTCGCGTCGGCCTGAACCGTGACGGCCACGGTCGTCGGCCCGTAGCCGATGGTGATGGCGTCGCTCCACACGGCTCCCACCTCACTCGCGCTGCTGCCGTCGTTCACCTGGTTCGTCGCGAGGTTGAAGTCGCCGGCGCCCTGCCCCGCGTCGAGGAAGACGCGGTTCTCGCGCGTCGCGAAGGGGAGCTCGGCCGCAACACCGGCGGCGGTGTCGAAGCAATAGTCGCAGCTCAGGGTCGTCTCCGCGCTGGCGAAGAAAGCGGGATCGACGAAGGTGCAGGTCGCCGAGCAGCGTCGCCTCCCGGCGCGGCCACAAACCGTCGTCCCCTCGACCGAGCCGTCCCGCGGGCACTCGCGACCGCCCCCTTCGTCGACGAGGGTGTCGCAGTCTTCGTCGAGCCCATCGCACGTCTCGGCGCCGGGGAAGACGCCCCCCTCACAGTCGCCGAAGAGCCCCGCCGGGCTGCAGGTCTGCCTCCCATCGCGACAGATCCCGACCCCCGCGAGTGGCTCGCCAGGCCCGCAGGTGACGACGGAGCCGGCCTCGCACTCGCAGATCTCGTCGACGGCGCCGTCGCAGTCGTCGTCGGTGCCGAGCATGGCGCAGGACTCCGTGGCGCCCGGGTTCACGAGGGGCGTGCTGTCGTCGCAGTCGCCCGGGAGGATCGTGAAGCCCGTCGGCGGCGTGCAGGCCTCGGCCGTCTCCGAAACGTCGCCGAAGAGGTCGCCATCGCGGTCTCGGTAGTAGGTGGTCGTCACGCCTTCATCGAGGGAGCCGTCGCAGTCGTCGTCGAAGCCGTTGCAGACCTCGTTCTGCTCGGGATTGACGCTGGGGCGCGTGTCGTCGCAGTCGGTGCCGCAACGCAGGTTGGATCCGACGCGGTTGCAGCAGAGCACACCGACGGCCCCGTCGTCGTCGGCGTCCGGGCCGAGCGTCATCGGGTCGCAATCCTCGTCGATGCCCAGCTCGTCGCAGAGCTCCGTCGCCCCGGGGAAGACATCGCGGTTCGCGTCGTCGCAGTCGGTCCCGCCGCAGCTCGCGTCGGTCGCGCCGTCGCCATCCGCGTACGGGCCCTCGGGCTCGCAGCTGAGGGTCGTCTCGGAGCAGGGCTCGCCCTCGGCGCAGGGGGCCATGCCGCGCACGCAGCCTCGCGTGTCCGCGTCGGCCTCGCCGGGCGCGCAGCGTTCCTCGCCCGTGCAGAAGAGCCCGTCGTCGCAGTCGCCGTCCGCGACGCATGCGCCGCCGTCGGGGCCCGCGTCCCCCACGACGGCCTCGGGTTCCCCGCACGCGAGCGCGAGCAGCATCACGCTGGCCAGAGTCCTCGACACCATGCCCATGCTCCCTCCCAGGCCGCCGATCTGAGCACCTGAGGGC
Organism: uncultured Myxococcales bacterium; assembly: GCA_937893795.1. Classification (GTDB taxonomy): domain Bacteria; phylum Myxococcota_A; class Polyangia; order Polyangiales; family Houyiibacteriaceae; genus CALCTH01. Next base: position 3,975 of record CALCTH010000463.1, on the reverse strand, counting down.
GTCCCGCACCAGCCCTCCGGCGAAAGAGTGAATCCTCCGCGGCCTGACGGGACTCCAATGCGTCGGGTGCCGCTGGTGCGCGGCCCCTTCGCCGCACTTTGCCGCCCCCATGGGCAGGAGACTCGCGTCATGGCTTCCCTCGTGAACACCCTCATCCCGCGCAACGAATCGAACCTCGACCGCGGCCTCCGCATCGCGCTCGGCGTCGGCCTCCTGGCCATGGTCTTCGTCGGCCCGAAGACGCTCTGGGGACTCGTGGGCCTGGTGCCGCTGGTGACCGGTATCGTCGGGAGCTGCCCCATCTACCGGATGCTCGGCATGTCCACGTGTGCCGTCGAGCGCTGAGCGCCGAGCTACCGTCACCCCGGTGGAGGACGACGACGAAGCGCTGCTCCGACGTGCAGGAGCCGGCGAATGCGGGGCGTTCGAGGCCTTGGTTCTTCGCCACGGCGGCGCCCTTCGCCGTTTCGTCGTCGGACTCGTCGGACCGCGCGAAGCCGACGACGCGCTCCAGCAAGGGCTCGTGGCGGCGTTCCGAGGCGCTGGCGGCTTTCGCGGAGACGCGAGGGCCCGCACCTGGCTCTTCACGGTCGTGCGCAACGCCGCGCTTCGGCACCGTCGCCGGGAGGCGCGCCACGCGCACGAGGCCGTCCCGGAGGACGAGGCGCTCCTCGCGCTGGGGCTCGCCGCGGGCTGGGGGGCGAGTCCCGAGCGGCTGGTCGAACGGTCGCAGCAGCGCGCGCTGCTCGCGCGGGCCCTCGGTCGCTTGCCCGCACGCGACCGGGAGGTCGTGATGCTCCGCGACGTGGAGGGCCTCGCGGGCCCCGAGGCCGCCGAGGTGCTCGGGCTTGCGGTTCCGGCCATGAAGAGCCGCCTTCATCGCGCACGACTCCGGCTGGCCGCCGCGCTGCGCGAGGAGTCGCTCGATGCGTGAGGTCGGCGGCATTCGCTGCGACGCCGTGCTCGCGTCGCTGAGCGACTATGTGGATGGCGATCTGGACGTGGCGACGCGCGAGCGCATCGCCACGCACCTCGCGGGGTGTCCCGAGTGCGAGCGCTTCGGCGCGGGCTTCGCCGCGATGGTGTCGGCCCTCGGTCAGGACCCTCCCCCCGACCTCTCTCCCGAACGCGTGGCCGCGCTGGCGGCGCTGCTTCGGGACGGAGCGGGCTGACGTCGGACCTGGGCCAGGAGTGCAGGAGTGCGGGCGGCGGTGGCGTCGCCTCTCCCCCGCTTTCACACTCGCCGCGTGAGCGAGGAGGCGAGCGAGACCGCGGTCGTGGCCCGGCGGGCCGGCCTGCTGGCCCTCGGGACGCTCGGCTCGCGGATCCTCGGCGCGCTCCGGGACGCGGTGATCGCGGCGACCTTCGCCGTCGCCGCGACCGACGCGTTCTGGTTGGCCTTCACCCTCCCCAACGCGCTGCGGGTGCTCCTCGGCGAGGGCGCCGTGAGCGCCATGGTCGTGCCCGTCTTCACGGAGACGCGGGAGAGAGAAGGCGCGGAGAGCGCACGGACGCTCTTCGCGCGGCTCTCCGGGACGATGCTCGTCGTGCTCGCCGCCGTGTCGATGCTGGGCGTCGTGGCGGCGCCGCTCCTGGTGCGTCTCTACGCCGCGGGCTTCGACGCCGAGACCACAGCGCAGGCCGTCACGCTCACGCGCTGGGTCTTCCCCTACATCGCGCTCATGGGCGCCGCGGCGCTCGCGACGGGGGCGCTCCACGCGAGCGGACGCTTCACGGCGCCTGCCTTCGCGCCGCTGCTGCTCAAGGTCGCTTTCTTCGGCGCCGCCTTCACGCTCCGGGAGGAGGCCGAGGCCCTCGGGCGCGGCGCGGTCGGCGCCCTCGCGCTTGGCGCGCTGCTCGGCGGTGCGCTCCAGCTCGCCGCGCTGCTGCCCAGCCTCCGGGGTGTCGGGCTGCTCGTGCGCCCGCGCCCGGCCTTCGGCGACCCCGTCGTGCGCCGCGCGTTCCGGCGGCTCGCGCCGCTCCTGGCCGGGCTCGGGGTCTATCAGCTCAACGTGCTCATGAGCCGGCAGCTCGCGAGCTTCCTGCCCGAGGGCTCGCTCAGCTACCTCTTCTACGGGCAACGCCTCGTCGAGATCCCGCAGGGCATGTTCGCGCTGGCCATCGGCTCCGCGGCGCTCCCCACCCTCGCCGCACGCCACGCCCGCGGGGATGTGGAGGGCGCGCGCTCGCTGCTTCGCTACGGCCTCCGCCTGGCCCTCTTCGTGGCCATCCCGGCGAGCGTGGCGCTCGCCCTGCTGGCGACGCCCATGGTCGGCGCGCTCCTCGGCCGCGGCGCCTACGGCCCGCTCGAGGTCGCCGAGACCGCGCGCTCCCTGGTCTTCCTGGCGGCGGGCGTGTGGGCCGTGGCCGCCGTGCGCACCGTCGTCCCGATGTTCCACGCGCTGGGCGACACGCGGAGCCCGGTCGTGGCGAGCGCGCTGAACCTGGCGCTCTTCGTCGGCCTCGGCGTCGGTCTGATGGGACCCATGCAGCACGCCGGGCTCGCCCTCGCGATGAGCGTCGCAGCCACGGGACAGCTCACGCTCCTTCTGCTGATGCTGCGCCGGCGGAGCGGCCCCCTGGGCCTCGGAGAGGTGGGCGCGCGCGCGCTCCGAAGCCTGGCCGCGGCCGCCCTCGCGGGCGCCGTCATGGACCGGCTCGCCGACGCTTGGCTGGCCGCGGGCGGTGACGGCACGGCGGGTACCACGGCCACCGTCCTCGCGGCGCTCGGCTTCCTCCTGGCCGGCGCGCTGACGTACCTGGCCACGGCCGCGATGCTTCGCGCCCCGGAGCTCCGCGAGCTGCTCGCCGCGACGCGCCGGCGCTAATGCCCGTCGGGCCGAAGACCGAGCACACGGTCGGCGAAGGCCGCCCCCCGCGGGTCGAGGTGCACGGCGAGGGCGAGCTCGCTCTCCACGAGCGCCTGCGCCGCGTCGATGGCTCCCGGTGCGTTCCGGAGTCGGGCGGCCGCCGCATCGAGGGCTTCGAGGGAGGCGCCAGCGTGCCGCTGCGCCCGCGCGCGAGCGATGGCGCGGGCGTCGAGGCCGCGATGAAGACGCATGGGGACAGGGAACGGCAGCCCGCCCCGCTCCTTGAGCCGGCGGGCCTCAGGACCCCTCGGGCGCCCGCGCGAGGTGTGCCGCCCGAGCGCGTCGCCCATGTCACGGCGCAAGGCGAAGTCCTGCACCCGGCAGGCATGGGCGAGAAGGGTAGCCGCGTCGTTCCGGCTTCGGCGCGGGCCACTCGTCGCGCCGCGGCGCGCGCGCTAAAGCCAGAGGTCTCCATGTCCGCCCCGCTCATCCTCGACGCCCGCTTCCTCGCGTCCGCCACCCAGCCGGCCCAGCTCCCGCCGCCGCTGGTGGCCGAAGTAGCCTTCGCCGGGCGATCGAACGTCGGGAAGTCGAGCCTCATCAACCGCCTGGTCGCGCGGAAGAAGCTGGTGCGGACGAGCTCCACGCCGGGATGTACGCGCGGCATCAACGTCTTCCGCGTTGGCGTGCGCCTCCCCGACGCGGCCGGAGCCGACGCCGACGCCGAAATAGACCTCGTGGACCTGCCTGGCTATGGCTACGCGCGCCGCTCGAAGGCCGAGCGCCGCTCGTGGGGCCCGCTCATCGAGGGCTTTCTCCGGGAGCGTCCGGGCCTTCGGGGTGTCGTGATCATCATCGACGTCCGCCGCGGGCTCGAGGACGACGACCTCCAGCTCCTCGAGTTCGTGCGCAGCATCGACCGACGGCCGCTCCTCGTCGCGACCAAGCTCGACAAGCTGCCGAAGAACGAGCGGAAGCTCGCGCTGGCGGCCGTCGGTGCTCCGGTGAAGCTGCGGGTGCACGGCTTCAGCAGCGAGACGGGCGAAGGGCGCGACGCGCTCTGGCGCTCGATCCTCCGCGCGGCGAGCGTCGGGCCGGTGGCGGGCTAGCAGGCTGCTGCAAAAGGCGACCCGGCGAGGCGCGAGTGAAATCGCGTCGCCAGGCG
>CALCTH010000462.1 GCA_937893795.1 uncultured Myxococcales bacterium | reverse complement strand
CAGCACGTCGAGGGCGCCCTCGGGCAGCAGATGAGCCGCGCCCACCGCCACCGCGCCGCACGCCAGCGCCAGCGGAAAGAGCGCGCCCAGGTTACGCGCGAGCGCGTCCTTCGAAAGCGTGTGGAGATGCGCCAGCACGTAGGGCTGGGGCGTCAGCGAGAGCGTCGCGATGGCGAAGGAGAAGAGGACCTGGAGGTTGCCGAAGCGACCGTACTCCTCCGGCGTGAGCAAGTGCGTCCAGGCCAGGTGCGCCACGTGGAGGAGCGCGCCGAAGAGGCTCGCCAGCGCGTAGATGCGCGCGCTACGCCAGAAAGGCGAAGGCTCCTCGGCCGGACCGGACATCGCTCAGCGGAAGCGCACGTAGTGGTTCTCGCCCACGCGGCGCCGCGAGAGGGCATCCGCGGCGACGGCCTCGAAGGCCGCGTCGCTGCCCGCCTGTTTGTACTCGTGGAGCTCGACGACCATGGCGCGCACCTGGGGCTTCCAGCTCTCCGGATGCTCGAGGAGCCCGAGCTCGGCGCCTTCGATGTCGAGCTTGAGGAGCCCGGCTTCCTCCGCGCCGACCATGGCGAGGAGCTCGGGCACGGTGAACGCCTCGATGCCCGCGTCGGCCGCCGCCTCGCCGGCTTCGACCTCGAAGGACCATTTGGCGGCGTCCGGGTCGCGGAAGGAGAGCGTCTCCTTCTTCCACCAGAGGGCCCCGCGGACCGGCGTCACGTTCGCGTAGGGCGCCACGTTGCGCTCGAGGAGCGCGAAGTTGCTCTCCTCGGGCTCGACGCTGACGATGCGCGCCCCGGGAAAGCGCTCGGCGAAGTAGACCGCCGCGAAGCCCACGTTGGCGCCGCCATCGATGATGACCTCGGGCTCGAAGCCGTAGTCGATGGCGTACTCCTGCTGCATGAAGACCTGCGAGTAGCAACGCCGGTCGCTGCTCGCGCCACGCACGAAGACGTGCCCCTCGGAGCCCGGGACCGGCACCTCGAGGAGCTCCTCGGGCTCCGCCAGGAAGCGTCCGATGGTCCGCAACGCGCGCCCGAGCCCGAGCTGCCGAACGAAGTAGGGCGAGCGCAGGATCGTGTGCCGCCGGGCCTTACCGGTCATGACGCTCGCTACCACGGCCGCCGGGGCCGGCAAGCGCCTCGTCGACGAGCGCGGGCACCACGGCGGAGACCGGCGGCAGCGCGCGCACGGCCTCGCCCACGCCCGCGCGCGGGAAGGGCTCGGCGAAGAAGCGCACGAGGAGCTCGGGCGTGACCTGCTCGAGCGGGGCCGTGAGGCCGAAGCCCGCGTGCTCGAGGAGCGCGCCGTTCATGCGCTGCTCGAGGTCACCCCGGTCGTAGACTCCGAGGAGCGGCTTGCCCACCATGGCGCACTCGGCCGGCAGGTGATTGCCCGCGCTGGCGACCACGGCCCCGCAGCGCGCGAGGGCGTCGGCGAAGCCCTCCGCCGAGGGCGCGCGCCTCACCACGCCCTCGGGAACCTCGCCGTCCGTGAAGCAGACCACGCGCCGACCCGTCGCGAGGAGCGCCCGGAGCGCATCCTGGCCGTTGTCGTCGCGGAAGTAGGTGAGCACGAAGCCCTCGTCGGTGGTGGAGGGCTCGAGGCCGTCGCGCAGGTCCGGGCGGGCGAGCACGGCGCTCGGCGTCTTCACGGGAGCGTCGGCGAAGTGGACGACGACCTTGCGCCAGGCGATCCACGACGAGCTCCCGCTGTTCAGCGTCTCCCGGAGCAGCCCGAGGCGCGGAAGCCCCGGCGGGAGCTCGCAATGCGCGAAGACGAGCCCGTGGCCCAGGGCGAGCGTGGGAATGCCCAGGGCCGCGGCCGCGTGCACGGAGGTCAGGTCGGAGTCGCTGATCACCACGTCCGGCCGCGTCCGCCGAAAGCGGCGAACGTCCGCCGGGAGACGCTGCGCGATGGAAGGAAGGAGGCCGGAGCCCGGGAGCACGGCGCGCACCGCCGTGAAGTCGGGGCGGCTCCCGAGGAGGCTCTCCGCCTGGCCGCCTCCGTGCACCGCGAGCTCGTGGCCCCGGGCCTCGAGGGCCGCGAGCACGGCGCGCGCACGGGCCGCGTGACCCCGACCACGGCCGTGCACGAAATAGGCGATGCGAGCCATCGGGGGGAGAGAGCACATCTCGGGGGCGAGGGCACGCCTCCGCGTTGCGCGCGCGGGCCATGGAAGTAGACCCCGCGCGTGACCGCCGCCCCCTCGCGCACGGCGCCCGCGACGCGCCGGGCCACGGCCCTCGTGGCGCTGGGCGCGCTGCTCGTGCTCGTGGTCCAGGGGCCCGTGCGGAGCTGGCTCCTCTCGGGAGGCGCCGGTAGCAGCTTCGGCGCCGAAGAGCTCGGCGCCTACGTCGACAACCTCTCGCGGCGCCTCGGCCTGAGCTTCGCGGTGCTTGCGCTTCTCGTGGGACGCCCGGCGCTGACCACGCGCTTCTTCGAGCGCTTCGTCGGCGAGGCGAGCGCCACGGCGCTCGGGCTGACGCGGCTGGTCGTCGCCGGCGTGCTGCTCCTGAACGCGCTCTGGGAGGACCTGCCGAGCTTGGCCGCCGTGCCGCCCGAGCTCCTCGAGTGGTGGGGCGTCATGAGCCTCCTGGCGGCGCTGCCCGGCTGGGACGCCTTCGTCGCGAGCCCGGAGGCGCTCGCCGTCTTCGCGTGGGGCGTGCGGCTCGCGCTCTTGCTGGCCTTCCTCGGCGTCCGCACGCGCGTCAGCGTTCCCGTCGCGGCGGCGCTCTACCTGGTCTTCGCCGGGCTCCTGCGCGCGCCCTTCAAGCCCTACCACACGGGCCTCGTGCCCTGGATGATGCTCGCCGCCCTCGCCTTCTTCCCGAGCGGCGATGGGCTGAGCGTGGACGCTCGCCTCGGACGCGCCGGGCCGGAGCGCCGCGGCGCCTACGGCTGGGGCCGCTTCACCGTCGCCGCGATCCTCACGGCGAGCTACGTGGAGGCTGGCTTCTCGAAGCTCTGCAACGGCGGGCTCCGCTGGTGGGACGCCACCAACCTCCGGGAGATCTTCTTCCGCGACGCGCTCAACCCCATGGAGTTCGAGAGCACGCTCGCGCTCCAGCGCGTGGACGCGCCGGACGTGCGCTTCGAGGCCGCGGGGCTGGCCGCGCGCTTCGGCGAGGCGCGCTTCTTCATGGCCCTCGTCACGCGCGGCGGGAAGCGCCTGCTGCCCGGGCTGATGATCGGCATGCACGCGGGGATCCTGCTCACGCAGAACATCCTCTTTTTCGACCTCTTCTTCCTCTGCGCGCTCTTCTACGTGTGGCCGCTGGTCGACCGCGAGCCCGGCTCGCCTTTCTACCTCTGGGACCTACCGCTCCTGCGCCGCCTCGCGCCCGCGCCGCGACCGGCGCCGCCGCCGGGTCCGGCCCCGCCGCCTCCGCGCGTGGTCCCGGTGCTCTTCGCGCTGCTCGCGGTGGCGTGGGTCTTCGCCATCGAGCTCTACCCGCTCACGGCCATGCAGATGTACTCGCCGCGGCTCCGCGACGGCGTGGTGGACCACTACCGGCTCGTCGGTCGCTACGCCGACGGGGCCGAGCGTCGCTTCTACGTGGAGCACGCCATCCCGGCCCTCCGGGACGGGCGCTACCGGCACGTGCTCCGCGGCGAGTGCTTTGCCGAGGACGCGGCGGTGCGCGCGGGCTGCGACGCGCTGATGCGCACCGCCGCCGCCGTCCCGGTTCATGGCGAGGGTCTTCGCGAGGTCGCCATCGAGCACCGGCGCTGGGCCTTCCGCGACGCGCCCCAGGACCCGAGCTACGGGGAGCTCGTGGGGCGCCACGTCGTGACGCTGGGCGACGCGCCATGAGCGAGGGCGTGCTCGTCTACGGCGCCGGGGCCATCGGCGGCTACGTGGGCGCGAGCCTCGCGAGGGCCGGTTTGCCCGTGGCGCTCGTCGGCCGGCGCTGGCTGCTCCATGCCGCGCGCGGGGGCATCCAGCTCACGGACCTCGAGGGCCGGGACGACGCCGTGGACGTGCAGGATCTGGCGCTCCTCGAGCATCCGCCGGCGGCGCTCCCGCGCGTCGTGCTGCTCACGGTGAAGAGCAAGGACACGCGCGCCGCCGCGGAAGCGCTGGCCGCTGGGCTTCCGGAAGATGGCGTGGTCGTCAGCCTCCAAAACGGCGTCGGCAACCCCGCCACGCTGCGCGAGGTGCTCGGAGAGAAGCGAGTCGTCGCGGGCATGGTCCCCTTCAACGTGGTGCTGACGGAGAAGCCCGAGGGCGGCCTCCGCTTCCATCGCGGGACGAGCGGTGACCTCGCCGTGGAGCGACACCCGATGCTCACGCCCCACGGGGACGCCTTCCGGCGGGCCGGGCTTCCCCTCGAGGTGCACGATGACTTCGCTCCCGTCGCGTGGGGCAAGCTCTTCTTGAACCTGAACAACGCGCTCAACGCGCTCGACGGCCGACCGCTCGCGCTCCAGCTCCGCGACCGGGGGAGCCGGCGCGTGCTCGCCAGCATGCAGCGTGAGCTGCTCGAGGCGCTCGCCGCGGCGGGCATCGAGCCCGTCACCTTCACGCCGGTGCCGCTCCGGCACGTACCGCGCATCCTCTCGCTACCGACGATGCTCTTCACCCGCGTGGCGAAGCGCATGATCACCATCGACCCGGAGGCACGGAGCTCCATGGCCGACGACCTCGCGCGCGGACGCACCACCGAGGTGGACGCACTTCAGGGCGCGGTGGTCCGCCTGGCGAACGCGCACGGCACCCCGGCGCCGGTCTGTGCCGCGGTCGCGGAGCTCGTGCACGAGGCGGAGGCCACCGGCGCCGGTTCGCCTCGCCTCGAAGGCCGAGCGCTCGCCGCCCGCGTGCTCGGCTGACGCCTCATTCGCCGGGCGTGTCCTCGGGGACGAAGGCGATGTCACCCATCACCATCGCCTCGAGGTCGTCGGCCGGCGGCGGCTCCACCGCCGGGTCGGCCTCCGGGGTCGCGTCCTCCGGGGGATCCAGCGGCGGCGCGACCATGGCGCCCATCATCTCGGGCTCGCCCATGGTGATTCCCGTGCACCCCGCCCCGGCGGGCGGCAGCGCCATCGCTGCGCCGGCGACCCCCACCGCGGTGACCCCCGCGAGGGCCAGCCGGCGGACGGTGCGGCCATGGCGCCGCAGCGGCGGGCAGTCGGCGGTCACCACGGTGCCGTCGGCGCGGCGGCGGAAGCGGACGCAGAGATCGCCCTCGGCGAGGGTGATGAGCTCCTCCGCGTCGGCGCGGCCTATGGCCGAGAGATCGTAGACGTTCTTCCGGCAGTGGCCGCAGTGCCGGACCGCGCCCTCGCCCCTCATCCCAGCCCACGACACGGTGCAGGGCTTCCTGACGTCGATGATCTCCAGCACGTGGCGGTCGCTCGTGGTGCGCATCTCCTCGTTCCTCCCGGCCGCCGGGGCGGCACGGAGGTCATACGCCTGGGCGGCGCGCTCCCTTGGGTAGAAAAACGAGGGCGCGGGCGACGGCGGCCTTCAGGGAACGAAGCGGCGCGGGTCGTCTCGGCACGCGAGCCACGCACGGTGCGCCCGCGCGGCGAGGCCTTCGACCCGGAGCGCGAGCCGCAGCGCGGGCACGTCCGCGGCCATGCCCTCGCGTTCGACGACGTGCCGTACGGAGTCCGAGAGCCGCGGGTACCGGGGCAAGACGCCCACGACCTCGCGGGCCAGGAACTTCTGATTCTCCTCGCGGAGGAGCGCGCACGTGAGCGGGTGCGCGCGGCGGAGCCGGGAGAGCATGCCGAAGACGACGTTGCGTCGCTGCACCACCCATCCCCGTGAGGGCTCGGCACCCGCGCAGACGGTCTCGAGGAGCCGACGCTGCGCTGCCGCGAGCTCGGAAGCCCGGGGCGACGCCGAGTCCACGCGGGGCGTCACGCGTCCCCTTCCAGACCCGCCCTCACGCCGTGGAGCGCGGCCGAGACCGTGGCGAAGCTCGGGACGTCCCGGTCCCACTCGAGGATGCACGGGATGGCGCGCGGGTGCGCCTCGAGCACGCGCCTCGCCAGAGCGACGACCGCCGGGCAGGGCGGTCCCGAGTGCGTATCGACGAGCACGCCGGACGCCCACGCCTCGTGCCCGGCGACGTGGAGCAGCTCCACCGCCGCCAGCGGCAGCGCGGCGAGCTCGCGCTCGAGATCGAGGCCGAGGTTCCGGGAGGTCACGAAGAGGTTGTTCACGTCGAGGAGCACGCCGCAGCCCGCGCGCTCGGCGACCGCCGCGAGGAACTCGGCCTCGCCCAGCGCGGCGCTCGGCGAAGGATCCAGGTAGCGGGAGACGTTCTCGATGCAGACGCGCGCCTCGATCCGGTCCTGGACGACGCCCAGGCGCTCGACGCAGTGCTGCAGCGCCTCCACCGTGCGCGGTAGCGGCAGCAGGTCGTCCACGGCCACGCCGCCGGCCCGCGAGAAGGAGAGATGAACGCTCACGGTCGCGGCCTCGAGGTCCCGCGCGAGGTCGGCCACCGCACCGAGCAGGTCGCGCTGGAGCGCGTCGGTGGTGCCGACGTCCAGGCAGACGCTGTGGACGTGGAAGGTCGCGTCGGGGAAGCGGCGGCGAAGCGCCCTCCCCGCGCCCGGCGCGAGATGCGATTCCGCCAGCACCTCCAGCTGGGCCGGCGGACACCGGTCGATGGCTCCGTCCCACGCCCCGCGAAGGGAGAGGCCGAGCGAGGGCACGTCGGGCGGCGGGCGCGAGACGGGCACGCGCGTCCTAGCGACGCGGAATGCGGCGGGTGCCGATGACGCGCCCGCCGGCGATGTTCGCGCAGGCCCCCTGCGGCCCGTACCCCCCTTCGTTCGGGTCGTTGTCCCGCTCGGCGTGGCCGGCGCAGTCGTGCCCGTTGGCGCCGCAGTCGTTCTGGCCGGCGCGGGCGATGCCTGCGCACTTCTCGATCACGGACCCGGGGCTCGCCCAGCTCGGCGCGTCGGCCCGCGCGACACCGGCGGTGAGAGCCATGCCGGCGATGGCGGCGACGCCGGCGGCCGACGTGGAGAGGATGGTGGCGAGGAGTTTCATTCGATGCTCGCTTTCCGAGGGGCTCGTGACGAGAGCGAGGGGCGCGAGGCACCGCACGCGGCGCAGCACGACCTCTCGCTTCACAAGGGCCGACGGAGCGGCGGCGCGTTTGGTTCCACCGGAGC
>CALCTH010000461.1 GCA_937893795.1 uncultured Myxococcales bacterium | reverse complement strand
ATCGGACGGGTGCGAAGAGGAGGAAGACGTGCTTGGTGTCGACGCCCTCGAAGAAGGCGGAGAGGCCCGGATCGTGCGCCACCAGGGCCTGCGGCGCCGCCGAAAAGGCCTCCGGGGAGGTCCAGCCGATGATGTCCGCGCGCTCGGGGCCCGCGCCCACGCCGGCGATGCGCGCGCCCGCGCCGTCCGCGAGGGCGAGCGCATCGTGCGCCCGCGACTGGAGCGCCGTCGTCGCCTCGCTCGCGGCGTAGGCGGCGACCTCCACGAAGGCACCTTCGGCGAGCCCGGCGAGCGCGTCGGGCGTGGCCCCCGCGTAGTGATGAAAGTGATCGACGGACGCGATGGCGCTCATGAACGGGGCGAAGCGCGGGTCCTGGCGGCCCGTCTCGCTGGCCTCCGCCGCGGCGTCCGCGCGAGCCCAGAGCACGAGGTCGACGCGCTGCGCCGCGTCGTCGCGTCCCCGGAGCGGCAGGCTTTCGAGGTAGCCGGGAAAGGTGGAGAGCTGCTGGTGCACGGAGCGCTGCGTGGCGTCGAAGCCATCGGCCTCCGTGACCTTGAAGACGGCGATCTCGAGTGAGGGGTCGGGCATGAAGCCTCCTTTCCCCTCTTCGACGAGGGCACGAAGGCCGCTGTGACCGACGGCCGGGAGAAAGTGCGCTGACGGAAAAAGGGCGCGGAGGCCGCGGACGAATCCGCGACCTCCGCAGGGAGCGAAGCCCCCCGGGAGAGGGGAGAGGGGAGACGGGAGGGCTTCAGCGGGCGGCGACCGCCGTACCGGGGGTGGTACGGGGAAGGTCGCCGGGAATCGGGAGCTCCGCGCGGGAGCGGTCCACGCGGCGGAGCACGTGGTACGCGAGAGGCTGGACCTGCGTCATGCGCGCGTCGAAGCGGGCGTTCTGCTCTTCGAGCCACTCGGGGTGACGCGCGGAGTAGGCGTCGAGGCCGCTCCGGCGGAGGCCGTGCGCGGCGAGCGCGACGTCCACCAGGGCGCTGAAGTCCGGCCGAATCAGGGGCTCGGCGGCCTCCCAGGCCTGACCCGCCGTGGCGTACCAGCTGTTGGCGGCGTGGCGGACCTCGGTCTCGTAGACGTCGAGGGCCTGGTCGAGCACGGCGGCGTAGTGCTCGCCCATCATGGCCTCGGCGTCGTAGGTCGCGTGGGCAGCGGGCGCCGTCGTTCCGGCGCAGCCCATGCCGAGCGAGGCGGCGACGAGGGCGAGGAGGACGGACGGACGGATGGCGGTGAACTTACGCATGACTCTCTCGGCTCCAGAAAGGAGGGGGAGAGTCGAGAAAGCCGTTTCGGCGGCCAGTCCAGCCGTAGCGCGTCGCGCCGTAGGCCAATGGCTTTGCGCCCGAGGCTTTCGCCTGCGGTTGCCGTTTCGACGACCCACCCCCGTGGGTTCGTGTTCCTGTCTGCGTAAGCATATCGGACACTGAGGGTGGATGTTTAGACCCTGGGTGGATTCTTTGAGGCGGCTGTGAGGAAGCTCCGCGCTGTGCGTGGGGCCGGAAGGCCCCCAGAGCCGAGCCGATGCCGGAAGGGCCCGAGATTCGTCGCGCGGCGGACCGCGTGGGAAAGGCCATCGCCGGCCGGCCGGCCACGGCGGTGAGCTTCGCCTTCGAGCACCTGAAGCGCTGGGAGCCCGTCCTGAGCGGACGCCGCGTCGAGCGCGTCGATGCCTGGGGCAAGGCCATGCTCACGCGCTTCGAAGGCGGCCTCGTCGTGTACTCGCACAACCAGCTCTATGGCCGCTGGTACGTGCGGAACGCGGGCTCGCTGCCGGACACCAACCGCCAGCTCCGCTTTGCCGTGCACAACGCCTCGAAGAGCGCGCTCCTCTACTCGGCGTCGGAGATCGACGTGCTCGAGGCCGAGCACCTCGACGCGCACCCCTTCCTGGCGAAGCTCGGGCCGGACCTGCTGGACCGCTCGCTCGCGGAGAAGGACCTCCGGGCCCGGCTTCGAAGCGACGCCTACCGCGGCCGTCAGCTCGCGGCGGTGTATCTCGACCAAGGATTCCTGGCGGGCCTCGGCAACTACCTGCGCGCGGAGATCCTCTTCTTGGCCGGCGTCCATCCGAAGGCCCGGGTGAAGGACCTGGACGCCGCGGGGGTCCGCAAGCTGGCCAAGGCCACCCTCGAGGTCGGCCAGCGCGCCTACGCGACCGGCGGCCGCACCCTCGACGAGCGCACCTTCGCGCGGGTGAAGAAGCAGGGCGGCACGCGCCGAGAGCTCCGCTTCTTCGTCTACGGGCGGAAGGGCCGCCCCTGCCATCGCTGCGGCACCCGCATCCGCCGCATCGACGCCGGCGGCCGCCACATCTTCTTCTGCCCCACCTGCCAGCCCCGCTGACGCCACCGTCGCGTGCGGCGACGACGACGGCTCGAGCGGACCGGCGGACCGGGAGATGGGCGT
>CALCTH010000460.1 GCA_937893795.1 uncultured Myxococcales bacterium | reverse complement strand
GCGTTACCCTGGCGCTCGGCGCGCCTGCCGGCGGGGCCCTCGCGGCGCAGCTCCACGGCGTGCCTCCCTCGCACGATGCCGCCTCCGGCGGCGGGGAAGCGCGCCTCGACGGTGCCGACGAAGGTGCCTGGACCGAGCTTCGCCGTCACCGCGCCGCCCTCCGGTCCGAAGGCGAGGCGCTCGCTCTCCGCCTGGAGCGGCACCTCGGTCACGGCGGTCCGCGGCGCGGCCCCCGGAGCGTGTACCTCCCCCTCGAGCCGGAGCGTCCCGGTCGCGCCGCTCGGAAAGCCCGCGCCCAGCAACCGCAGCGGCCGCCCCGGGAGCACCACGGGGTCGATCTCCTCGAGGGTGAGCAACGCCGCATCCAGCGCCGGCGCGCACGCCCCGAGGGCCACGAGCGCCCCGACACACGCAGCACGGGCGCGCGCGCAGGGGCGGTGACGTCGCGGCATCGCCCGAAGCTCGGCGCGTGCCGCGTCGGCGTCAACAAAGCGGCCCGGCCACGGTCGCTGGAGGAAGCTCTCGCTGAGGAACGTGCGCCCGAAGGCCCGCGCTCGTCGGCGGGCCATTGCTCACGACGTCGCAGGCGGCGCAGCCTCGCCGGCGGCGGTACGTGACGCGGTGCTCCAGCGTCATGCCACCCCTCAGGACCCGCGGCCGGACCCGGATGCAGACGCGGCAGCCGGGGAGGGCCCCGCCGCGGGCGGAATCCCCGGAATGGGGGTCGCAGCCCCGGGGTGCGCCGATGAGCAAAAACCCCTACGAAAACGAGCAGGCGAGCCTTCCGAAGACCTAAGACGCGACCGAAGCGCCTACGCTCGATTTTCTGAGCTTCACCATCGGAACCATCCGCCAAAGAACGCCTTTGCGCCGCCGCATTGGCGTTCTTTGGCGTTGAAACGGCCAAGAATCCCCAAAAGAAGCCCTTCCTAGGCGCTTCGAACGCGTTTTGGGCTTCCGGAAGCGGCGCTTCGGCGCTTCGGGCGCGTTTTGGGGGTCCCGTGAGTCGACCCGCGCCACCGCTCCTCGGTGGCCGCAGCGGCGGCGCAAGAGACCTTCGCGGGCCGAGCCGCTGCACCGCTCCCGGCCAGGCCCTCACCGGCGAACGGGCCACGTAGCCTACGGGTGCTACCCAACCGCTCCCGCTCTCGTGGGGGGTCGCCTCATCACGACCCTTCCAGGAGCCCGGACGTCACGCCCGAACGACTTAGTGGAGCTGAGGGGGCTCGAACCCCTGACCTTCGCACTGCCAGTGCGACGCTCTCCCAGCTGAGCTACAGCCCCGAAGGACGGCTTGTTTGGAAGACGAGGGCGTCTTCGTCAAGCCCTTTCTCGGCGCCTCCGCCGTCCTGCGCGGTCGGGCGCCTTGCCCGCGAGGAGGCGCAAGAGCGTCTGCGCCGAGCGCCGCAGCGTGCGCGTCGACTGGACCTCCCGGCCGCGGGCCTCGCCACGCTCGAGAGCCATCAGCTCGCGGAGCGCGTGGGACTTCGCGAGCGGACACGCCCCCGCGGCGCGGTCCACCTGCGCGAAGGCCGTGGCCCGCGCGCCGCCCTTGGCGAGGAGGGCTTTCTCCGTGACGCGCGCGAGGGTCTTCAGCTCCCGGGTGAGCGCCGAGCGGACCCGCCCGACCTCGCCCGTGGCGAAGCGTGGTGCCGCGGCGATGGCCTCGTGGAGGCCGTGCGGGCGCTCCGGGAGCTCGGCCAGCACCTCGGCGAGGGCGCGGTCCTCCCACCCCTTCAGGTGTGCCCCGCCTTCGGTCGCGTTGATGAGCCGGGCGCCGGGCGCCGCGTCGCTCATGCCGATGAGGCTCTCGGCGATGCGCGCGAACATGGGGATGCTGGGCACGGTCGCGTCCCGACGCGTCGTGCCGCTCTCGCCGCCCCAGGCGGGCATGCGCACCTGGCGGTCACGCCGAAGCTCGGGGATCGCGTGGTCCGTGAAGAGCCTCCAGAGCGCCTCGTCCACGTCGAGGTGCACCTCGTCGCCCACGGCGCGTGCGCGCCACATGTCGCGCTGGCAGTGGCTCGCGTACATGCGGCCGTCGGGAAACGCGCAGTCCTGCCCGAGCAGAACGATGGGGTCGGCGCCCAGGTTCAACGCCGCGCGCACCGCGAAGGTGGCCACGTTGGCCTCGGTCGGAAACGCGGGCAGACCGAAGAGCTGCTCCAGGTGCGCGCCCCGCCGGGAGCCGAAGCTCACGAGCTTGGGCTCGATCGGCGCCTCCATGGTCGAGGGATGCGAGGACACGTCGCAGAGCACGGCGCGCGCGCTCGTCGAGAGCTGGTCGCCGAGGGGCAGGGGCGCGAGGGCCACGAGCACGTCCACCGCCCCGCCCGCGTGCGCCACGGCCCGCGCGGCGGTGTTGACCGCGA
>CALCTH010000459.1 GCA_937893795.1 uncultured Myxococcales bacterium | reverse complement strand
CTGGAGCGTGTAGAGCTCGGTGAGCGTCGCCATGAGCGCGAACTGGTGGAAGAGGTTGAGCGAGCCGGCCTTCTCGAGCCCTTTGAGGCGCTGCGCCTGAGCGCTCACGAGGTGCGTCGCGGGGTTTGCATGCTTGGACACTTCGGCGAGCTCGTCCTCGCTCAGGAAGGGCGCCAGCTCGGCGTCCCAATCGTTGCGCATGTGCTCGCCGTGGCGCTCGCGGCGCCGGCGTGTGGTGGGCGCCGGTCGGTGAAAGAAGCGCGACGTCTTGCGGAGCTGGAGCCGGAGCGCGTTCGTCCAGGCGAGGTGCCGGTAGAGCAGGTCCCGGTGCTCCCCGGGCTCCGTATAGGCCAGCACGCCGGCGGCCCAGGTGCGGCTCGCGTTCACCACGCCGCCCCAGATCTTCCGCCCTTCCCAGAAGCGCTCGTAGGCGCTGTTGTTCTTGAACCCGACGTAGAAGGCCACGGCGGTGCCGATGGTCGCGATGGGCAGGAAGGGCACGCGCAAGAGATGCAGCTCCAGGGTCGCGTAGAGGAGCCACACCACGAGCGCCCAGGCCGAGGCGAGCAGCATGGGGGTGACGGCGAAGCGAACGAGCAGCGTGCGCGGGAAGCGGCGGACGACGATCATCGCCCCCACGTTCCGCCCGCGCGCCGCGCGGGGTCAATGGCGAAGCGCGGTCGAGCGCGGCGGCACCCCGGGCTTCGGGACCGGCCGCGGGTCGAGCTGAATTTCGAGCCCCGGCTCGAATCCGCCCCATACGGCGGCGTCATCGTCGTAGTAGGCGAGGGTGCCTCCGAACGCGAAGGAGAGCGCGGCCCGGCGCTGCCCGTTGGCGAGCCGCGCGCCCATGGGCCGCCGAAGGCCCGCGGCTCACGCCCAGCCGCGGCTCGGCGCCGTGGCGTGCACGCCGCCGGTGTCGAAGACGGCGCTGCTGAGGCCGAGGCTGCCCTGCACGGCCGTTCGCCCCTCTCCGAGCGCGCGGGGCGTCTCGAGGGGAACGGTGCGGGCGGGCGGTGAGTAGAGCGTGGGGCTGCAGGCGGAAGCGAGCGCCGCAAGGGCCACCACGGTGAGGGCGGGCTGGTCCACGGGGCGGGACGGAGCAGCATCCGTTCCAGGGCGCGCGGGCGGCGTCTTCACTGCGCGCGGGCGGCCGGAGGTCGGACACCGGCGCCCGACCGACCACGCGTGCGTGGTGCCCACGGCACAGATCGACCGCGATCGCTCGGGCGCTCAAAGCTCCGCGAGCGCTACTTCGAGCTCGCCCTCGGCGTGGCCATCACCGGCGGCGCGGGCCTTCTCCAGGCCGCGTTCGAACCAGGCGCGGGCGTCGTCCTCGCGCTCGAGCTCGGTGGCGACCTGGCCGGCCATGAGGTAGGTCGGCACGTAGCTCGGGAAGCGCGCCTCGACGTCGGCGAAGGCCTTCAGCGCGTCCTCGCGTCGCTCGAGGCCCCGGAGCGCCATGGCGCGGGCGTAGTGCACGAAGGGGTCGTCCGAGCCCTTGGCGATCATCGCTTCGAGCATGGCCAGGCGCTTTTCGTTCTTGTCGCTCACGTCGCCCTCGCGCGCTCAGGGAGCCGGCGTGGTGCCGGGGGTCGTGCTCTCGTCCGGGTGCACGAGGCCGAGGAAGGGGAGGTTTCGGAAGCGCTGGTCGAAGTCGAGGCCGTAGCCGACGACGAAGACGTCTTCGATGGTGAAGCCGAGGTAGTCGATGTCCACGGCGACCTGCGTGCGCGCGGGCTTGTGGAGCAGGGAGACGAGCTTCACGGAGGCGGGCTGCCGCGTGCGCAGGTTCTCGAGGAGGTAGCGCATGGTCAGGCCCGTATCGACGATGTCCTCGACGATGAGGACGTGGCGCCCCGTCAGGCTGCGGCCCAGGTCCTTGGTGATCTCCACGATCCCGCTCGACTTGGTGCCGACGTAGGAGCGTAGGCCCAGGAAGTCGACGGAGACGGGGAGGTCGATGTGGCGCACGAGATCGGCGGCGAAGACGAAGCTCCCCGTGAGCACCGGAACGACCATGAGCTCCGCGTCGAGCTCCGCGTGGTCCTCCGTGATCTTGACGCCGAGCTGCGGGACTCGGTTCCGGAGCGTGGTCTCGTCGATGAGCGTCTCGATACGGGCCATGAGGCGCCGAGTGAACCGGCGCGCGGGTCGCATCGTCAAGCGCTCGCTGAGCCGGACGACGGGCGCGTCATCCAGCGAGAGCGCGGAGCCACGCGAGGGCCACACCGAGGCCCTCCGTGAGCGCGGGCGCGAGGGTGTCGCCGAGGGCGGCGGCGGCGAGGAGCGCGCCCGCGAGGCCGGCGGCGGCCCGGAGCGGCATGCCGGCGAAGAAGGCGGGGATCTGCGGCGTGGCGCGGGCGACGAGG
>CALCTH010000458.1 GCA_937893795.1 uncultured Myxococcales bacterium | reverse complement strand
GCCACGGACGCGCCGGCGCCCTCGACGATGGATGCCCCGCCGGGCAGGCCGGCCCCGCCGAGCATGAACGGTCCCCGGCCCGATCGGCCGCAGCGCGTGCCGACGCCCGAGCTCGAGCCGGAGCCGCCGCCACCCTGGACCGGCTCCGTGCTCTGAGCACTGCGAGCCGCCGCCGCCCTTGGCGCCGCCGCCTCCGGCGAGTAGCACCAGGCCATGGCCAATCGCTCCGCCGCCCCCGTCGCGCTGCCTGCCATCCCAGGGCAGACCCTCGAGCAGCACCTCATCCACCGGCAGCGGACGCTCGACCAGGCGAGCGGTGAGCTCACCTCGCTCTTCTCGCAGATTTCCTTGGCCGCGAAGATCATCGCCAGCCAGGTCTCGAAGGCCGGCCTCGCGGGCATCCTCGGCCTCACCGGCGAGGTGAACGTCCAGGGCGAGGAGGTGAAGAAGCTCGACCTCTTCGCCAACACGACGCTCATTCGCTGCGTGCAGCAGGGCGGCTGCGTCGCCGTCATGGGCAGCGAAGAGGTCGAGGAGCCCATCGCCATCCCGGAGCCCTATCCCTGCGGCAAGTACGTGCTGCAGTTCGACCCCCTCGACGGCTCGGGCAACATCGACATCAACGCCTCCATCGGGACCATCTTCTCGATCCATCGCCGCGTCACGCCGAGCGGCACCCGCGGAACCCTCGAGGACCTGCTCCAGCCCGGGCGGGACATCGTGGCGGCCGGCTACGTCATCTACGGGTCGTCGAACATGTTCGTCTACAGCATGGGCCCGGCCGACGGGGTCCATGGCTTCACCTACGACCCGTCCATCGGCGAGTTCTTCCTCAGCCACCCCAACATCGAGATCCCGAGCCGCGGCGACACCTACTCGATCAACGAGGGCAACACGCACAAGTGGGAGCCGGGCGTCCGCCGCTGGGTGGACTGGGTCAAGCAGGACGACGGCGACCGGAAGGCCTACCGGCTCCGCTACATCGGCGCGATGGTGGCCGACGTGCATCGCACGCTGCTGAACGGCGGCATCTTCGTGTACCCGCCGGACCGCAAGAACCCCCGCGGCAAGCTGCGTCTCCTCTACGAGGCGTCCCCGCTCGCCTTCGTCACCGAGGCCGCCGGCGGCGCGGCCTCGACCGGGAGCGAGCGCGTCCTCGACGTGGTCCCGGGGGCGCTTCACGAGCGAACCTCGCTGTACATCGGCAGCAAGGACGACGTCGCCGACGCGGTGCGCATCGTCGCCGGCTGAGGGCTTCGCGAAGCGTCGTCGTTCGAAAGTACGACGGGCCCTTCAGGGTCGTCCCCGAATGAGGGCACGCAGACGCACATGGACCCCCTCAAGTCGCCGCCCGGGTCTACCGTTCGTCCGCTTCAGGATGATGTCCATGGGCGCTGCCGCTTCGAACGCCCCGTCGGCGACCACGTCGCTGCGCGGGCGCGTTCTGCTCGTCGACGACGATGACGCGCTCGTGCGCTCCTTCGCGCGGGCGCTCACGCGGGACGGCTACGACGTGGACATCGCCCACACCGGCGAAGACGCGCTGCAGGCCTTCGACGGCGGTGGCTACCACGTGGTCGTCAGCGACATCGCGCTCCCCGGCATGACGGGGATCGAGGTCATCGACCGCGTCCATGCCGTCGACGAGGACATGCCCATCGTGCTCGTCACGGGCATGCCGACCATCGAGACCGCCATTCAGGCCATGGACCACGGCGCCATGCGCTACCTCCTCAAGCCCGTCGACCTGGATGAGCTCCGGAGCGTGGTGGCGGCCGCCGTCCGCCGACGCCGGGCCCTCTCGCTCCAGCGCTCGGCCGTCGAGGCCCTCGAGACCCTCAAGGCGGAGCAGGACGACCACGAAGGCCTTCGGCGGAGCTTCGACAGCGCCCTCGACCGGCTCTGGATGGCCTACCAGCCCATCGTGCGTCTCTCAGACCAGCGCGTGGCTGGCTACGAAGCCCTCGTGCGCAGCCGCGAGCCGGCGCTGCCTCACCCTGGCGCGCTCTTCGACGCCGCCGAGCGGCTGAGCGCGACGCGCGAGCTCGGGCGGGTCATCCGGCGCGTGACGCCGGCGCCCTACCTCTCCGACCAGGTGCCCTTTCGGCTCTTCTTCAACCTTCACGTCCGCGACCTCGAGGACGAGACCCTCTACGACCCCGACGCGCCGCTCACGCGCATGGCCGACCGCGTCGTGCTCGAGATCACCGAGCGCGCCGCGCTGGACGAGGTTCCCGACGCCGCCGGCTGCGTGGCGCGGCTTCGCGAGATGGGCTTCTCCATCGCCGTCGACGACCTCGGCGCCGGCTACGCGGGGCTGAACTCCTTCGCCGAGCTCGAACCGGACGTGGTCAAGCTCGACATGACGCTCGTGCGGGACGTGGAGACGTCACCGACCAAGCAGAAGGTCGTGCGCTCCATCACTTCGCTCTGCGCCGACATGGGCATGGAGGTCGTGGCCGAAGGCGTCGAGACGCCTCAGGAGCTCGACGCGCTCCAGGCGCTCGGGTGCGATCTCTTTCAGGGGTATTACTTCGCCCGTCCCGCCGAGCCCTTCGCGGAGCCTCGCTTCGGGTGAGCTCCTTCGCTCCCTCATAGCGGAGGCTGGTCCGCGCCGTATTGGCCGCTATGCTCCGCCCGCCATGCTTCTACGGAAGCGGGCCTCACGCACGGACCGACGAGCGACATGAGCGACACCCAACCCCCGCTTCCCTCGTCCGGCGGCGGCATCAAATACGCCCTCCTCGGCCTCCTGCTCATCGCGGGGTCCTGCGGCATCTACCTGCTGTCGAGCGGCGACGACGAGGAGGCACCGGAGGAGCCCGTAGCGGCGCTGCCCGACCTCGGTCCGCCGGCCCGCTCGACGGGTTACGAGCCGACCATCGAGCTTCCCGACGAGCTGCCGGAAGAGCCGGAGGAGCCCGAGGTGGTCGCCATGGAGGAGACGCCACGGGCGACCATGATGAGCACGGGCATGCGCACGGCGCGGGCGTGCACGGGAACCCTCGACCGGCGTCGCGTGGCCGGCGTCATCGCGGGCTACCGGCCGCAGGTTCGCTCCTGCTACGAGCGCGGCCTGAAGGCCAACAACCTGCTCCAGGGGACGCTCAACGTGCGCCTCAAGATTCAGCCTAACGGCTCCGTGACGAACGTACGCGTGGGCGGGTCGCTGCGGGACAACGACGTCTTCGCGTGCGTGCGCCGCATCGCGTCGAACTGGCGCTTCCCGGCCCCCGAAGGTGGCTGCGCCGAGCTGAGCCAGCCCTTCAACCTCACGCCGCGCAACTGAGGATGTGGCCATGACGGCGCGACGCCTACTCGTAGTCTCGGGGCTCGCGGCGCTTCTCGCGTCGTGCGGCGGCGACGTGTCGCTCACGTTCCGCTCGGCCGTCGACATCGAGGTGGACACCGATGACTTCGACGTCCCCGCCGAGTATCAGGGCGGTGGCACCGTCACCGCCCTTCCCTGCGAGGGCAGCTGCCCGACGCTCTCGGGGCTGGCGGCGACCTGCGTGGAGAGCGTCTGCGACCCCGACGTCCTGCTCGTCACCGTGCCCGTCGGTAACGTCGTGGACATCGAGGACGAGGTGGACGCGGCCGAGGGCACGCCGCTCGCGAGCGTGGATTCCGTCGAGCTCCTCGGGCTCAGCTACGAGGTCGCGCGCAACACGATCGGTGTGGACCTCGAGCCCGTGCGGCTCTTCTGGACCACGGAGAACGACACGGCGGGCGAGGCCCTCGGCGACGCGCTGGCGGTCTTCCCGGGCGTTCCTGCCGGCGAGATGCCGAGCGGCGACGCGAGCCTCGACGAGGCCCGCAACGCGGCGCTGACCGCCTTCTTCGAAAGCGGCGGCCGGCGGCTGCGCTTCTTCGCCGAGGCGGGGACGGATCTCGCGCCCGGCGGTCCGCTTCCGAACGGCGCCTTCGACGTGCGCATGGTGCTGAGGCTCCGCGTCGTCGGCAGCGTCTTCTGAGCGCCGCGCGGCTCGCGATCACGCTCGCCCGTCGGCGAGGGGTAGACTTCATCGTTTCCCACGGTGCGCGCGCCACCGGGTAGCCTCGACACCACCGCGCGCGGGGAGCGCTTCACGAAGAGAGCGATCCACCGCGCCGCGGGCTCGGAGGACGCATGGTGAAGCAACTCGGACAGGCTCTCCTGGCGACGGTCGTGGTGCTCGGCACGCTCACCGCGTGCGGCGGCGGGGCGTCCGGCGGCCTCGTCGCACAGAGCCCGGCGACGGGCGCGGGCCCGGCGACGATGCAGATCATCAACTCGTCGAACGAGACGATCTACTACGTCTACATGAGCCCGGTATCGCAGAGCACCTGGGGTCCCGATCTGCTCGGCAGCCGCGTGCTCCAGCAGGGACAGATGTTCACGCTCTCGAATCTGCAGCCCGGGCAGTGGGACCTCCGCGTGGTCGACGCGAGCGGGAACTACAAGGAGTGGCGCAATCAGCGCCTCGACCCCGGCGGCACCTACACGCTCCAGGTCTCGTCGGGCGGCTGGCTGCGCGACTGAGGGCGACGAGGCCCGAGGAGGAACGGGGCTCTCGACGCCTCGATGAGGGCCCCCTTTCGGGGCATACGCGCCGTTTCGCTCCTGCGACCCCTCGGGCACTATGCGCCCGTGACCTCACCTGATCCCTGGGCGTCTCCGGCGGCAGAACCGTCCGCCCCCGCATCCAGCCCAGTCGACCCCTTCGCGAGCGCCGACGCCGGGGCCGCGCCGCGGCGCGCCTCGCCAGCCCGGCTGGACGGCCTCGTCGGCGCCAGCATCCGCCTCGCGAGCACGGACTTCGGGCGCCTCGTGGCCATCGCGGCGCTGTGCGCGGTGGGCCCCGCTCTCCTGGAGCTCGTGGGGAGCGAGCTCGCCGTGAGCGAGCGGCGTCACCCCCTGGAGGCGCTCGCGAGCTTCATGCGGCTCGGCACCGTCGCCATGGCCCAGGGCTCCATCGTACATCAGCTCGGCGAGCGGCGGGCCGGTCGGGCGCTACCGCGCCTCGGCGCGACGCTCTCCGTCGGGCTCCAGTACATGACGAGCCTGATCGGCGTCGCCATCCTGACAGGCTTCGCGGGGCTCATGGTCGCCCTCCCGGGCATCATCCTGGCGGTCACGTCGGGCGAGGCCATCCTGGGTGTGGTCCTGGGCGTGCTCGGCGCGGCGATCCCCGTCGTCTACATCTACGCGCGCTTCCTGCTCGCCGTGCCCATCGTCGTGTGCGAAGGCCGCTCGAGCAGCCCCGCCGTGAAGCGCTCGATGGAGCTCACACGGGGCAACGCGCGTCGCATCACGGGCGCCGTCCTGGTCCTCGGGCTCCTACTGCTGGTGTTCGGCATCGTCGTGCTGGGCATCCCGACGGCCATGGGCGACATCGCCGCCGAAACGGCCGGTGGAGAGACGCCGTTCTTCTGGACGCTCGTCGAGCACGGTTTCGGTTTGGGCTTCGAGGTGATGTGGA
This sequence comes from uncultured Myxococcales bacterium, assembly GCA_937893795.1. Taxonomy (GTDB): domain Bacteria; phylum Myxococcota_A; class Polyangia; order Polyangiales; family Houyiibacteriaceae; genus CALCTH01. The sequence continues at coordinate 1,085 of CALCTH010000458.1, read as the reverse complement.
CCGTCTCGATGACGGCGCTCGCGGCCGAGGTCTTCTTCCGCTTCGCCGGCTACGACCGCGGGGCAAGCGACGCCGAAGAGCTGGCCGAGATCTTCGCCTGAGGCCGACCCGGCCCTCGGATGCATCCGCGCGGCCCGAGCCCGCGGAGGCGCGCGGCGTGGGTCGCGCCCACGCCGCGCCGGGCCCTCACTTCACCTTGCCGTCGCCGTCGAGCTTGCCCTGGGCGCGGAGCGCGCTCTTGAGGGCGTCGGGGCTCTTCAGGTTCCAGCCGTGGCCGATCTGGGCGTCGACGAGGCCCTTCGTTCCGTCGCCGACGAGGCCATCGACCGAGTAGCCGAAGAGCGTCTGGAGCTGGACCACGGCGATCAGGGTCTGGTCGCCGAAGGCGCCGTCGGCGTCGATGTCGAAACCGAGCTGGCCGAGCTTCTGCTGAAACTCCTTCACCTCACCACCGGACGAACCACGCTTGAGCAATGCCATCTGTACTTCTCCTGACTGCCCGGCCCTTTCGCCGCGGCGCCGGGAGAATGCACCAATTCGGGACGAAATGAACCCGTAGGTAGGGCGCCGCGGCTCAGGGCGCGAGGTCTCCAGGATCGACACGGACCCGCGGTCCGGGGTCCGGGCGCGGCGCCAGCACCGCCGCGGGCACCCCGCCGACCAGTGCCGCGCCCAAGACGCCCATCATCCACCGCACCGCTCGCGGGGCACCCTCCGTGGAGTCCTCCAATGCGGCGGGAGGCCCCGCGCGCCACCCGCGCGCCGCGGCGAGGCGAAGCGAGGGCGGGCCTGCCGACGTCGGCGCTGCGAGCGAGCGCACCGGGGGCGCGTCAGCCTCTCGCTCCGCGTCCTCGAGCTCCCGCGCCACCAGGCGTTCGACGGGCCCACAGCCGTTGGCGCGGCAGCGAAGGCGCAGGGCGCGTTCCCCGTCCGAGGCGAGGCGGAGCCACCATACGCGCCGGCTCGAGCCCGCGAGCAGCATGGGCACGGCATCGACGCTCGCCGCGGCGTTCAGCCGGGTCGTGAGGCGCGCGCGGGCCGAGGGCTGGAGCGCCACCCGCTGCGGCGCACGCTGCCCTGGGAAG